>JAIKXN010000165.1 GCA_024684055.1 Lachnospiraceae bacterium | reverse complement strand
GGGCATGTTTTTTAACGGAGAACTTTCATTTAATGATGAGGTAATGGTATCCAATCTTCGTCAGAAAAATGAACTTATCAAGGCAACCGAAGCTTTGACAAAAGTGAGGGAATCCATAGAAAACAGCATGCCCGAAGATTTTCTTTCGATAGATTTGATGAGTGCATATGCATCTTTAGGCGAAATAATCGGTGAAGAAGTAAACGACGATCTTGTTGACAAGATTTTCTCGGAATTCTGTATGGGTAAGTAAGATAGTTTTTTAAAATGAATACGTTTATTTTTTTATAGATATTGCAAAGCCTGACTGTTATTATGATTATTTTTTCTGATAAAAGAAAAAAATAAAAAACGTAACCAAACCATAATATCAAAAAATAAAAAAATTCAGAATAAAAAATCTTTAATTGATACTGAAATTTGGAATAAAAAGGTAAAAATATAAATAATCAATATATGGAATATACAATAAGAAAAGCAGATAAAAAAGATGAAAGCAGAATATGCGAATTGTTCGTTGAAATGCTTAAAACAATCTACAATACCGATGATGTAAAAGGTTATGAAGAAGGCGATATTGACAAATATTTTGCCGATGGAGAAGACATTATTTTCGTTGCCGAAATAAACGGAAATGTCGAAGCTTTCATTTCTGTGGAAGTACATCGCGAGGAACATGAATACATATATCTTGATGATTTCAGTGTGTCCGAAAAATATCGCGGAAACGGAATAGGAAATGCACTTTTAAAAGAAGCAGAAGAGTATGGAAAATCCGTTAATGTTTCCGCTTCTTTGCTTCATGTTGAAAAGTCAAACGAAAGAGCTTTTAAGTTTTATAAAAGAAACGGATATGACATATTTGAAGATCAGGGAAACAGATTGTTTCTTATAAGAGAGTTTTAGAAATACAATTGTTTGGAAAGGAAATATCATGAAAAAACAGGTACTTTTTATTTTGACATCACTTGTATCTTTATCAATGCTCACAGGTTGTTTTGTAAATCAAACACGTGATGCAGCCATTCAGGGATTAAAGGAAATGCAGGAAGAAGCAAAGGAAGAAGAAGCTGAAAAAACACAGACTGAAAATACTGAAACATCAAATGCGGAAGAAAACAAAGAAAATTCAGTTTCCGGTTCAGATGCTTCTGATAAAGAACTCGGATGGGACGGCGAATGGGTCGGAGACGGTGTTACGGTAACAATTACAGGATCCGAATCAGGAAATCCCGACGTTAAGTTTGATGACGAAGAAATGCATTCTTCTCTTGATGAAGCTTTTATAAGCGGAAATACACTTACCGGAACATATACAATTACAACCGAAATGTATGCAAGCGAAGGTGCCGACGCGGAAAATCTTCCCGAACAGTTCTGGACACTTATACTTGTAAAGTCAGACGGAACAATCCAGTACAGCAGATCAGCACAGCTTGTATGGTATAACCTTAATGAAGACGGAACTTACGGTCACGAAATTACCAAAGAAAATTCCGCAACACTTACAAAGGTTTATAAAACAGAAAACTGATAATAAATGATTTTTGATTTATAATTGACGTTTTGATTTTTTTTACAGGTTAATGAAAAAAAATTTTTATATGAGAAGAAAAATCAAAAAACAGAAAATCAAAAATTTAAACTTGCAATAAAGAATAAAAATCTGAAAATACAAAGAAAAAAATCATAAGAAAATGTCTACTAACAAAAACAATCTTACAATTGAAACAGATGTATGTGTAATCGGTGCCGGACATGCAGGATGTGAGGCGGCTTTGGCATGTGCAAGACTGGGATTTGAAACGGTTATATTTACTGTATCCGTTGAGAGTATTGCGCTAATGCCCTGTAACCCGAATGTCGGCGGAACAAGCAAAGGTCATCTGGTCAGAGAACTGGATGCACTCGGCGGTGAAATGGGCAAAAACATCGACAAAACTTTTATTCAGTCGAAGATGCTTAATCTTTCAAAAGGTCCCGCTGTTCATTCATTAAGAGCACAGGCGGATAAAGCAAATTATTCGCATTCAATGAGAGAAACGCTTGAAAATCAGGAACATCTGACCATTAAACAGGGTGAGGTTTGTGAGATTCTTTTTGATGAAGACGGTGATAAAAAAATCATACGCGGAGTAAAGATTTTTACAGGAACAACATATCTTTGCAAAGCTGTAATCATTTGTTCCGGAACATATCTGAATGCAAGATGTTTATGTGGCGAAGCCATTACCTATACCGGTCCGAACGGTCTTCAGGCAGCAACTCATCTGTCGGAATCGCTTAATGCGATGGGTGTTACTTTAAGAAGATTTAAGACCGGAACTCCCGCGAGAATGGATAAAAGAAGTCTTGATTTTTCTAAGATGGAAGAACAGAAAGGTGATGAAAAAATCATTCCTTTTTCATTCTCCACAAATCCCGAAGACATACAGAAAGAACAGGTTTCCTGTTACCTTACATATACAAATGAGGAAACTCATAAGATCATTAAGGCCAACCTTGACCGTTCGCCTATTTATGCCGGAATTATTGAAGGTACTGGCCCGAGATACTGTCCTTCGATCGAAGATAAAGTCGTTAAATTTGCCGACAAGGAAAGACACCAGGTTTTCATTGAACCGGAAGGTCTTTATACAAATGAAATGTATGTCGGCGGCATGAGTTCATCACTTCCCGAAGACGTTCAGCTTGCAATGTATAGAACTGTTCCGGGACTTGAAAACTGTAAGATCGTAAGAAACGCATATGCGATCGAATATGACTGCCTGACACCCGGTCTGTTAACATTATCACTTGAAATAAAAGGTGTATCGGGACTCTTTTCCGCAGGTCAGTTTAACGGAAGTTCAGGATATGAAGAAGCAGCTGCGCAGGGACTTATTGCCGGTATAAATGCAGCAAGAAAACTTCAGGGAAAAGATCCGATTATTCTCGATAGAAGCGAAGCATACATCGGAGTTTTAATCGACGATCTTGTAACAAAAGAAAACCCCGAGCCTTACAGAATGATGACTTCAAGAGCAGAGTATCGACTTCTGCTTCGTCAGGACAACGCTGATTTCAGACTTCGAAAAGTCGGTTATAAAGTCGGACTTGTTACAAAAGAACAGTACGATTATGTTCTTTACAAAGACGAAAAAATCAAGGCTGAAGTTGAAAGATTAAAGAATACGTTTGTCGGTTCCGCAACCAGAAATCAGGAATATCTTGAAGCACTCGGTTCTGCTCCTTTAAGAACCGGAACATCGCTTGCGGAATTGCTTTGCAGACCTGAAATCACTTATGAAAACTTATCTTTCTTTGACAGGGAAAGAGAAGAACTTCCTGAAGATATCATTGAGCAGGTCTGCATCAGAATAAAATACGAAGGTTATATCGAAAGACAGGAACGTCAGGTTGCCGCATTCAAAAAAATGGAAAAGAAACATATACCGGATGATATTAATTATGATGATGTTTCTTCATTAAGACTTGAGGCAAGACAGAAGTTAAAACTTTTCAAACCTCTTTCTGTCGGACAGGCATCGAGAATAAGCGGTGTTACTCCTGCAGATGTTTCAGTTCTTTTAATTTACCTTGCATCGATTGGAAAATGATTTATTTCTGATATTTTGGCAGGTTTAAAATCTATTCAAAATTGAACTCTTGCGGAAATTTGGATTTTAATTTAATGGTACGATATGAAAAGATTATTTGCTGTTTTACTTGTTTCATTTTTATCTCTTTTTGTTTTATCTGCTTGTTCACGCAAACAGGTTGAACTTATTGATTATCATTCAGACAAAGCATTTACGACAAAGTATGTAAAAAATCTGGATGTTGAACATTGCGAATATGAAACGGTAAGAATCGGATACGGACCGAGAGGAGATTTATCTTTAGGTCCGACTGATCCGAGATACCGCGGGATCATTACCATCAGCGAAGATGAAGCGAAAGAATTATTTAACTCATATAACTGGGTTGAAGTAAATGATTTTTCTGACATAAATCTCGGCAATATAAATCTTCCTGATATGGAAGCAGAAAAATGGTATACAAGTTATGAATTTTCAAATGATCATATGTCTTTGGTTCAAACATATTGCTGTTTGTTTAACGGAAAAGATACTATAATTTTTGATGTTCAGACTTTTTAATACTGTCCGATTTATTGGACATTTAATCTCAATAATTTGCTTTATACTTTTTACGTGAATGAGGTTTTTTATATGAATCGAAAAGATGTTAAAACATGTAATAAAAAAATATTTAAAATTCTTATTTTAATTATTTTTCTTATGGTTGTTTTAAGTGTTTCTCCTTTTGTTGTTTATAATTTGTGTTTTAATCCGAAACGGTTTTCAATAAATGAATTTGCCGAAGTTCTGCCTATGGACAGCGTCCTGACCGAGAAGCAGGTCAGGGAAGATATTGATTATACGATGAAGAAGATTCGTGAACGTCACCCGGCATGGCTTGAAGAAAAAAATGATCATGTTGATGCAGTGGAAGCTAAGTACCTTGAAGAAATCGCAAATCTTTCTTCCTATGATGAAATAACCGTTCTTGATGAATGGAGAATCATCTCACGTATAATGCATGAAATGTATGACGGACATACTTCCGTTTTTGCCCGTTCCGGTAATTTCAGATACATCAATGATTTTTCGCTTCTTAAGGAATACGGCTTTCCGAAAAGCATTAACGGAGAAAATTCCGAAGATGTTTTTCAAAAGTTTCTTTCTGTATACCAGTATGAAACCGAGAGTTACGCGGAAGGAATTTTTGTTAATAATGTTATCATTAATGAAACTTATCTTACATGGATCGGTTTAGACGTTTCAAACGGAGTTGATTTTGTTTTTGAAACCCCCGAAGGTGATGAAGAAATTCATTATGATTTTGTTCCGTTAAGTGAAGTAACAGGTTTTGATAAGAATGCTTCCGAGAAATGGGTTTATTACGAGATAGATGAAGAAAACGGAATCGGAATTTTTACATTAACCGATTGTTCATATAATTCCGAATACAGACAATGTGTTAAAGAATTTTTTGAATCCGTTGAAGCTTCCGGTGTTGAAGATATAATTGTGGATCTTCGTTATAACGGAGGAGGATCTTCAATGGTTGGTGATGAATTCATCCGTTACCTGAATGTAGATGAATATAACGCATGGAATTCCGATGTACGATTCGGAAATTATCTCCGAAAAAATCGTAATGTAGTTATACATAATAATAAAGCAAATCCTCAGTTTGACGGTAACGTTTATGTTCTTACAAACAGTGAGACATTCAGTGCCGCAATGGATTTTACAATGTATATTCTTGATAACGATATCGGAGAAGTTGTAGGTGAAGCTTCCGGAAACAAACCGGATTCATACGGTGATGTTGCTTACTTCACAACGCCCAATTCAAAACTGACCATCGGTGTTTCGGTTAAGAGATGGTACAGGATTGATCGAAGTAAAGCAGACGAGCTCCTTGAGCCGGATTATCCGTGCGAACCGAAAGAAGCTTTGGATAAGGCATACGAGGTTATTAAGGATAAAAGAAATCGGTGATATGGTTTTTGAAAGAATAAAGCCATTTTCACTTTAAAGTTTTTAAAGCCATTTTTTAAATATGTTTTTTATCTTAGATTGTCTCATTTATTTGTTTTTATCTGCTTCTAAAAAAAGATATCACTTATATTTTATATGTCCAATAAAACGGACATATAAAAACAATTAATAATTTTTATAATAATACTTTTATATGTCCAATAAACAGGACATATAAACAGATTGAAATATAGAGGTAAAATTATGTTATTGGAAATCATAGATATTGAAGAAAAAATGCGCATCGCCAGAAATATACTTGAATCACTCAATAACTGGTTCGAAATTTCTGAAACCAGAGAACAGTATATTTCGGACAGTGCAAATATGATAATGGTAGCTGCATATGAGGATGATAAGCCTATCGGTTTTCTCTGCCTTAAAGAAACCGGCAAAGAAACAGTCGAACTTGCCGTAATGGGTGTATTGCAGGAATACCACAGAAAAGGTGTCGGAAAATCACTTTTCAAGAAAGCCAAAGAAATAGCTATTGAAAAAGGTTATTCATTCATGCAGGTTAAGACTGTTAAGATGGGTGTATATGATGACTATGACAAAACCAATCTTTTCTATTTAAGTTTGGGCTTTAAGGAATTTGAAGTTTTTCCTATGTTATGGGATGAAGCAAATCCTTGCCAGGTTTACGTCATGTCTCTTTCATAAATGATATTTGTTTTCTGAAAGTATAAGTCTTTATATCAAAAAAAATTGCATTGTTTTGAGGGTATATAAATGTATGCTGAAAACATTACATTTTTTCTGATAATTTTATTTTGTATTAATGCAATTCTAATAGTTGGTAATATACTATTTTGTTTTGTTAAGTAATTATAGTTTCAGTATTTATATTTTACTTTATACTTTGATTTTAGATTTTTTATTTTGGCTTGTTGGATTTTTGGAGAAGTTTCACATGGAACAGTTTATAAAAGATTTAAAAGAATGGAATATTGAGATTTCTTCAGAACAGTTATCTCTTTTTGAAAAGTATACTGATCTTCTTCTTGAGTGGAATGAAAAGATAAATCTTACAGCCATTACAGACAGGGACGAAATATTTAAGAAACATTATCTCGATTCTGTTTCACTCATAAAGGTGATTGAAGATCTTAATGAGAAGGATTACAGTATACTTGATCTTGGTACCGGTGCAGGTTTTCCCGGTATTCCTTTGAAGATCATTTTTCCGAATCTTCAGATCACGCTTGTAGATTCACTTAATAAGAGAGTTGATTTTCTTAATCTTGTTATTACGGAATTGGGACTTGAGAATATTAAGGCAATTCATTCAAGAGCTGAAGACCTTGCACACGATATTGAATATCGTGAACAGTATGATATTGTAGTTTCAAGAGCAGTTGCCAATTTAAGTGTTTTGTCTGAGTATTGTATTCCTTTTGTAAAACCTGATGGATTTTTTGTTCCTTATAAATCGGGCAATTCAAAAGTAGAAATAACTGCTTCAAAAAATGCAGTCGGTATGCTCGGAGGTAAGATTATATCTGTAAATGATTTTATTCTTCCGGATTCCGATTATTCGAGAAGTAATATTCTTATCAAAAAGATTAAATCGACAGAAGATCGTTTTCCGAGAAAAGCCGGAACACCTTCCAAAAAACCTTTATAGTTTTCACGTTAAACATTTTTTTCATTATTTATATATTGTATCGATAACATTTTTTTCTGAGGAATCGCCGCTATGAATAAAGAGAAAATAAATTTTAAGATATTTGCTACGGCAATGATTTCCGTTATTATCTGGTTTCTTATTGCTCATGGTTATCGAATGAGTAATCTTATTTATTTTCACGATACTCTTTTAAATACAGTTAGAGCTGATATTGCTTTTCAGCAATCACTCGGTCGTTTCGTTCAGCCATTTGTTATTCTTCTTTTTGGAAGTATTACATCTTCATGGCTGATTTCGGTTGTCGCGATTCTTTTTTTCGGACTGTCTGTCTGGCTTCTATGTGATATTTTTGATTTCGACGGAAAGGCAGAGATATTCTTTCTTTCGGGATTTCTTATCTGCAATAATGTTCTGACCACGGCAAATTATATGTTCCTCCCCTGGCTGGACATATATGCGATGGCGCTCTTTTTCTCTGTTTTCGGAGTAAGACTTTTAATGAAAGGAAAGATCCCTTATATTATATGCGGATGTTTTTCAATGATACTCAGTCTTGGTTTATATCAGGCATATATTTCTGTTGCACTTGCAATTGTGTTTATTCTCTTCGTAAAAGAACTTTATTCCGGAAAGAAGTTCAAGGAAATATATAAATCTGCTTTTTTATATATCTGTTCGTTTGTTTTATCCGGCGGACTTTACTATATTATTTACAGAGTAGTTTTGGTAAAAAAAGGTCTTGCCGAATCAGATTCTTATAACGGTCTTGCTTCAGTTGCCAGGTTCGATTTCGTATCTGTTCCTTCACTTATAGGCACAACATATTATAATTTTTTCCGTTTTCTTTTCGAACCGGGAATCTATGCATCAGGTAAAATTCACGGAACTCCTATCAGTACTTTTATAAATATATGTATTATAGCTGTTAATATTCTTGCATTTGTGATTCTTATTGCAGGATTAATTCGTATAAATATCCTTAAGAAGAATTCTGTTTCATCTGTTTTGCTTCAGGTTTTCCTGATTGCTTTATTCCCGTTTACATCCAATTTTGTTTGCTTTATGTCAAAAGGAGTGGAGCATGCTCTGATGACTTACGGAATTCTATTGGTATATGTCTTTGCTTTTCTTGTTCTTAAAGAGAATCTTAAACTTACCGATTCCAAAAAGGTAAAGCTTCCGATGCAGTTAATTGTTGTTCCTGTTCTGTGGCTTGTTCTAAATAATGTTGTTTACTCCAATCAGATTTATGTTAAAGCTCATATTCAGGAACAGAACTATTTATCGATCATGACTCGGATTGTTTATCAGATAGAAAATACCGAAGGCTACAAATGGGGAGAAACTCCTGTTGCTTTTGTCGGTATATTCGGAAATTCTAAATACATCCCGACCGATGTTTACTTTGATCAGATAGGTACCGGCATTACACCTTTTACCAATAATGCCACATATATAAATTATCTTAAATATCATCTTGGCGCTAATATAAATGTATACGAATTACCCGTTACCGAGAATATTGCCGGCGATATGCCATGCTTCCCTGAACAGGGATATATTCAATTTATCGATGATATTCTTGTTGTAAAAATTTCTGATCAATGATATATTATAGAAAAATTTGAAAAAAATTCTATTTTTCTATATTTAGTTTTTCAATTTATTTTCTAATGTTCTATATATTGTAGTTTCACGTGAAACATTTTTTAGAACAATTTTCTCAATAATCAATATATAATGTTTCACGTGAAACATATCACAACATTTTGTTTGTTGAACGTGAAACATAAAAATCAATAAAATACATATAGTATGTTTCATGTGAAACAATTTAGGATTCAAAATCTATATCTTGCGTTAAAAAAAGAAGTAACAAAAAAGAAAAATAATTAAGGAAAAATTTGGTAAAAATTCTTTATCCGAAAACATAATTAATATGGTAGAATAAACAAGCGGTCAAAATTAAAAATGGATACAGATGATATGATAAAAACAAAGATAAAAATTGATATAAAGCATATCTGTAAAATATCCGGAGATAAAGAAAAAGCATAAGAATAAACGAATATAAGTTCAAAGATATTTAAACATATATAAAACTTAAAGCATATATATAAGGAAGTTAATCAATAAATACTAAAAAGGAGATTGTGTGAATGGGCAGAGTTATAGCAATTGCCAATCAGAAAGGCGGAGTAGGAAAAACTACAACTGCGATCAACTTATCGGCAGCCATTGCAAAAAAAGGTAAGAAAGTACTTGTTATCGATGTGGACCCTCAGGGAAACTCGAGCAGCGGATTCGGAATTGATAATAAAGAAATCGAAAATACTGTTTATGAATTAATGCTCGGAGAGCGTTCGGTAAAAGAATGTATCATTCCGGATGTAATTGAAAATCTTTCGGTTATTCCATCCAACGTGAATCTTGCCGCAGCTGAAATTGAACTGATGGATTTTGACAATAAGGAATATGTTTTGAAAAATGAAATCGACTGGATCAAGGATCAGTATGATTATATTTTCATTGACTGCCCTCCTTCACTCAGCATGCTTACGGTTAATGCAATGACAACAGCCGGAAGCGTACTCGTTCCCATTCAGTGTGAGTACTATGCAATGGAAGGTCTCGGACAGCTCATCCATACAATTAATCTTATAAAGAAAAAACTGAATCCCGCTCTTTCGATGGAAGGTGTGGTATTCACAATGTATGATGCGAGAACAAATCTTTCACAGGAAGTAGTTGAAAGCATAAAAGAAGCTCTCGAGGAAAGAATATTCGAGACAACGATTCCCAGAAATGTAAGACTTGCAGAAGCACCCAGTTACGGAATGCCGATATGTGTTTATGATCCGAAGTCGGCAGGTGCGGAAAGTTATGATAATCTTGCAGATGAATTACTGAAAATAAAATAATGCGAACAGAGAAAATAAGTAGTATAATAATACTTTGAATCAGCATTGCAAACGTTAAAAAGGGGGAAAACCTAAATGGCAGTAAAAAAGGGTGGATTAAATAAAGGAAAAGGCCTTAAGGCTCTTATCGATACAAGTGTGGAAAAGCCTTCAGTCAGCACGGATTTAAAAGACAGTGTCGTAATGATGAACATTTCCAAGATTGAGCCGAACCGTCAGCAGCCCAGAAAGAATTTCAACGAAGACGCTTTGCAGGAACTTGCGGACTCAATTAAAGAACACGGAATAATTGAACCTCTCATTGTACAGGACAGAAAAACCTATTATGAAATCATTGCCGGTGAGAGAAGATGGAGAGCTGCCAACAAAGCGGGACTTACAGAAATTCCCATTATAATAAAAGATCTTACAGAGAGAGAAATAGTTGAGATTGCTCTTATCGAAAATCTTCAGAGAGAAGACTTAAATCCTGTTGAAGAAGCAAACGGATATAAGAGACTGATCGAAGAATTCAAACTGACACAGGATGAAGTTGCTGAAAAAGTATCCAAGAGCAGAACAACAATTACCAATATAATGCGTCTTTTGAAACTTTGTCCGGAAGTTCAGCAGATGCTTATTGATGAAAAGATTTCCGCAGGACACGCCAGAGCACTTCTCGGTGTAGAAAATGCTGAAATGCAGATTGCTCTTGCCGAGGAAGTTTTCGACAAGAAAATGAGTGTAAGAGAAGTCGAGAAAACCGTTAAAAATCTTGGAAAAGAAAAGAAGACAAAAGATAAAACGGATAAGCAGATTTCAGATGCTTTTAAGTCATACGAAGAAAAACTTAAAAACAAACTCGGAACAAAAGTTGTAGTAAATGTAAAAGAGAACGGTTCAGGAAAAATTGAAATCGAGTTTTATTCAAATGATGATTTCGAAAGAATCATGGATCTTTTCAAATAGGTTTACATAACTTTTCATACTCTATAATATGTGACAAAACGAGGTAATTAATGGAAAGTGCTTTTTTTAACAAAATAGGCCTCGGCGGTATTGATATAGGATATCTTTTTCTGATAATTCTTATCCTTATTATCATACTGATTGCCGGAACCGCCTATATAATATATCAGAATGTAAAATTCAGAAAAGCATACAGGAAATTTATGAAGGGTTCGACAGCGGAAAGTCTTGAAGAAAAGGTTTTCCAGATGTGCGAGGAGCAGGATTCTTTAAGAAAACTCGGACTTAAACATTCAAGAGAAATAAAGGATCTTTATGCTAAACACCAGACTGCATTCCAGAAAGTCGGTCTTGTAAAATACGACGCTTTCAAGGAAATGGGCGGAAAGTTAAGTTTCTGTCTTGTACTGCTTGATGAAAACGATACCGGAATTCTGATAAACTCAATTCACAATACATCAGGATGCTACTGTTACTCCAAGCGTATCAAGAACGGTAAATGCGATATCGTTCTCGGTGAAGAAGAACAGCTTGCGGTAGACAAGGCAACGAGAAGAAAAATGAAGATTGCCAAGAGTAACGAATCCGATAATGAAGAATAATCGGGAGATTCTTAAAAAATTATCGGAAATGCCAAAGAAAAACCTGAAAAACGGAAATATAAATCCGGAAACGCCAAAGAAAACCCTGGAAAACGGAAATAAAAATCCGGAAGTGCCAAAGAAAACCTGAAAAACGGAAATAAAAATCCGGAAATGCCAAAGAAAACCCGAAAAAAGAAATATAAATCCGAAAAGAAAAGTTCGAAAAAAAGACTATAATATAAGAAGAAAAATCTCGGAAAACAAACAGAAATAATACGAAAAAATCAAAAAATCAGAAATAATAACATGTAAAAAACGCAAACCGGCGTAAATATAAATTTAAGGAGATACAGATAATGATCGACATTAAGTTTTTAAGAGAAAATCCGGAAGTGGTAAAGAAAAATATTGAAAACAAATTTCAGTTTGACAAATTACCGCTTGTAGACAAAGTAATCGAACTCGATGAGCAGAGAAGAAAAACTCAGCAGGAAGCTGACGATTTAAAAGCAAAGAAAAATGCAATTTCCAAGCAGATCGGTGCTTTCATGGCTCAGGGCAAAAAAGAAGAAGCTGAAGAAGCCAAGAAACAGGTAGCTGAGAATGCCAAGAAACTTGAGGAACTTGATGTTAAACAGAAGGAACTCGAGGAAGAGACAACAAAGATCATGATGGTCATTCCCAATATTATCGATCCTTCGGTTCCCATCGGAAAAGATGATACTGAAAACGTGGAAGTAACAAAATACGGCGATCCCGTTGTTCCCGATTTTGAAATACCTTACCATACCGAGATTATGGAGAGATTCAACGGTATCGATCTTGATGCTGCAAGAAAAGTTGCAGGTAACGGTTTCTATTATCTTCAGGGAGATATCGCAAGACTTCATTCCGCTGTTATCTCTTATGCAAGAGACTTTATGATCAACAGAGGATTTACATACTGCGTTCCTCCTTTCATGATCAGAAGCAATGTAGTTACAGGCGTTATGAGCTTTGCCGAGATGGATGCGATGATGTACAAGATTGAAGGTGAAGACCTTTACCTTATCGGAACTTCAGAGCACTCGATGATCGGTAAGTTTATTGATACTATCATTCCCGAAGAAGAACTTCCCAAAACTCTTACCAGTTATTCACCCTGCTTCAGAAAAGAAAAAGGTGCACACGGTATCGAGGAAAGAGGTGTATACAGAATTCACCAGTTTGAGAAGCAGGAAATGATCGTTGTTTGTCATCCCGATGAATCCAAGATGTGGTTTGACAAATTATGGCAGAACACAGTCGATCTTTTCAGATCAATGGATATTCCCGTAAGAACACTTGAGTGCTGCTCGGGCGATCTTGCAGATCTTAAGGTTAAATCATTCGATGTTGAAGCATGGTCACCCAGACAGCAGAAGTACTTCGAGGTCGGCAGCTGTTCCAACCTCGGTGATGCACAGGCAAGAAGACTTAAGATCCGTGTAAACGGAAAAGACGGCAGTAAATATTTTGCGCATACATTAAACAATACGGTAGTTGCTCCTCCCAGAATGCTTATCGCATTCCTTGAGAACAACCTTCAGGCAGACGGTTCCGTAAGAATTCCTGAAGTTCTTCGTCCTTACATGGGAGGCATGACCGAAATCAGATAAGCGCCAAAAAGCGGAGACGAAATGAACAGATATTTCAGAGCAATTGGTTTTTTGAACAATTTTTCCATAAAAGAATACGAGAGAATTGTCGAGGATATAACTTTTCGTCCCGAGGGCTCGATAATTACCGACAATCTTAAGGCAAAGTACCTGATCCTCGGGAAATGCCTGGATTGCGGTGAAGATATAGGCATCTGTGTCAGGATCATCAAAGACAAGCATGGCAACATGCACAGAGACAGCGTGTTTCCGTATTTAAGAAACAACGAATATGTCGATCATGATATCTGCTCCTTTGAAAAAAAGATTACCGGCGAAGAATTCCTGGGCGTTTACGAAGACCTTGCTTTGGGCGAGAACGTATTCTTTTATGTTCAGAATTCCGATGAGTTGTACAAAAAAAGAACGATCAAATCGCTACCCTGCAGTGTGGCACTTTCAGGACTTTCGCTTGCAGGAAACGTAATCCTTCCGATTAAGAAAAACGATGCCGATCGTCAAAATGCAAAGGTTTTTAACGAAAAAAGAGTCAATCTTTTAAATAAAGCCAACGAAGGTGATCATAATGCCTTTGCAACTGTCAGATATGATGATATACTTACTAATGTGACTGTTTCGGAGCAGGTATTTGTCGAATCAATGGATATATATACGGTTGTTGATTCATCATTTATTCCCTGCGGTGCGGAATGCGATCTTTATTCGATCCTCGGTGAGATAATGGGATTCAAAAAAATTCAGAATCTCATGAGCGGGGAATATGTGTATGTTCTCGATGTTCTGGTAAAAGGTCAGACATTGAAAATCTGCATTAACGAAAAAGACCTTCTCGGTGAGCCCGAAATAGGTTTAAGATTTAAAGGTACGGTCTGGCTTCAGGGCCGCATCAGATAAAAGTCGGTAAACGGATTTCCGTTTTCGAATATATGGGATGTTTGATCCGAAATATCCGATTGGATAATTCTTTAAACATCAGTGTTCCTATAGTTAAGTGGATATAATAAGCCCCTCCTAAGGGCTAGTCCCCAGTTCGACTCTGGGTGGGAACGTAAAAAGACCTGAAATGAAAGTTTTCACTTCAGGTCTTTTATTTTTTCATTTTGTTTTTTATTCCACTCTGTTGTTTGCAACGAGAGTTTCGAGCTGTTCGCTGACGTTGTCGATGATTTCCGAAATCATGTCTGCGTGAGTCGCAATTTCATTGGTGGAAGAAGCAAGGTTATGAATCCTTCCGTTGACATTTTCCACTATTGTGATCAGTTCTTTTGATTCAGTTTCAATAACATCTACGGCTTTCTTTATGTTTGTATTGGCATTTCCGCTGTTTTCCGCCGTGATTTTCGAATCGGCTGCGAGAGTATTGATCTCTCCGGCAACTACCGCGAATCCTCTTCCGGCATCGCCTGCTCTGGCAGCTTCAATGGAGGCGTTAAGAGCAAGAAGGTTGGTCTGATTGGCGATATCGACGACTCTTAAATTGTTTTCCGTCAGTTCACCCAGATACTCTGTGATATTGTCTATCGATTCGTTCAAAGTATTGCAGAAGTCCGAAACATTACCCATTTCATCGGAAATAACAGAGCTTTCGTTTGCGTTGCTTGAATTGCCGTTTAGCATGTTCTTTACGGATTCGCGAAGAGTATTAAACTTGTCGTTTATATCCGCTATGGTCGAAAGTATTTCAGAACGCTGCTTATCAAGCAGTTCACGCTCGTGTTTAACGAGATCTTCGGCTTCTTTCTTTTCGATCTCAACCAGATCTTTCAAATAATGAACACAGTTTGAACTGTGATTGAATCCGTTGTAAATGGATATTGCCATATCGCGGCAGGTATCGTAACCGCAGCTTGCGCAGTTGATAATTCTGGATTCCTGCGTGGTCTTGTTCATTGAATTGAAAATACTGTTAAGTTCCGTTTCGCTCGGAATCTTTGTTTTGCACTGTGACGATCTGTCGGTGTAACTTCTTAAATAATCTTCGAGTTTAAGATTTGCAAACTGTTTGTTTAATGCGGCAAGACGTTGAGCGGGTGTTGTATTTCTGGACCATGCGCTCTTCCTGGTATTCTTTTTGACGCTTTCCTGAATGTCATGAATATTATAATAAGGAGTGTCGTCACCGGTAACTTCAGGATCGGTTCCGGTACCGCAGATACATCCGTTTTCGCAGTTTAATGCATCAAAGAAAAGGTAAGGCGTTTTTGTTCCTTTGATCTTATCCGCATTGGCTTTAAGAAAATGGTACATGCGTTTTTCGCCTTCAATCTGTCGGATAAATACATCTTCTCCGAGCAGCCAGTATACATTTTCTTTTAAACCGCCGGGCATGGGATAGATTGAACCGAGTCCGTATTCGATCTCATCTTTGATCGGGTCTCCCATTAAATGATTTTTACGGACATAATCCATAAGATGATCGAAAGTAACATTATAACTTACAAGACCATGCGTGTTGGGATCGTCAATTTCCATTTTTTTGGATATGCAGGGGCTGATAAAAGCCAGTTTATCGGTAATGTGCAATTCTTTTTTGGCATATATGGCCGAGCACATAAGAGGGCTTTGAACAGGGAAAAGTTTCGGCAAGACTTCGGGAAGATATCTTTCAATATATCCGACCACTGCAGGGCAGGGCTGGGAAATACCGCCGTAGAATTTGTGCTTTTGAATATAATTGATATATCCCCAGGTAGTGATGTCCGCACCAAAGGATACGTTTATCATTCGATTTGCACCGAGTTTTTTGAGACCGCCCAGAACACGTTCGTACTCGTGAGGATAATCGGCACGAAAAGCAGGGGCAATAAGAAGAGAAATTTTTTCTCCGCGTTTCAGATCATTAATGAATCTTTCGGTATCGTCGCGATATTCTCTTGCTCCGTGCTCACAGGCATCAAAGCAGGCAGCACATGCAATACATCTTAAACCGTCGACTTCAATACGCGATGCTCCGTTTTCGTCAGGATCGGTTGATTTGCAGGCACCCAAACAGGAACATGCACGAATACATTTATTACATCCTACACATTTATCATTTGTATAGACCAGTGATTGCAATTGAACAGCAGACATTTGTTACCCACCCCCCGATAAAAAATCCACTAAATTAATTTTTGTATAAATATAAATATAATTCAAAAAAAATTAAATTCCATACTTTTTGTATATTAATTTGTATAATTTTTTTAATTGGTCTTCAGATAACACTCTTTTGTCAATTACCTGTCCGTGAGTAATGATCCCTTTCCCTGAAACCGTAAGAATGATCATATCATCCAGATCGATTATGTCGTTAATCTGGGAATAAAGAAAATCGTAATTTCCTTTTGAACCTACTACTCTGAAAAATTTGGAATAGAAGATCACATGCATTTCAACGGGATTGCCGCAGTATAATTTCATCTGACTGTAGTTGACGGCAGCCTGATAAAGATATCCGAACCACGACATGAAGAAAACATAGAGACCGAGTAAAATAAAAACGGCGAAAGGGATGGGAAGTCGTAAAAAAACAAAAACAAAACCGATGGCAAAGAGAATGATGGAAATGATCAGTGTGGTAAACTGCCATTTGGAGTGGAATTTGGTGTAGGTGATCTTTGCGTATCGACGATTCATCGATTTTGTCAGTATGAACTTGTTTTCAATTATCGGAATCAAATCCGGATTTACTGAATCTGAATGTGCCATTTTTATATATAAGAAACTGAATCAAACAATCTGTTAACGTTTATTATCTTTAATCTTTCTGTTTTAAAAAGTCCGATCATGCGGGCAGGTTACGGTTTTTGAATAATGTATTTGTTGATGGGATTGCCCATTGCAGAGAACTTTGCTTCGTATTCTGTCATGATGTTATCTTTGCAAAGTTCTTCATCGGAATGCAGATCTCTCGTGCAGGCGATAAGTTTCCAGCCGGCTGCTTCTACCTCTTCCAAAGCAAAGTCGAAAAGATCGTTGTTGTCGGTTTTGAATTCTATGAATCCGTCATCCACGAGGATTTTCTTATATCTTTCGAGGAACTGTCTGCTCTCGAGTCTTCTCTTGGCATGTCTGTCCTTGGGCCAGGGATCCGAGAAATTAAGGTATATTTTTCCGACTTCTTTTTCTTCGAAAACATCTGTGATCTCTTCCGCATCCATACGGATAAAAATGAGGTTTGGAAGCGGTTCTTCTTCCATTTTCTGAATTGCACGAAGCAGAACGGAAGAGTATTTTTCGATGCCGACATAATTTATGGAAGGATTTCTTTTCGCACATTCATAGATGAACTGCCCTTTTCCCATACCGATTTCGATATATATCGGATTGGCGGGATTTTGGAAGTATTCGCGGATCTTCCCCTTCTTTTCTTTTTCGTCATGTATTACAAAATCACTGTCGGCTATGTATTCTTTTGAGCCGGGAACATTTTTAAGTCTCATTCGTAAATGATATCCTGAAACGGATATTCCTTTCATATATTTATTTTTAAGCCGCTTTGCGGCGTCTTATTCTGTATATGCTCTGATATTTTTTTCCGGTGAACTTTTTGAGCTAAAATTTTCATTGACGGTAATGAACTTTTTTACGATTACATAATCCTAATTTTATCATATAAGGACAAAGGGCGCCAATGCTTTCGATTTCGTTGTAATGGTATTGCGTTTTTAATATAATAAAAACATGAATTCAGAAAAGAGATTGAAAAATGAGTGAGTCCGGAAAAGTTGTTCATCCGATCGAACCGGTGTATGACAAAGAATCGAAAATATTGATTTTGGGAAGTTTTCCTTCGGTAAAATCGAGGGAGCAGGGCTTTTTTTACGGGCATCCGCAGAACCGTTTCTGGAAAGTCCTCGCAAGGGTTTTCGATGAGCAAACGCCTGTTGAAATCGATGAGAAACGCGCATTTCTTCTCAGAAACCACGTGGCTGTCTGGGACGTGATCCATTCCTGCGACATAGTCGGCTCCTCGGATTCGAGCATAACAAACGTGGAAGTCAACGACCTTTCGAGAATACTGGAAGCCGCGCCGATAGAGCGGATTTTCGTGAACGGCAAAACTGCGGAGAAGCTTTATAAAAAGTATACGCAAAAGAAAACCGGTCGCGAATGTTACTGCCTTCCTTCGACAAGTCCCGCAAATGCGGCATGGAGTGTTGAGCGCCTTTCGAAAGAGTGGGAAGTAATATTGTTATAATTTTACGTATAATTGTTGGTTTTAATAAAAATATTTTGGAATATACTGTTAAACTATAATTTATTTTTTAAACGCTTTGAAAAAAATCGGGGAAGCCGTATATGATTTTTCAAAAAAAGAGAAAGCGAAAGGATTTCCTTTGATTACGGGAGGGGAAAATGGAAATAAGACCGTTTGATATTGAAAAAGATTTTGACATTATAAAAGGCTGGATCGGCGATGAAAGAACCTGCGCGATGTGGTGTGCAAATCACGCGCCTTACCCGCTCGAAAAAGAAAGCTTCGCTGAGTTTCTTCATAATATAAAAGAAAAAACTTCTGACGAACCATTTGTTGCAGTCGACGAAAACGACAGGCCCGTGGGCTTTTACACATACTCGGTAAAAGATGATACCAAAGAAGGATTCTTTAAGTTCGTAATGGTGGATTCGAACAGGCGCGGACAGGGAATCGGAAAACAGATGATGAAACTTGCGGTAAAAAAGTCGTTTGAAAATCCCGAAGTACCTGCAGCTGCTCTTTGTGTATTTTCGGAAAATCCCGGCGCAAAGAAATGTTACGAAGGAGCGGGTTTCAAAGAAACACAGACAGTAAAGCATGCCTTTGTTTTCAAAAATGAAATCTGGGGAAGATGCTATATGGCGGTAAAAAGAGGCGAGGAATAATATGGTCAGTAATTTAACGGATGTCGATCTGATTTATCCGACAAATGAATATGCGGATGAAATATGGGCTTTCAGACTGGAAGTCTTGTAATTTTTTTCTTTACAATTTCAGAAAAACGGATATTATTTATTATTAATTCAGTTAATCGAACGGGGAGGGTTACAAAATGAACGAGAATATCACGAAAAGAAACGAACTGCTTGCGGCAAAGGTTATCAAAGGACTTGAGTCGAGAAATATGAGCGGATATTATGCGGCTGATAAGGAAGAGGCTTTAAAGAAGGCGCTTGAGATCATTCCCGAGGGCAGCAGCATCACCATGGGCGGGGCCATGAGCGTTCATGAAATCGGGCTTTCGGATTTTCTTAAAAAAGGAAATTACAATTTTATCGACAGAGATGCATACGAGGATAAAAGAGCTGCAATGCTTGCGGCATACGATGCGGATGTTTTCTTGTCAAGTGCAAACGCAATGACCGATGACGGTGTGCTTATCAATATCGACGGAAATTCAAACAGAGTATCCGCCATTGCACAGGGTCCCAAAAAAGTTGTATTTATCGTGGGAATGAACAAGGTCTGCCCGGATGTTGACAGCGCCATGAAGAGAGCAAGAAATGTTGCGGCACCTACAAATGCCCAGAGATTCGGACTTTCAACACCATGTTCCAAGCTCGGTACATGCATGAACTGCAAGTCACCCGACACGATCTGCTGTCAGATCCTTGTCACAAGATATTCGAGACATGAAGGCAGGATTCACGTAATTCTCGTAAATGATAATCTCGGATTTTAATATAGTGAATCAGCGACTGCTTTATCCGAAGATGAAAAGCAAAATTAATAATCCGGACGGATAAAGCGTCGGAAACAGAAAACATTAATGTAAAATCAGATTTCCAAAATAACGACTGTGTATCCAACTGTGAGAAGCATACTTAATATTCCGGATGGAGGCAGTCTCGGAATCAGACCAACAAACGCCGGATAATCCGACAGAAAGAAGTGCATGAAATGAATAATGAAATAATTATCCGTGACGTTAAACCCGAGGATGCAGCACGTCTTGCCGAAATCTACGCATACTATGTGGAAAATACAGCGGTATCTTTTGAATATACGGCACCGACGGCTGAAGAATTCAGAGAAAGAATAGTCAAGATCAGCGCGAAGTATCCGTACCTGGTTGCCGAAAAAGACGGAAAAGCGGTCGGATACGTCTATGCCGGAAGATACAGTCCGAGAGAAGCATACAACTGGACAGTTACCACTTCCATTTATATTGATAAGGACTGCAGAAGAATGGGAATCGGAGCAAAGCTTTATGCGGCTTTGGAAGAAAGACTTAAAGAGATGGGAATCGTTAATCTTCTTGCCGGCGCGGCTTTCCTTGAAGAAGAGGATGAGTATCTTTCACATGACAGTTTCAAATTCCACTCGAAACTCGGATATAAAAAAGTAGCTCAGATGGAAGGTGTCGGAAAGAAATACGACAGGTGGTATGACCTTCTCTGGATGCAGAAAAAGATTTAAAAAGCGGTCAAAAAGGACCTGAAACGACAAAAATCACACTTTTTATCAAAATTTTTAAAATGGCTCAAATGCCTGCAAACAGGGCGATTGAAGGCTGTTACCAATCTCTTTTGAAAAAAATTTTTAAAAAAATTTAAAAAAACTATTTACATACTGAAGAGGTAGGTATATAATTGCGACTATCGAAACGAAAGGAGACATGACAAAATGAGAACGTTATTCAATAATTACATTTCAATGTGTATGTGTTGTTGTCGAATGCTTTTCTCCCGGGCCTGTATGCGAACCGGGTGTTTGGCAGTTTTGTCATGCACCTGCACTGATTAGTTTGTGAAACAGATTATGACAGTATGGCTCGGGAGTTATATCCCGGGCCTTTTTATTTTCAAAACGAACCCGGGAGACCGGCAGCAGCAGATGCAAAAAGTAACAAAAGTAACATACGAAAAAATGTAATTAAAGAAGAAAAGAGGAAAAAGATCATGAAAAAGAATTTATTTGGAAAAGTATTGACAGGGTTATTAACAGTGGGGCTTACAATAGCTTCACTTACAGGATGCGCAGGAAAAACAACAGCAGCAGATAACACAGGAGCAGCTGTTGCAAACAGTGCAGATAAAGTATACAGAACACTTGATGAAATCAAGGAAAGCGGAAAGATCAACATCGGCGTTTTCTCAGACAAGAACCCGTTCGGTTATGTAGATGAGAACGGAAAGTTCCAGGGCTACGATGTTTACTTCGCAGAAAGAATCGGACAGGACCTTGGAGTTGAGATCAATTACGTATCAACAGAGGCAGCAAACAGAGTTGAATATCTTGAAACAGGTAAGGTTGATATCGTACTTGCAAACTTCACGGTTACAGAAGAAAGAGCTGAAAAAGTAGATTTCACACTTCCCTACATGAACGTGGCACTCGGTGTGGTTTCACCCGAAGACAACGTAATCACAGACCTTTCACAGATTGGTGCAGACGATCAGGTAATCGTAATTTCAGGTACAACAGCTGAGACATATCTTGAAAAGAACTATCCTGAAATCAAATTACAGAAATTCGATACTTATGCAACAGCAAAGACATCTTTCGAAAACGGAACAGGCGTTGCATGGGCTAACGACAACACAGAAGTTATTGCATACGCAATCGAGAATCCCGGATTTGTTGTAGGTATTCCTTCACTCGGAAGCCAGGATACAATCGCTCCCGCAGTATCAAAGGGTAACGATACTCTTGCAGACTGGATTAACGAAGAAACAGTAAGACTTGGCGAAGAGAACTTCTTCCATGCAGATTACGAAGCAACACTTATTGACACTTACGGTGCAGATTACGAAGACACACTTGTAGTTGAAGGCGGAAAAACAGCAGATGCAGAAGCAACAGATGAAACAGCAGCAACAGAAGACGGCGCACTTGACATTCCCGAAGGAAACGGCGAAACAATCAAGATCGCAGCAACAAGCGTACCTCATGCAGAAATCCTTGAAGAAGCAGCAAAAATCCTTGACACATACGGATACAAACTTGATATCGTTGAATTTGATGACTATGTACAGCCCAACCTTGTAGTTGAATCAGGCGAATTCGATGCAAACTATTTCCAGCACGTACCTTACCTTAACAGCTTTAACGAAGAACAGGGAACACACCTTGTAGCAGCAGGTGAAATTCATTACGAGCCCTTCGGAATTTACCCCGGAAAGAAAGCATCACTTGATGACATCGCAGACGGTGACAAGATTGCAATTCCCAACGACACAACAAACGAAGCAAGAGCACTTTTACTTCTTCAGGACAACGGAATTATCAAATTAAAAGACGGCGCAGGCCTTACAGCAACAGTAAATGATATAGTTGAGAATCCCAACAACATTGAATTTGTTGAACTTGAAGCAGCACAGGTTGCAAGAGTCGTAAAAGAAGTTGATTTCGTAATCTTAAATGGTAACTACGCACTTGAAGCAGGTTACTCTGTAGCAAAAGATTCCATCGCTTACGAATCAAGCGATTCCGAAGCAGCAAAGACATACGTTAACATCGTTACCGTTCTCGAAGGCAACGAAAACAGCGACAAGATCCAGGCACTTGTAAAAGTATTAAGATCCGATGATATCAAGAAATTCATCGAAGACAAATATGACGGTGCAGTAATCTTCTACGAAAAATAAACCCATAAATAATTTTAATGTCGGGCGGGGGCGTCAAAACTTCCGTCCGAATTCTGTTAAAAGCAGGATACGAATTCTGCCCTGAAAATTTAAACAGTTCATAAATTCTGTTTGAAACATGAAAAAAGAAAAAAGACAGCAGCTTGTTTTGAGACAATAAAAAGAGCGAAAAAGAGAACAAAATAAAAAATCTTTGCCCGGCAAAGAAGATTTGATAAATGAAACGTATTTATAATTAAGTAATTAAGCGCATAAACAGGGTTATAAATAAAGAGAAAGAATAAAGATAAAATGAGCGAAATCGAAATTAAAAATCTGACAAAAAAATTTGAGATGAAAGGCCATACGGTTACGGCTTTAAGCGATATCAATCTTTCAATAGAAAAGGGCGATATCTTCGGGATTATCGGTATGTCCGGCGCAGGAAAAAGTACGCTGGTACGCTCGGTAAACTTTCTTGAAAAGCCGACCCAGGGAAGCGTACTTATCGACGGAGTCGATCTTTCGACGTTAACCGAGAAGGAATTAAGGAAGAAAAGACGCGAGATTGGAATGATCTTCCAGAATTTCAATCTTCTCGAGCAGAAAAACGTAATAGACAATATCTGTTTTCCTCTTGAAATATCGGGAAGCAGAAAGAAGGAAGCAAGAGTCAGAGCGAAGGAACTTTTAAAAACGGTCAATCTGGAAGAAAAGGAAAAAGCATATCCTTCCCAGTTATCGGGCGGACAGAAGCAGAGAGTTGCAATAGCGAGAGCCCTTGCGACAAATCCGAAAATCCTCCTCTGCGATGAGGCAACAAGCGCGCTCGACCCGCAGACAACGGATTCGATTCTCAAACTTCTTAAAGAGATTAATGAAACGCTCGGAATTACGATAGTTATCATCACCCATCAGATGTCAGTCGTTACACAGGTTTGTAAGCATGTTGCGATAATCGACAACGGAAGACTCGCCGAAGAAGGTCTGGTTGAAGAAATCTTCGAATCTCCCTCATCGGATGCGGCGAAGGAACTTATTTCCGGAAAAGAAATCACTTTCACACCGGTCAAAAGTCTGGATACCAAGCGGAAGATCAGAATCGTATTCAAAGAGAATTCCGCATACGAGCCGGTAATCTCAAATATGATCTTAAAGTTTAAAACACCGGTAAATATCCTGAAGGCAGATACCAGGGATGTTGGCGGCAAGGCAAGAGGAGAAATGATACTCGCACTTCCCGAAGAAGAGGCGGTTGCGGATGCGATCACAGAGTATCTTAAAGAAAACGGACTTGCGGTTTCCGGGATAACGGAGGATCTGTAATTTTTCTATTAAAGAAAAAGAAGATAAAAAACAATAAAGCAAGCTTTACCATAAACAAAACAACTAAAAAAGAAAAGCTGCTTTTGGAAATTGTCTTGAAGAAATGCCCGTTAATTTCGGGAGAAAGGAAAAATCCGATCGGATTTATGAATTGGATTATAAGTATATATGTTTGAAAGCAAAGTTATCGGAATGATTATAGAAGGAATAAGAGATACGCTTTATATGACGATCGGTTCCACCATCGTCGGTTATGCGCTCGGACTTCCTCTCGGAATCGTGCTTTTTGTAACAAGTGACAAAGGATTAAAACCGAATAAGATAATTTACAGGATCGGAGATTTTGTCTGCAATATCATAAGAAGTATCCCTTTCCTTATTTTACTTATCCTGCTTATTCCTTTTACGAGACTGATCGTCGGAAAAAGTTACGGTTCGACTGCAACCATAGTTCCGCTGGTAATCTGCGCGGCACCCTATATTGCAAGAGTTGTTGAATCTTCTTTAAACGAAGTCGATCCCGGAGTAATAGAAGCCGCAAAGGCAATGGGTGCAAATCCTTTTCAGATCATTTTCAAGGTCCTGATAGTTGAAGCAAAGACTTCTCTTTTCAGAGGACTTACCATTACAACGGGACTTCTGCTCGGATATTCCGCAATGTCGGGAACGGTCGGCGGCGGCGGACTCGGAGACATAGCAGTAAGATACGGATATTACAGATGGCAGACGGATATCATGATAGTTACGGTTATTCTGCTGATCGTAATTTTCCAGATCATTCAGAACCTGGGCAATTTTGTATCCAAAAAAATCGATCACAGGAAAAGATAAATACAGACAGTTTGAAATTTTGTCAAGTATTCAGTCAGGAAATCGATTGCAGGAAAAGACAGATTCCGGGAAATTAGAATTCGGAAAAAATCAGTCACAGGAAAAGATAAAATGAATTTTGAAATTATAAAAGAGTACATGCCTTTATATATTAAGGCATTTATGCTGACAATTCGAATAGGATGGATGGGAATCGCGCTTTCATTTGTAATAGGCGTGATTTCGGCATTTATAATGCATTTTAAAATTCCGATAGCATCCAAAGCAGTAAAGGTTTATATCGAGATTTTCAGAAACACGCCGCTTCTTGTACAGCTTTTCTTCGTATATTTCGGACTTCCGAAAATCGGGATCAGGATTTCGGCCGAAGCGTGCGGTGTCATCGGACTCGGTCTGCTTGGCGGAAGTTATATGGCGGAAAGCATTCGAAGCGGACTCGGAGCCGTAAAGGTTTCGCAGACCGAAGGAGCCCTGGCTCTCGGAATGACGAAGGGACAGCTTTTCAGGTCGGTTATCTTGCCGCAGGCTTTTACCCTAAGCGTTCCCGCGGTTATAGCCAACGTGATCTTTCTTTTAAAAGAAACGAGTGTTTTTTCCGCAATAAGTCTTATGGATTTGATGTTTACGGCCAAAGATCTGATCGGACTTTATTACAACACAACCGAGTGTCTTTTTATGCTCGTGTTTTTCTACATAATCATGCTTCTTCCGGTATCGGTGATAGGAAGCATAATCGAGAAAAAAACCGGATTCAAAATGTTTGGAGAATAAAATGGGATTTGAAGTTTTACTAAAGGGCAACAATTTCATAAGACTGCTCGGTGGTCTTGGAGTGGCGCTTTATATAAGTCTTATTTCGGTGGCGATAAGCATAGTGTTCGGAATAATTCTTGGCGCGTTAATGTCTCTCAAAAATCCCGTGATAAACGCATTTTCGAGAGTTTACCTGGAAATCGTCAGGATCATGCCGCAGATGGTTCTTTTGTTTATCGTATATTTCGGAGCGACAAAGGTTCTCGGAATCAACCTGTCGGCGGAGGTTTCGGCAGTTATAGTCTTTTCCTTCTGGGGAATCGCCGAAATGTCGGATCTTGTCAGAGGAGCGCTTTCCGGAATAGACCGGATTCAGTATGAAAGCAGCATGGCACTCGGCATGAACACGATGCAGACGTACATTCACGTAATCATTCCGCAGATCATAAGACGCCTCATTCCGCTTTCGATAAACCTGATAACGAGAATGATAAAGACAACGAGTCTTGTAATGATGATAGGTATCGTCGAGGTTTTAAAGGTCGGCCAGCAGATCATAGAGGCCAACAGAAAGAGTTCGCCGAATGCAGCTTTCGGTGTATTCGCAACGATTTTTCTTCTTTATTTTCTGGCATGCTATCCGATAAGCGTTCTGTCGAAATATCTTGAGAAAAAATGGGAGAATTGACATGGAAGAAATTTTAAAGATAAACAATTTAAGCAAAAAATTTAATGACATCGTTGTTCTGGACAATCTTTCCCTGTCGGTAAAAAAGGGCGAGGTTGTCGTGATCGTGGGCCCTTCCGGCTGCGGAAAAAGTACTTTCTTAAGGTGTATCAACGGACTCGAAGACATCGACGAAGGCGAGGTGCTGCTTGACGGCGAGAAGGTCAGCCGGAACAAAAAGAATTTAAGCAAAACAAGGGAGAGGATCGGAATGGTGTTCCAAAGCTATGACCTTTTCCCGCACAAAAACATTCTTCAGAATATTACCCTTGCACCGATAAAAGTAAAAAAAAGAAAAAAGGCCGATGCCGAGGAAGAGGCGCTCAAACTCCTCGACAGAGTCGGACTTCTTTCAAAAAAGGACAGTTACCCGAGACAGCTTTCAGGCGGACAGAAGCAGAGAGTCGCTATCATCAGGGCGCTTATCATGCATCCCGAGGTTCTGCTGCTTGACGAAATCACCGCCGCACTTGATCCCGAGATGGTAAGAGAAGTTCTTGACGTTGTACTCTCGCTGGCCAAAGAAGGCAGAACAATGCTTATCGTTACTCACGAGATGGCTTTTGCCAGGGCTGTTGCGGACAGACTGATCTTCCTCGAAGGCGGCAAGATCGTTGAGGAAGGAAGTCCCGCCGAGTTCTTCGATAATCCGAAGACCGAGAGACTTAAGAGTTTTTTACAGACTTTCAGTTACGAATAAATTTACGGATGCTTCTCTGTTTTACGGGGAAGCATTTTTTATTCGAAAAAATTTTTCCCAAATCCCATAAAATCTTCTTTGCCATTCGTATCTGTTACAGATAATGGGGGCAGTGTCGGAAAATTTCTGAATATTGCAGACTTCGAAAAGTGACGCAGTATAAGAAAAAACGCATAAAAGCGGTGTGCGAAAATGGCACAAAATCTGAAAAACTGAGAAAACTGCGTTCCGTGAAAATGGATGAAGAGGATGTATAAATGAAGAGAAAAGAATTAATTTTGGGAATATCGGCGATTCTTGCAGGAGCGTTAATCTGCGGATGTTCAGGAAAAAACGTAAGTG
>JAIKXN010000134.1 GCA_024684055.1 Lachnospiraceae bacterium | reverse complement strand
ATATTTCCTTCAACCGCTTTTCCATTTGAATCAATTCCCTGAACGGATAAATTACCTGTTACCTCTAAAGCAGATCCTGTATCACTAAAATACAAAGAACTGCCTGTCTGAGTATAATTTCCGTTAACAGTAAGTTTTGCGGATTTTCCGATTTCAACATACTTTCCTGAAACTACATTCTTGTCTAATGTCAGTTTACATCCCTTAACATATAAACCATTATTAATGATAATGTCATCCGAATTGGAAGTAACTTTGAAATTACTGTTGATTCTTCCGTTAAAATATTTCTTAACCTTTAAGTTCTCGTTGCTTCCGCCTAACTTACCAAGTTCTGTTTTTTCAACAATATTGATTGTCTGTTCCTTGGTACCGATAAAGTTTACTGTCTGATCGGATAAATATTTACCGTTTCTGTCGTTAAAACTTCCCTTAAGATTTAAAGTTCCACCATTTCCGGCATTGCTGCTGGTGGTATTGATGATATAATTGCCGCCAACATTTATTACAGTACTGTCTGACGGGCTCCATGCAAAACCTCCGGATCCTGTAACAGCTTTTCCGTTTGCATCTATTCCTTCAATTTTAAAACTTTTGGAGATATCAAGTACATTTGCTCCGTAATTCATATAAATATATTCGGATTTCTGTATATAATCTCCCTTAACAACGAATTTTCCGCCTTCTCCCCAGTAAACATCTGCTTCAGCAATAACCGAAGCGGGTACTGTTAACGATTTGCTGTTAAGTTTCAATGTATTATTGATGTACACTTTCTTCTCGTCGGTAGTTAATTTAAAATTCTTCTGAAGTGTTCCGTTAAAATACTTTTTAACTTTTATATTTTCATTGCTTCCGCCTAATTGTCCAAGGGTTGAACCTGCAGCGATATCTATTGTCTGTTCTTTGGTTCCGTTAAAGTTTATTGTTGTATAACCTATATCTTTTCCTACTTTATCAATCAGATTACCCTTTAGATTTAATGTTCCTCCGTCTCCGGCATAACCTGTTGTATTAATTACATAATTTCCTCCAATATTTCTTACGGAACTGCCTGATGGAGCATACAGACCACCGGAACCCTGTACGGCATTTCCGTTTGCATCTATTCCTTCAAGTTTTAAGTCTTTTGAAATATCCAATACGCATCCCGAATAAGGCATTTCCAAATTAGCGGTTATCTGCGTGTAATTTCCCTTAACTGTAAGTTTTCCGTTATCACCAAACATTACATCGGAATTTGAGATAACCGAAACAGGTATTGTTAATGCGAATCCATTCAGATCCAGTCCTTTATTAATATATAATTCCTTTGCGTCGGTAGTAAATTTAAAATTCCTCTGAAGTGTTCCGTTAAAATATTTTTTAACTTTTATATTTTCATTGCTTCCGCCTATTTTTCCAAGTTTTGAACCTGCAGCTATATCTATCGTCTGTTCCTTGGTACCGTTAAAGTTTATTGTTGAATAATCTATATCTTTTCCCACTTTATCAATCAGATTACCCTTTAGATTTAATGTTCCTCCGTCTCCGGGATAACCTGTTGTATTAATTACATAATTCCCTCCAACATTTCTTACGGAACTGCTTGATGGACCATATAAACCTCCTGAGCCCCGTACGGCATTTCCGTTTGCATCTATTCCTTCAAGTTTTAAGTTTTTTGAAACATCCAATACGCATCCCGAATAGGACATATACAAATACTCAGTTTTCTGCGTGTAATTGCCCTTAACTGTTAGTTTTCCGTTATTTCCAAGCATTACATCAGAATCGGCGATAACCGAAACAGGTATTGTTAATGTGAATCCATTAAGATTCAGATCATTATTAATATACAATTCCTTCTCGTCGGAAGTTAACTTAAAATTCCTCTTCAGCTCTCCGTTAAAATACTTTTTAACTTTTATGTTTCCATTGCTTCCACCTAATTGTCCCAGATCAGAACCTGCAACGATATCTATTGTCTGTTCTTTGGTACCGTTAAAGTTTATTACTGTATTGTCAAGAGATTTTCCGACTTTATCAATTAGATTACCCTTAAGATTTAAGGTTCCTCCGTTTCCGGGATAACCGGTTGAATTAATCACATAATTTTCGCCAACATTTCTTACGGAACTGCCTGATGGAGAATAAATACTTCCAGAACCTTGTACTGCATTTCCGTTTGCATCTATTCCTTCAATTTTTAAGCTTTTTGAAACATCCACTACGCATCCTGAATAGGACATATACAAATAATTAGTTTTCTGCGTGTAATTTCCTTTTACTATCAGCTGACCATATGATCCTAAAACCACATCGGCATCAGCAATCATATTTCCGTTTACGGTTAATATATACCCGTTAATATCAAGTTTTTTTGTAACAGTAAGATCTCCATTTACCGTAAGATTTGATGTCAGCGTTTTTTCAGTATTCCATATTGTTGCCGCACTTGCTTTTAAAGGAATAACAAGTAAAATAAGTGCGAAAACAATCATACTCAGCGATATCTGAGTAATTTTGATTTTCTTCATTTCTTCACCCCATTTCTCATATATTTTTAAAGAATACACGTAAATACACCTCCTTCTTTTTTTTCATATAAAAAACCTCATACAGCACAAAATGACTTCGTACTGTACGAGGTATTATATTTTTTTATTATTTTGAAAAAGTCCGCGTAAATGAATAAAAATATAGGCAGAAAAAACAGTATTAATCATAACGCCAACCCCCAAACAAATCTGTGTTAATTATAGCATTTTCGCAAAACCGTGTCCATCACAAGAAGGGGGTTATCAGGGTCCAAAAAATACAAAATATTGGAAAAAATATTACCTGTCTTTTTTTTGTCTTTTTATTGTCTTTTTAGTCTTTTTACAGGCCGGAATTAAGATATGCTTCCTGTTCGGGTGTGAGCTTGTCGATATATTTACCGAGGAAGTTGAGCTTTCTTGTTGCCACATCCATGTCGACTTCCTTCGGAACGTCGATGAGCATTGAGCCAACCTGACCGTTCTTCTCAACAAGGTATTTTGCCGAAAGAGCCTGGATTGCGAAACTCATATCCATAATCTCTGCGGGATGTCCGTCGCCTGCTGCCAGATTGACAAGTCTTCCTTCCGCAAGAACGAATACCCACTGACCTGTAGGAAGTTTGTATCCCTGAATGTTCTTTCTCATCTCCTTGGATTCTACGGCATTTGCCTTAAGCCATGCCATGTCGATTTCGCAGTCGAAATGTCCTGCGTTACACATGATCGCGCCGTCTTTGATAACAGCGAAGTCTTCTTCGTCTATGACTTTGTTGCAGCCTGTTACGGTAATAAAGAAATCTCCGACTTTTGCTGCTTCCTTCATCGGCATTACGTCGAATCCGTCCATAACTGCTTCGATCGCCTTAACGGGATCGACTTCCGTAACGATTACTCTTGCGCCGAGGCCTTTGGCTCTCATTGCAGTACCCTTGCCGCACCATCCGTAGCCGGCAACTACAACGATCTTTCCTGCAACAATGAGGTTCGTGGTTCTGTTGATACCGTCCCAAACCGACTGGCCGGTTCCGTAACGGTTATCAAAGAAATGCTTGCAGTCCGCATTGTTTACCTTTACCATCGGGAATTTAAGTTCTCCCGCTTTGTTCATTGCTTCAAGTCTGATGATACCTGTGGTTGTTTCCTCACATCCGCCGATTACGTTCGGAATAAGGTCTGTGAATTCGGTATGCATCATGTGAACAAGGTCGCCGCCGTCATCAATAATAACATTGGGGCCGATTTCAAGTACGCTTCTGATGTGACGGTTGTATTCTTCTTCGTTGCAGTCATACCATGCATGAACTTCAATGCCTGCTTTTACGAGTGCTGCCGCAACATCATCCTGAGTTGACAGAGGGTTGGATCCCGTTACATACATTTCTGCCCCGCCTGCTTTAAGTACCTTGCAAAGGTATGCGGTCTTTGCTTCAAGATGAACCGAAAGTGCTATTTTTTTGCCTGCAAAAGGCTTTGTCTTCGTAAATTCTTCTTCAAGTGTTCGTAATAGATCACAGTTTCTTTTAACCCACTCGATCTTCTTTTCTCCGCTTTCATATAAGTTAATGTCTCTGATTTCGCTTGCCATAATTTCCTCACTTTTTTCTCATTTTTCTGTTTTTTCAGCTTTTTATATTCTTTTTATCTTTTTATCTTCAATTTTTTTGTCTTTTTTATCTGCATTTCTGTTTTATTGTTTATTCAACATTTATACAATTTTTTCGTATTAACGATTACAGAATAAATGAATTATTTTTTTATCATCCCGGTCACTCAAGCGTAAACTCAAGTTCTTTTCCGGTTTTCGGATGTCTGAATTTAAGCTTGTATGCCTGAAGTTTCAGATTCTTTATGCCTTTCTTATCTGTCTCTTCCTTAGACTCTGCATCCCCGTATTTCGTATCGCCCAGTATCGGATG
>JAIKXN010000128.1 GCA_024684055.1 Lachnospiraceae bacterium | reverse complement strand
CCTTATTCCGTCTTTTGCGAGGAGTTTCAGTCCCGTTCTTCTTAATTTTTCCTGCACTTCGTCTCGTTCTTCTTTGGTAAATGCTCTTCCCATATTCTTCTCCTATTAGTCTTAACTAACCATCTGTGAACATTTTATGCTAGTGTTCATAGCTTGTCAATATTTTTTGCAATAAAAAATCGGGCTACACGAAAATAGCCCGATTTAACATACATTTTACTTTTTTGATCATTATTTCATAAACAACGTACATATCCATGCCGCAAGAGCCGAGGCTCCGGGGAATATGACTAAAAGCTTTAATAACTGGCTCTTAATGTTATATCCATACTTTCTGTTGGAATACACGCTCTCCAGTTCCGGATAGTAGAACTGAAAAAACTTAAACTTCATTAAAAGAAAATAATCGAAACATGTCATATCGTAGATTTTATAAACTGTAAAAATCGTTACAAATCTTATAAAGAACTGCCAAAAAGAATAACCTGAACGAAATCCGTCCCATATGGATATCACACCTACTCCCAGAATCATCAGGAAACTGAATATCATAAGAGACCATCCTATCTTCCTTGCCCCCAAGAAAAGTTCTTCTTCTCTATCTAGCGTTACAGCCTGAGCCTCTTTGGGTGCGGATGAAAAGAATTTCTTGTTCTGCACAAAAGCTACCGCCGAAATCAACATCAAAGTTATAGCTGCGCAAAAAACAATGGTCAAAAATATAGTTAATAACATATCCTTTCTCCTTTATGATTGAAGTGCAACCATATGAGCATAAGTTCCGTTAGCATTCATAAGCGAATCATGATTGCCTTGTTCAATAATCTGTCCGCCGGAAATAACAAGAATCTGATCCGCATCCTTTATTGTCTTAAGTCTGTGTGCAATAACAAGCAATGTCTTGTCTTTACAAAGTTCGGAAATGGCTTCCTGGATTGCTCTCTCGTTATCTGCATCAACGCTTGCCGTAGCCTCATCAAGTATGACTATCGGAGCATCCTTTAAAATGCATCTGGCGATCGATATACGCTGTTTTTCACCACCCGAAAGAGAAGCTCCTCCTTCGCCGATTATTGTGTTGAATCCATCGGGAAGCTGCATGATGAAATCATAGCATCTGGCTTTCTTTGCCGCTTCTTCAACTTCTTCTTTTGTAGCCTCGGGACGTCCGATCGCAATATTGTTGTAAATCGTATCCTGGAATAAATATACTCTCTGAAATACCATGCTTATCTGGTCCATCAAACTGCCCAGCGATATGTCTTTTATATTTTCACCTTTAACTTTGATCTGTCCGTTCTCAATATCCCAGAATCTTGCAAGAAGAGAAGCCACCGTTGATTTGCCTCCTCCGGAAGGTCCTACAAGAGCTGTCATTTCTTTCGAATTAACTGTAAACGAAATATTCTTAAGCACGTCTTTTTCGGTGTATCCGAAAGTTACATTATCATATTCGATTTCCGCATTGCTTTCGGTATTTTTCATGTCAGCTGTAATTACTTTTTTGCCTTCATCTTTTAACTCTTCCGCTGCAAAAACTTCTTCTATTCGATCAAGAGCAGCATCCGTTACCGTAAGTCTTGCCATCTGACCATAGTAAGCCTTTATGGATGTAAAAAGATCAAACAAAAACAAAGTCATGCCCATCAGATAAACATCCGTCATCTCTCCGTAAACATACATCAATGCCGACAATGCAAGCATGAGAGATGTTCCGATGCCGAATGTTATATAAAGTGCTCTTGAACATGGTGCGTAAGCCATCTCAAATCCTATGCTTTCCTTACAGCTTTTTTTGAATTCGTCAGAAAGTCTTTTGGACTTTTCCCCAAGCATATTATATGACTTGATAATTCCTATTCCCTCTGCAAAATCAAGCACTTCCTCTGTAAGCGATTCGGCTCCTTCCTGCTTGATGACAGAATGTTTAATAGATGTCTTAAGCATCCAGTCTCCGACTAAAAGGAATGCAACGACTATGATAACCGAAGCTGTTCCGAGTCTTATATCCATGAAAAACATCATTGCAACCATGAGAGTCTGAGAAATAATAAATGTTACGAGTTCCGATAAAACTCCCATGCAGTTTTCTTCGATAAACACCATGTCAGTCGAAAGAACCGCACTTATTTTTCCGATATTTCCTTCCGTAAAAAATCCCATCGGCATTTTTCTTAAATGATCGCCGAGCTTCATTCTCACTTCCGCAAAAACCTTATAACCGGTTGCAGACTGCAAAACATTATTTATGTGTTCAAATACAGCTTCCAACACAACGCTCAAAGCCAGGATTAAACCGAAAATCAGGCACTTTTGTTTGGTCATTGTTCCCTGCATAAAGAAGTTTATAACCAAAAATCCAAGCATCAAAGGCGCTTTCATCATAATGCCTTTTAAAAATGATGTAATATATGATGCTCTGATAGTTCCTTTATATTTGCCTGTAAATTTTACAATTCTGTGCAGTATTTTTAACATTTTATGCCTCCTTAATCTTCCATGTGCTTGCGCTGACGGAAGCATCCCAGAATTTCTTGTATTCTTCGCATGCGGATAAAAGATTGTCGTGGGAGTCTGCAGCTATGCATAAACCATCTTTCATTACACATATTTTGTCCGCGTTTTTAACCGTGGATAATCTGTGTGCTATGACCAGAACGGTTTTATCCTTAATGATTTCATCTATCGCAGCATTCATCTTTTCTTCGTTTTCCGGGTCCATTAAAGCTGTTGCTTCATCAAGAACTATAATGGGTGCATCTTTTAAAATGGCTCTGGCAAGAGAGATTCTTTGTCTCTCGCCGCCCGAAAGCTGCTTACCGCCGTCTCCCGCCATGGTATCTATACCGTCAGGGAGTCTTTCAAAGAATTCATCGCACTGAGCTCTCGAAGCAGCCTTTAATACTTCTTCTCTGGTAGCATCAGGTTTACCTATAAGAATGTTTTCATACAATGATGTATTAAATAAGAATTGCTCCTGTGAAACGAATGCGACCTGGTCATTAAGCGCTTTAAGCGTCATCTCCGTTATATCCTGACCGCCTATTTTAATACTTCCTTCATTTAAGTCGTAATAATGTACAAGAAGTTTTGCCAGCGTGGATTTACCGCTTCCCGATTCTCCTACAAGCGCGGTGGTTGTTCCCTGCTTCATCGAAAGGTTTACTCCGTGTATAACTTCACTGTCTTCATATCCGAAATGAATGTTTTCAAACACAACATCTCTGTTTTCGCCCCTGAAATCGGAATTTCCTTCCTTAAGAGGAGGATTGTCCATCAGTTTTTCGAGTTCATCGATCTTATAATTTAACTGAGGGAACTTGCCTGCGAAACTTAACGCTTTTAAAACCGAAGGTCCTACTGCAAATGACATACACATTACAAGTATCAATCGATCGAGTGTTAATGTGCCTGATAAAATCATGGAAGAACCTATGGGAAGAATAAGAAGTGTAATACAGGGCAAAACACTTGAATATACAGCCATCCAGGGCCAGCAGACTTTATACCATGCTATTGTAAAATCACGATAAGCTCTGACTGTCTCGCCGAATTTTTTATACGAATCACCGTCTTTATTGAATACCTTAACGACTTCCATTCCGTTTACGTACTCGACAATCGTGTTATTCATTCTGGCAGCCGCTTCATAATAATCGTTCATTTTTGCCATACCCGCTTTCATCATCATGCTCATTGCAAGCATTCCGACAAAAAGAGGCGCAAGTGATAATAATCCGAGTCTCCAGTCGACAATAAACATGAGAATGATGATCAATACCGGAATAAATATATTTGCTATTCCTTCGGGTATTGCATGTGCCAAAAGGATTTCTATCATATCGATATCATCCGTAAATATTTTCTTTATACGTCCCGTTCCGAGATTCTGGATATTTCCAAGAGGTTGTTTTTCGAGTTTTCCCTGAAGTGATATTCTGATATTTTTCAGTGTGTTATATGCACTTACATGCGAAAAACACAATCCCTGAACATACGAAAATGCAAAGATCACTTCACAAAGAGCAATCAAAAGGACGCGGATAAAAATATACTTAATGTCTATATGTTCTCCTCTCGTTAAGGGAGATATTATCTGATACAAAAAGAAATAGGGAGCAACATTGGCAATAATTCCGATACACATAAGTATCGCAGCCCATACCGTATACTTTTTGTATTCCCCCATATACGGGGCAACTTTTTTAAACATTTCTTTTCTCCTTTACTTAAGTTCTATAAATTTCTTCAACCTGTCGACTGAAGTACTGTCTATCTTGTAGCTGTCAACTACCAATCCGCTATCCATTTGAATAACATAGTCACAGCATTTTAAAATAAATTCGTAATCATGTGTTATAATCAGAACCGTTTTGCCGATCCTCTTTAATTCTTTAATCAAATCCGCAACTCGGTACATATGGTTTAGATCCAAACCGCTCGTAGGTTCATCGAAGATGATAATCGGTTTGCTTGATGCAATTCCCGATGCTATGGCAGTTCGCTGTTTTTGTCCGCCGGAAAGTGCCATAGGGTGCACGTCACAATAATCCGAAAGCGATAATTTATCCAAAATTTCTCTCGCTGTTTTTTTCTTTTCTTCCTTATCGGTTTTTCTGTCTGTCATGCTCAACATCACTTCATCAAGCACGCTCTCGGTAAAAAGCTGATGATTGACATCCTGCATAATCATGTAACAGTTTCGAAGCCTTTCGGAATTGCTTAGTTTTTTGCCCTTGTAAACGATCGAGCCTCTGTTTCTTTTTTCCAATCCGCATATGTTTCTTACAAGTGTACTTTTTCCCGCACCGTTGTGGCCGATAATGGCAATCACATCATTGCAGGGAACCGATAAATCAGGAACACTGACAGAGTGCTTTTTATCCTTGTACGAAAAGAAAAAGTCTTTGAACTCCAGGAAATTTTCCGGTTCGTTCTGCACGTTTTGAAAATCATTTTCAATCGGAATATCATTTAGTGACAAAGCACGAAGTCCAAAATATTCGCAGTCTTTATGATTCAAAAGAGCAATTTCTTCTTTGGTTAAATCTTTTTTTATTTCACCGTTTTCCATGACAATCATTCTGTCCGCAAGGTCTTTTAAAAAGAAAAGTCTGTGCTCTGCTATGACAATCGTTTTGCCCTGTTTTTTCCATTCTTCGAGAATGTTTTTTAATCTCCTTATCGCACGATGATCAAGATTGGACGAAGGTTCGTCCAGTACGATTATTGTCGGCGAAAGAACATCTATGCCGGCACATGCAACCATTTGCTTTTCACCGCCGGAAAGATCGAATATATTTCTGTCTAAAAGACTTTTAATATGCATGGAATAAGCAGTGTCGATTATCTTCGATTTGATTATTTCGGGATCGATGCATTGATTTTCAGCCGAAAATGCAATCTCGTCGGTTGTGTTGACATTAAAAAACTGAGATCTCGGATTTTGAAAAACGCTTCCTACTTTTTCGGAAACATCGTAGATTGTCATGTCCTTTGTGTTTTTCCCGTCAATATGTATTTCTCCAGTTAGCTCGCCGTTATAAAACTTGGGAATAAGACCGTTTATAAGCCTTATAACCGTCGTCTTTCCGCAACCCGAAAGCCCCGTCAGCACAATGAATTCGCCATCGTTAATCTTTAAATTCAAATCCTTAACTCCGAGAGCATCT
>JAIKXN010000083.1 GCA_024684055.1 Lachnospiraceae bacterium | reverse complement strand
TTATTCAAGAGTAAACGAAAGAAAAGAAACAGTTATCGAAGAGAAGGTTTCCGATTTCAGACGCTGGAGTACGAAGCACCCGAACCTTTATCTTATGAGAGTGATCCTCAAAAACGAAAACGATGAGATACTCGATTCGATCGATGTAAGATTCGGCTTCAGAAGTGCAGAATTCAGAGCGGACGGATTTTATTTAAACGGAAAGAAATTCAAGATCCGCGGACTCAACAGACATCAGAGTTTCCCTTATGTGGGATATGCGATGCCAAAGAATCCGCAGAGAAACGATGCAAGGATTTTAAAAGAAGAACTAGGACTTAACGCAGTTCGTACGTCTCACTATCCGCAGTCTCATTATTTCCTCGAAGCCTGCGATGAACTCGGACTTTTGGTTTTTACCGAACTTCCGGGCTGGCAGCATATCGGAAACGAGGACTGGAAAGACAGAGCGGTTGAGAATGTAAAAGACATGGTTCTTCAGTACAGAAATCACACATCCATTATCTTATGGGGTGTGAGGATCAATGAGTCTGTTGATGACGATGAGTTTTACAAAAGAACCAATGACGCAGCTCATTCACTTGATCCGACAAGGCAGACCGGCGGCGTAAGATGCTACAAAAAATCCAATCTTCTCGAAGATGTTTACACATACAATGACTTCGTTCACAGCGGTTCAAACAGAGGATGCGACAAGAAACTCAATGTTACGAGCGACATGTCAAAAGGATATCTGGTAACCGAGTACATGGGCCACATGTTCCCGACGAAAGCGTTCGACTGGGAGGAACACAGACTTGAAGATGCAATAAGACATGCAAGAGTTTTAAACGACGTTGCGGCCAACGAGGACATCGCGGGAAGCTTCGGCTGGTGCATGTTTGATTACAACACTCACAAGGATTTCGGAAGCGGCGACAGGATCTGCTATCACGGCGTAATGGACATGTTCAGAAATCCCAAAATGGCGGCATACGTTTATTCCGAAATGCAGGATGAAAAGCCGGTCCTTGAACTAAGTTCCTCGATGGACATCGGCGAGCATCCCGGATGCAATCGAAACGAGACGTACATTTTTACGAATGCGGATTCCGTAAGAATGTACAAGAACAACAATTTCATCAAAGAATATTCGCATGACAAAAAGGAATTTTCACATCTTTACAATCCGCCGATAAAGATCGACGACTATATAGGCAACGCACTTGAAAAGGAAGAAAAAATGTCTCCTTCTCAGGCAAAGGACGTTAAGGATATTCTTAATGAAGTTGCGAAATTCGGACTCTATAAAATGACAACACAGGCAAAGCTTAAGGCAGCCAGAATGATGGTTTTCCATCACATGAAAATGGACGATGCGGTTAAGCTTTACAACAAATACATCGGTGACTGGGGCGGAAGCGCAACCACCTACAGATTCGAGGCGATAAAAGACGGCAAGGTTGTTAAAGAAATAAGAAAAGCGCCGATGACTAAGGTAAATATAGTTATCGAAGCAGACCGTACGAATCTTAAGGAAGAAAATACTTACGATGTGGCATGCGTAAGGATCAAGGCGCTCGATGAATACGGAAACGTACTCAATTACTGTAACGATCCGCTTGTTTTATCGATCGAAGGCAAGGCCGGAATAATCGGTCCTTCGGTAATGGCTCTTTCGGGAGGAATGGGCGGTACTTACATTTCGAGCATCGGATTACCCGGCGAAGCAAGACTCGTTGTGAAAGATGCTTACGGAAAGTCAGTGGCAAATATGATGTTTACCGTGGATGTTTAAAAATAATAAAAATGCATAAACAGTTGAATCGGATGCAGAAAACAGATGCATAAAGAAACAGAATATTATGAGTCTGATTCAAAAAAGGATGCGGAATAAATACTGAAATGATGTGCAGAAAATGAAAAAGAATTCGCGTATGGGGCTTAATAAAATGCTGATTTGAGGAGAGTATTTTATAAGGGGGTGCGATATGAAATTAGGATTTAAGGAAAAATTTGCATATGGTATCGGCGCAGTCGGAAAAGACATGGTTTACATGCTTTCCGCAAGCTATATTCTTTACTACTATCAGGATATAATGGGTGTATCCGCGTGGGTTATGGGCATCATTCTGCTCATAGCCAGAGTTTTCGATGCGTTTAACGATCCCTTCATGGGCATACTTGTTGCGAAGACGAAAACGAAGTGGGGAAAATTCCGTCCCTGGCTTATCATAGGAACTCTGACGAATGCCATTGTTCTTTACTTCATGTTCGCTGCACCGCCGTCACTTAACGGTAAAGGACTTGTTGCATACGCAGCAGTTTTCTACATACTCTGGGGCGTTACCTACACCATGATGGATATTCCCTACTGGTCGATGGTTCCGGCATTTACGGAATCCGGTAAGGAAAGAGAAAATATGTCGGCGCTCGGAAGAAGCTGTGCAGGCGTTGGTTCCGCGATCGTAACGATCGTAACCGTTATGGCTGTATCGGCGATCGGAAATCTTGCCCTCGGAAAAACGGATTCCGTGGGAAAAGAATACACCGACTCGATAAAAGCCTATATTATCGAGATGGATGAAACAGGCGCGGCTACAGGCGTTGTAAAAGAGATGAACTCTGACAAAAATGTTATCGTCAACGCATCGGCGAACGAATTTACCGGTGAGATCTCATTTAATCAGAGTAACTGCGAATACAGCTTCGAATTTGGAAATGCAGCGGATATTGCAGATGTCATTTCGACATCGGGCGAAGGAAAGAATGACGGAAAGCTTGACAAAAATAACAGCAGTATGGATTTTGTTGCAGGTGAAAACGATGATGTGATCATTGCCGTATACGTTCCTTCTGACATTTTCAATGCGATAGATACGGAAAGCGAAATGTCTCTTACGATAGATTCCACAAAGAAAGTCGACAGACTCGGCTTTAAGTATTTTACACTTATTATCGCGATCCTTTTCGTTGTATTTATCACGATTACATGTTTATTTATCAAGGAAAAATCAACGGTCGACGTTCAGACTGCGAAAATCTCGGATATGTTCAGGGCGCTCGTTCAAAACGACCAGGCGATGGCAATGGTTATTACAATCGTGCTTGTAAACTCGGCGGTTTACCTGACCTCAAACCTTCTTATTTATTTCTTCAAATATGACATCGGCGGAGAATCATGGCAGGGCAATTATACGCTCTTTAACACATTCGGAGGCGGAATGCAGATTATTGCGATGATGATCATTTTCCCTCTTCTTCGCAGGTTTTTTGACACAATGAAAATGTTTTACATTTCGGTTATATCGGCAGTTTTCGGATATGTAATTCTTCTTCTTTTGGCACTCGGCGGCGTGAATTCGGTATATCTTTTCCTCATTCCCGGATTCTTCATCTTCGCTGCAGTCGGAATTTTAAATGTTCTCGTTACGGTCTTCCTTGCGAACACGGTTGATTACGGTGAACTTAAGAATGACAGAAGAGACGAATCGGTTATTTTCTCCATGCAGACTTTTGTTGTAAAGCTTGCGTCGGGTATTGCCGCAATGGCAGCTTCCGTAAGCCTCTCGGTATTTAACATAAGCAATTCCGACAGCACCTATGAAGCAGTCGACGGAAGTCTCCTCGCGGGACTTGGAAAATACATTGCCGACATTTCCTCAAACGGCGCGACACCGGTATCGGGTTCATCGGTTATCGGACTTAGATTCGTTATGACGGTTCTTCCGATGGCAGTTCTCGTTATCGCACTTTTCATCTTCAAAGCACGCTACACGCTTAATGATGCGAAGCTTGCAGAAATCACCGAGAAACTTCAGGCAAAGAAGAACGCATGATCAAATTTTTAAAGAAATAAAATTCCATTGAAGTTATAATATATGTGCACCATTTCGTGTTTAGAAATAAGATTAACTTTTTGGGGGCATAAAAAATTCTATTCGTTCAAAAAAAATTCAAAAAACAAACAGGTCAACAAATTTAGCATTAAAAATATGGGATTACAATAAATAAAAGGGGTTACAGATGATCAGAATCAAAGACAACAAATTCGTGCTTGAAACGCTGCATACGACGTATGCATTCTCTGTCCTTAAAACGGGACAGCTCGAACACATTTACTACGGAAATAAAATCGATTTCTCAGAGAATCTTTCCGAATTCGAGGTACTCAAAATTAAGAGAGAGTTTGCACCGGGAACGACGATTTCCTATGATGAGGAAAACTTTTCGCTCGCACTCGAAGATACCTGTCTTGAGATTTCTTCAACCGGAAAGGGCGATATCCGTTCGCCTTTTGTAAGTGTGGTTCACGCTGACGGCAGCAGAACGAGCGACTTTTTGTATGAGAGTCACAGCGTGGAAAAAGGAAAGAAGGAGCGTGCAACGCTTCCGGGTTCCTATGATGAAAACGGGAACGCAGAGACTCTCGTCGTGAAACTCAAAGACAGAAGCTACAAAACGGAACTCACGCTTTATTACGTCGTTTACGAAGACAGGGACGTGATCGCAAGATATGCGGATTTAAAGAATACGGGCGAAGAGGAACTCAAGGTTGAAAGACTTTTAAGCCTTCAGCTTGATATGGAAGATTCAGATTACGAAGGAATTTATTTCTTCGGTACGTGGGCAAGGGAAATGCAGAGCTACCGCACAAAGCTTTCGAACGGCATGCACGTAAGCAGAAGCGCGGTCGGAACGAGTTCTTCTCGTGCCAATCCCTTCTTTATGATAGCACGTGAGAATACCGACGAGGACATGGGAGAGTGCTTCGGCTTCAACCTTATTTACTCAGGAAATCACATGGAGATCGCAGATGCGAATTCTTACGGAAAGGTCAGAATCCAGTCCGGCTTAAATGACGAAGGTTTTCTTTTCACGCTGAAAGAAGGCGAGGTTCTGGAAGCGCCGGAAGCAGTCATGTGCTATTCGGATTCAGGCTTTAACCTTTTAAGTGCAAGACTTCATGAATTCGTGAGGGAAAATATCGTAAGAGGCGAATGGAAGAAGAAAGAGCGTCCCGTTCTTTTAAACAGCTGGGAAGCGGCATATTTTAAATTCGACGAAAACAAACTGTGTAAACTCGCGAAAAAAGGCGCAGAAGCCGGCATCGAACTTTTCGTTATGGACGACGGGTGGTTCGGAAAACGAAACGACGATACCACATCGCTTGGCGACTGGACGGTAAATAAGGATAAACTTCCGCACGGACTTGACGGACTCTGCTCAAGGATAAACAAATACGGCCTGATGTTCGGCATCTGGGTAGAACCCGAGATGGTAAACGTAAAAAGCGAACTTTACGAAGCACATCCCGACTGGTGTCTCGAGAATCCCGACACGCCTCATTCGGAAGGAAGGCATCAGAGAATTCTGGATCTGACCAAAAAAGAAGTCAGGGAATACATCATCGAAGCGATGAGCAATGTATTTTCATCGGCAAACATAGAGTACGTTAAATGGGACATGAACAGAATCTTTTCGGACGTGTTCTCGGTTAACGCAGACTCTGCAAATACAGGCGAGATCGCACACCGTTACGTGCTGGGTCTTTACGAGGTAATGGGTGAACTTACAAAGAGATTTCCGAAGATACTTTTCGAAGGATGTTCATCCGGCGGCAACAGATTCGACCTCGGAATCCTCTGCTACTTCCCGCAGATCTGGGCATCGGATAACACGGATCCCGTCTGCAGGAGAGAGATTCAGGAAGGCTTGAGCTACGGATATCCTTTAAGCACCATCGGAGCGCATGTTTCGGCAAGTCCGAACCATCAGACTTTAAGAAAGACGCCGATGAAGACGAGAGCGGCAGTCGCAAGCTTCGGATGTTTCGGATATGAATGCAATCTCTGTGATTTCTCGAAAGAAGAACTCGATGAGATTAAAAAGGAAATCGCACTTTACAAGGCATACAGAAAAGTAATGCAGTTCGGAACGTTCTACCGCGGCGGCAAAGGACCCGCAAAAGTGACATCGCCCTCGGCGGTAAGTGCTCTTTCCAATCATTCCGGAAACGGAAACATCAGCGAATGGACAGTTGTTTCGAAGGATAAGGACGTTGCAGTCGGAATGGTTATGAAAAAACTTGCACTGCCGAATACGCAGAATACGCATTACTATCCGAAGGGTCTTAAAGATGAAGCAAGATACATGTTCATCAACAAGGAACTTGAATATGACATAAGGGATTTCGGAGACCTCGTAAACACGGTCGCACCCATACACATAAAGCAGAATTCCCTTATTCTCGATATTATTGCAAAGAAGGTCAAGCTTCCGAGCGAGAAGGAAAACTACACGGCAAGCGGAAAACTTTTAACCACGGCGGGCGTTCATCTCTGTCAGGATTACGCAGGCACGGGCTACAACGAAAATGTCCGCTATGCTCAGGATTTTTCGGCAAAGATGTACATAATGGAAGAAATATAAAAAATTTGGTGGCAAGGGCTTCTTAAAAGGTCCTTGTCACTTTACGTTAATCGCCGTTTGGGGTAAAATGTATATGTTGGCGTTTTTTATAACAGACAGGGTTTGTTTTACAAAAAAACGATAAGGTTAAAGGATTATGAAAGGATGACAGGATGAAAGACAAACTGAAAAAACTGATATTTGGTCTGGTTACTTTGTCCCTGCTGATTTTATTTACTGGCGCGATGGTAACCACTTCAAAGGCATTCGGTGATTTTAACGATTATGATTATGACAGCGGTTCCGACTGGGGCGGAAGTTCAGACTGGGACAGCAGTTCAGACTGGGATTCGGGAAGTTCCGGAGGAGGCGACATCGGATCGGTGTTCTTCCTTATAGAGATGTTCTTTGCACATCCCTGCATTTGCTCGGTACTTGCTATAATAGGAATTATATTTATGCTGATATTTGGACGAAAGAATAAAAAGAACAAATCGAGCGGCGGAAACGTAGGCAGCTCGCAGAATGGAAACATTGGCACGCAATCTAACGGCGGCCAGAGAAGACAGGCTAAGATACCCAAATCAATGCCTAACAGATCCAATGAGATTTCCGAAATAGTCAAGGCTGAAGACGAGTTCTTCACGGAGCCTGATTTCATCACATATGCAAAAGATGTCTACATGGATATTCAGGATGCATGGTGCAAGAGAGATCTGTCGAGCGTTCAGGCGGTTCTTCATTCGAATCTTTATGACAGAACACAGAAACAGCTTGATAAGAAGATTGCGGACGGCATCGTACCTCATCTTGACAGAATTACGGTTGAGGAAGCTTACCTCACATTCTACAGGAAAGACAGCGAGTACGAATACGTAACCGTATATCTTTCATCAAAGATGATTGATTACCAGACACAGGAATCAACAGGCAACATTCTCTACGGCGATATGACAACGCGCTGGGAACTTCATTACCTGATGACATTCATGCGTTCGAAAAATGTTAAGACTCCCGAAGCAGGTTCTGCGAAGAGAGCATTCAACTGTCCTAACTGCGGCGGTGTAATGGATTCGATCAACTTTGGTACATGCCCGTATTGCGGAAGCATCGTAAAGAGCGGCGAATACGGATGGGTACTTTCTGATTTCAATGCAGTCAGAGACAATACTACCGATCAGGGCATTCAGAAATAATTAAACGGGGACCGATGGGTTGGACAAAAAGATATTCAGTAAAGCATTAATTAAAGACAGCATTCCCTTCTGCACAGCCGGAGTGATATTCATCTTTATCACGGGCCTGACAAAGGCCCTCTCGGCTAAGGGAAATCTGGATTATACGGCTGGATTTACGGCCGGACTGACGGTGTTTTCGATTCTTTTTGGAATACTCATCGGTTTTTTGATTAATCTTCTGATCGTACTTGGGAAAAAATATATAAAGTTTTCCAAAAAAGAAGCGGGCAAAAAAGAAACCGGACTTGCTTTTCTGATCGCATTTATCCTGCTTCTTTTATCGATTCTTCCCTATTTTCTCGCGTATTACCCGGGAATACTGGCGTATGATTCATACGTTCAGATAGGGCAGATCTACACGGGTGAATATAATGAACACCACCCGCTTATACATACTCTTTTGATCAAGTTTTCAATACTTGCGGGAGTTATGCTTTTTAAAAATCTTAACGCCGGGATTGCGATTTACACGGGCATTCAGAGCATCCTTCTTTCAGCCGCTTTTGCGTACGGAATAAGCCTTCTTTACAAAAAGGTCGGACGTGTGTTTGCTGCGGTAATGCTCTTTATCCTCATGGTATTTCCGTTTAACGCCTTTATGGCGGTCAGCGTTACAAAGGATGTGTTTTTTACCGCATTCTTCCTTCTGATGATCCTTGTGACCACAGAACTTTTGGGGGATGAAAAAGTCGGAAGAAAACAGCTCGACAGAATACTTATTCTCGTTTTCTCGGGACTGGGCTGCACGGCTTACAGAAATAACGGCAAATATGCAATCGTGTTTGCCATTTGTGTCTGTGCACTGACGCAGCTTGTTTTACTGATCTCAAATAAAAAAGATGAACGTAAGGTTTTAAGATTCAACCTTCTTGTTGTGATGATTACCCTTACGGTATCGATGATCATCGGAATCGGACTTTTAAAGGTTGCATCCGTTTCGCTTAATGCTGTTCAGGGAGACCGCCGCGAGATGTTAAGCGTGCCGATCCAGCAGCTTGCAAGAACATATGTATATCACAGCGGAAGCGGTATCGTCGCAGAAGACGACAACACGCTTGATGAACGCTCGAAGGCTCTGATAAACGAATTTCTGCTTAATGAAAGTGCGCTTCTTTACAAACCTTCCATTTCCGATCCGGTAAAAAGAAATACGAATACCTGGGTTGTAACCAACAAAACCAAAGAATTCATAAGCGTTTACACGGGGCTTTTCTTTAAGCATCCCGACGATTACATTAACGCATTTCTGGCGCTTAATGCCGGATTCCTTGATTTTACGGACGAAACTCACGCTCATATAAACGAGAATCCCGAATTCAGGGGACTCGGATACGTGCAGACAAGATGGGAAGAAAACACGCTCACACCGCTTGGTTTTTCGAAGGATTCAAAATGGAATTCGCTGTTTGAAAAGCTCGAAAACTGGAGCAATGACAATTCGTATCTTAAGATTCCGGTTCTTAAATACATTTTCATGCCGGGAATTTATTTCTGGCTTTTTGTCTTCGCTTCGGTTTATGCGATCAAGGAAAAGAAATTCAAAGCGTTCTTTGCGCTTTCACTTATAGCGGGATATTACCTGACGATGCTTTTCGGACCATGCGTTCAGTTAAGATATGTTTATCCCGTAATGACGGTCGTTCCGTTCATGTTTTTGATATTCGGAAGAGAACAGGTCACGGTTAATAAAAATGAAAAAAGATAAAGGCATATTGGATACAATCAAATACTGTATGCTGGTTTTTGTTTCGGCGCTTTCAACGGTACTTTTGCTGGTTCTGGCATTCAGTGCCTTTTTAAAGACCGCTGTGGCAAACAACATGGTCGAGCAGTATATGCTCGTTGAGAAAGAAAACATCCTCCTGCTTGTTCTTCTGCTTGCCGGCGTACTTGTCGGGGGTTATTTCCTGGTTAATCATATGACGAAGGAGAGGCTTAAATTCCTTCTTCTTTTTACGATTCTCTGGAATATTTTCTGGGGCGGCTTCCTGATTCTTTTTGCTCGTTCTGCACCCGGCGCGGATGCGCTTACGGTATTTGTCATGGCAGGGCAGTTTGCTCATTCCGATTTGAGTTTCATTGACTTTACCGATTCGTATCTTTCATATTATCCGCAGCAGGTCGGCCTTACGGTATTCCTCGGATTCCTCATTAAACTCATCGAACTTCTTCCTTTCGAAGTTTCCACTCATCATTTTATCAAGGGGCTTTATACAGCACTTAACTGTGTAACGGTTTTTTACGGATTTAAGACGGTTGAGGAAATCTGGAGCAACGAAAGGATCAGCGCTGTATTTCTTTACCTTTCGATTTTGAATCTACCCTTTATCATGTATTCATCGTTTATCTACGGCGAGATCCCTTCGATCTGCGCGATGACGCTTGCGGGATATTTTCTTGTCAAGGCTTCAAAAGAAAAGTTCTCGGTTCTTTATATCGTTGCGGGAGTTTTTTCGCTTGCGGCCGCAGTATTCGTTCGAAAAAATTCGCTTATCTTCATGATAGCTTTTGTGATAGTAATGGGACTTTTGTTCCTTGAAAAAAAGAAATCAATCTATCTTGTTTTCGCAATCGCCGCAGTGGCATTAAGCGTTTCGGTACTTCCCTTTACGCAGATGCTTCTTGAAAACAGATCGGGTGCGAAACTTAATTCCGGCGTGACCATGTATTCGTATCTTGCGATGGGCATGCAGGACGGAAACAGGGGGCCCGGATGGTATAACGGCTTTAACTTCGATACCTACCGCGACACCGGAATGAATACGAAAAAGACGAACGAATTAAGTTCTGAAGCTATAAAGGAAAGAAAAGATTATTTCAAAAATAACAGGAAGGAAGCCGTGAAGTTTTATACCGAAAAATTCCTGACGCAGTGGAGCGATCCGACTCTTGCATCGTGCCAGGCCACATACGCCGACTTTGGCGGAAGGTCTGATTTTATGGAGCAGGTTTACAACGGAAAATACAATAAGATCTACATAGCGATCTGCAATCTTTTCCAGGAACTTGTTTATATCGGAGCATTTTTATGGTGCGGTAAAAATCTTCTCGAAATGCTTTCGGGAAACGGAAAGAAAGAATGCAAAAGCGTGGTTTATCTTGGCATTATCACCGTGATCGGCGGTTTTATTTTCCACATGTTCTGGGAAGCGAACAGCCGCTACATTTTCCCGTACGTCTGCATGCTCGTTCCCTATGCGGCATGCGGTTTCGGCTCGCTTTTTAAACATAATTACAGATTAACGGATTCGGAAAAAAGAAGGTATGACTGATATTTCTGCAAAAAAACAGAATATTGATTTAAGGAAATTTATCCTGCCTCTTTGCGGATGTGTGCTAAGCGTTCTCAGCATGCTTCCGTTCTTTATTCTCGGCGAAAAATCGATCATTACCTATAACGATCAGCTCGATGGGGAACTCATCACTTATATTCTCAACGCAAAACATCTTTTTGAGGGAGCGGAAGTTTATCCCGAACTCATGAACGGAATTCCCGTTGCGGGCATGGTTTCGCCGGCACCGTTATTTGTGCTTCTCTTTAAGTTTTTTAAGCCCTTTACGGCTTTTATGATCATGACAGCGCTTACCAGAATAAGCGGATTTCTTTCGACTTATCTTTTATGCGAAAAGATTACGAAGAAGAGTCTTATTTCATTTGCCGCAGGCCTCGCATTTATGATGCTGCCTTTTTATCCCGTGTACGGACTCTGCATTCCTGGTCTTGCTTTTGTTGTGCTCGCATGTATTTACATGACGGAAGAAAAACCTTCCGGGGTAAAAATTGCGATATCGATTTTTCTTTCGATTCTCTATGCGCTTACTTCATCGCTCGCGCTCGTCGGATTCGCAGTGGTTTCGGCGCTCGCGGTTTATATGGTGATCGTTCTCATCGCAAAATCACGCATTGGAGCATTAAGGCTTTTGATTTCTGAAGCCTGCATTACGGTGACTTATGCGCTTTGCAACATGCCGCTTATCAAACAGATTCTCGGCATCGGAAAGAGCTTTGTTTCGCACAAATCCGAGATACTTATAGCCGACAGGGAAATATCGGATATTTATTCATCGTATCTTTTTGGCGATTATCCTTATACGTTCTGCGCGCAGAAAGTCATTCTTGTTTTTCTCACTATCTCCCTTCTTGCAGCAGGCATTGTACTGATTGTAAAAAAGCCTTCGGCGTCTTTAAAAAGATTTTTCGCCGGTCACTATTCGGTTATTGCTTCGCTTGTATTTATCAATGTTGTAATAGCACTCATTTTGATTTACAACCATCCCGGAGTGATCGCTTTCAGAAATTCTGCCTCAGGTGTTCTTCATGATTTTAATTTCGAGCGTATTTCCTGGCTTCTTCCGGTTGCATGGATGGTTCTTCTCGCAGACAGCGCTTCGCTTTTAGAGGACTGCATCAGGCTTCTTTTTGAGAAGAAAAAAACAGGTGATTACGGAACTAAACAGGCCGGTACCGGTCCCGTGGTTAAGGTTCTGGCTGTAATCCCCGGTCTTGCCGCATGTGCGGTTATCTTTGCCATCGCAGGTTTTAAGAGTGATGTGAAAACTTCGCTTATGAGGATAATTAAAGGTACGGATTACAAACAGATTTCTTTCGGACAGTTTTACTCTGAAGATCTTTTTGATGAGGTTGATAAGATTATCGGAAGAGACAAGAGCGAATACAGGGTGATAAGCCTCGGACTTCTTCCCGCGTCCGCCGCATACAACGGCTTCTACTGCCTCGATGCGTATTCAAACAACTATGATGTCGAATACAAGCATGAGTTCCGTAAGATCATGGAAAACGAACTGGCAAAGAGCGATTATTACACTTCTTACTTCGATGAATGGGGCAACAGATGTTATATCTATCTTTCCGCTTACAAGACCGGAATCAATGCGAATTTTTACAATATAACCTTTTATGACACAGACATTGATTTTGCGAAGGCAAAAGAAATGGGAGCCGACTATGTCATAAGCGCTTCGCCTGTCGACGGTTACGATGACAGGGGACTTGAACTTATGAACGGGGCTCCCGTTACATCCGATGACGGATGGTATGATCTTTATGTTTATAAGATTAAATAACTCTTAACGTACATTTATGTTGTACTGAGTTGCAATTCTGGCTGACGGACGATAATTGCCCAGTATTCCGTCAGTTTTTTTAATTATTTCATTATATGACCAGAAGGGCATGCGAACCTGGAAATCGGGATTGTTGATTCCGTATTCGTATTCAACGAAGTTATTTTCGCAGGGAATATAACACCATTTGTTCGGAAGTGAAAGTATGGGTTTGAATTCATTGTTATATACAACCGTTTCGGGTAAACCCGGTATGATATAGCAGTCTTTTTCCGCAACATAAATGGGAGAATCGATAGAGGTAAAATCGGTATTGTAAACCGTATTTAATATTTCCACCGAACTTCCGACTTCGTATGCTTCGATAAATCCATCTCTGTAATAAACAACAAACATATCCTTGTAATTTCCCGGAATTACATATTCCTTTGCCGTGAGGACACGTTCGGATTTATAAATGGGTTCGCTTTGCCCTGCGCGGTAAACAGTGAAAGGCTGACCGATTTTTAAAACCAGGATCGTATCCTGATTGATAAGAATTACATCGTCGGGAAACTCTTCCTGAATTTCGATCGTCGATACTGCATTCAGGTCGGGGAGCGAAGAAACCGTGTATGTACCTTCGGTTTCTTTGGACAGGATGAAATTGTGATCGCATGAAACAGGATATTTGTAATATCCTTCCAGTTCTTTTTCGGTTTTGTTTACGAAATCTATGATCTTTATCGTTCCGGTGTTGTTAAAAAGTGCGTACTGACTTCCGTCTCCGATGAAAGTAACGTCGGAGGCGTAACTTTCAGGTGTTTCGTAAATAACCGAATTGTCTTTTACAGACATAATGTTGCAATCGACCGAAATATAGTTCTCGCCGGTTTTGCTTATTGTTTCATAATACATAACATTCGTATTTGCGTACTGTTCCTCAACAGGTTTTCTGGAATAATAAATTATGTAATCGGAGTTGTAAGGCAGCAAAGCTACCTGTCTGCCGTCCAGGAAATAATAACCCTGATTCACAAAACCGGTTTCGGGGTATTCTTCTGTCAGATAAGGAGCTGAAAGAAGCTCATCCTGATCGTTGTAAGCTATAAGATCGCCGTCGTAATCAAGGAGTATGGCCCCTTCTTTGTTTATGTAGGTTTTAATGTCGACAATTTTGTTGCAGGACATTATCTTTTCCTGTCTGCCCGTATTGGCATCAAGAATGAAGAAAAGCGAGCCTGTGGGGCAGTAGAGTTTTGAATAGTCGAAATTTAAAGTTATGCTGGTTGCGGTAGCTTCTGTGGGTACATCCCAGTTTTTTGTTCCTTCCGAAATGTTTATTGAGCAGAAGCGGCATGCACCTTTTTCATCGATGTAACTTAAATACAGGTTGTTTTCATATGTTGTTGCACAACAAAGGTAAAGTGAAAAATCAACTTTGGCCGCGCTGTCTTCCGTTACAGGAATAACTGAAGCAAGCTCGCCTGATGACATGTCATATACCATGACCTTCATGTTTCCGACATCGCCGTAAGCGGGATAAACGGGAATGATAAAGTGATTGCCGTCTGTGGAAATAAGCATTTCGGCTTCAATTACGTCTTTTCCTGCAGCTCTTTCGATGTCTTTCTCCGAAATACTGAAAACGGGTGCAAAAGAATCGGATTTATATACGTTGAAAACCCTGTCTTTGGAGTCGTCGGTTACTATGAAAAATTCGGAATTTTTGCAATCCACGAAGCAGCCCCTTGTTATCTGTTTGTTGTTTTTGTTTAAAAAAGGAGCATCCGTATTTTTGACAAGATCGTGTAAAACAAAACCGTTTTCGCTTAAATAAAGAACGGTCTCTTCATTTGCAAAATCGGCGTAGACATCCGAGTAAGACAAGGGCGGCATGTAATAAGATACCGAATATACAAGGTTTCCGCTTTCGACTTCCCAGACATTCAGATTGGATGCCGAATCAGCAGCGAGTATATATTTCTCGTTTGGCGAAATTCTCATATATGAGATATTGCTTTCACACTCGAAGGTATGTCTTGTATTAAATGTTTCGCCTTCGGAGTAAAGCTGCAAAGCGTTAAACAGGGCGCGATGAGTCTCGGTTGTATAAGGCATTGAAGTGTCTGTTTCGGATGCGGGCATTACGCTTCTTAACGCATATAAAGCATCCATTCTTCTTCCGTATGACATAAGCTTGTCGGCATTGTCAGCCGTTGCTATGGCATAATTCCTCTGTGCCTGATTATACTGTTCTTTTATTTTTGTATTCTGTGCTTCCACCTGCGAGGCGAACTTCGATATTTCATTGCTTTGGTTTATGATCTCGTTGTTCTGGTCCATGATCTGTTCGGACTGAACTATGATCTTGAAAAGAAGTCCGAGACATACAGCACTGAAAAGGAACATTGCGGAAGCAACAGCAGATACAACGGTAATAGTCTGTCTGAATTTACGCTCTTTGTGACGCTGTCTTAAATCGTCATAGTTAAGGTTAAAGATGGCGGCGGCAATGTGAAGAACGGCATCGTGAATAGCTTTTTTGATGTCTTTCTTGCTCTTTCCGCGGACATCGGCAGCGAGCGGTTCAAATGTCATTACCTTGGTTTTGATATTTCCCTGCTCGTCGGTATAGGTGAGAGTTTCTTTTGTGAGAACTTCGGGGAAGGATTCCCTGGGTTCGCCTTCCGCTAGTACGGCAAGAACTCTTTCGCGTCCGTGAAGTTTGATGAAAGTCTCCATTTCACGTCTGCACCATTCGGATTCTTTCAGTCTCGGAGTACAGATTACGATAAGGAAATCCGAGTTTTCGAGGGCTCTGGTGATGGGCTCGCTTAAGTTGCTCGAAAGAGGAAGTTCGTCCTGATCGCGAAAAACTCTCGAGATACGGGTAAGACCCGTGGGTGACTCTACTCCGTTCGGAAGTTTGAAAGCTTCGAGCTTTTTGTGGAGCGTAACTGCCACGAATTTATCAAGTTCACAGTGTCTGTAACTTATAAACGCATCATAATGCTTTGTTTCCATAGAACAGTTCGGACGGTTTTTACCATCCATTCCTTTCTTAAAAAAATCAATCATTTCCATAATACCACAAAATCAGTCATTTGATAATTAATTACTTCGAATAAAACGTCCGGCCAAAAAACGTCGTTTTTCGCAGTTTTCACGTTTGGTCAAATGACAAAAAATGATTAAATTGTTTTCGTTTTTTAGGTTTATAAATCATTTTCGGTATGATAGAATTACAGTACAACAAAAAGGAAAAAATGTTCTGATTTATTGTGTAATAAAGAAATTTTGCGGGGAGGGATTTTTATGGATATAGCAGCTTTATCAATGGCGATGTCACAGGATAAGATAATGAATGATGTCGGCACTGCGGTTTTAAAGAAAGCGCTCGACATGCAGGAAACTGCAGGCGCAGAAGTTGTTGAAATGATCGATTCGGCAGCTATGGAACAAAGTGTGAATCCTTCTGTAGGAGCAAATTTTGATATTTCGGTTTAGTTTGAACGAAATCGGGATAAGACGGATTGATTTAAACTGAAGTTATATGGAGGAAATATTCGATGGCATGTTTTTTGGTACCCGGAACGGAAGCAATCGTAACTACAGTCGTTACACAGGTTGTTAAGAGCAGAGAAAAGAATTTAAAGAAAAAAGCTGAACTTGAAGGAACTCATTTCGAAGAAAAGATCGGAACAAGTTTCTCCACAAAACTCGGCTGGCTTAATAAAATGCTTTGGGGCGGAAGCGCACTGCTTGCGTTTGAGCATGTATGGCACGGCGAAGTTATTCCCGTATTTCCTTTCCTTACAGCTGTAAAAGAAGGAGAGACGCTGGGAATGCTTAAGGAAATGGGCACTGCCGGAGTCGGAATGGCAATACTGGTTACTGCCGCGTGGATCGGAATGGTCATAGTTTCCAATGCGATCGAAAAGAGAAGAGCAGATGTTTCTTCAGCGGAGAAGGAGGCATAACATGACACTTCTTATTTCTGTTTTTGCTGCTGTTATTTCTACTCTTTTATGGTATAAAAATGCTCCTTCAAACGAAATGAAATTCGGTACTCTTTCACTTATGTACTGGGGCGCTTCGTTAATGTGGACCGTGGATGCTGTCTTTGAATATGCTGAGCTTGGCGCTGAATTCTTCACACCGGCTGCTGCAGACATGCTTAATGACTCATATCTTGGATTATGCGTTGTTGCACTCGGACTTATCATCTGGATGGTAAGTCTTTTCATAAGCGATCCCAAGGGCATCATTAAGAAAGCACTTGCAAAAAAGAAATAAGGTTTATGTTTCGTAACTGATTCATAAGATAAAAATAACATTGTTTTGTGACGATGTTATTTTTTATTAATACAGTGTTTTGTGAGTGTGTTTCCAATACAGTGTTTTGTGAGTGTGTTTCCAATACATAGTTTTGTGAGTGTGTTTCCAATACACTGTTTTAAGATTGAGGGATCAAATATTTTTGGATTTTGAACAATAAGCAGTTTTGCTTGGGATGTATTTATAAATATATTTTTCGACGGAAAAATGTTTAGAGGGAAGGTTATATGGACACAGATTTAAGGAAACTTCTTTGGGAGGTAAAAGAAGGAACGGTAACCGTTGATGAAGCGGAACTTCGGATAAAAAAAGCTCCGTTTACAGATATAGGTTTTGCAAAGATCGATCTGCACAGAAGCTTTCGTCAGGGAGCTGAAGAGGTCGTTTACGGTGCGGGAAAGACAAAGGAACAGACGGAGGGAATCGTATCAAAAATGCTTGCAAACGATGTGAGCGGCATACTGATCACGAAGTTTTCAAAGGAAAATTCAGAGTATCTTTCCGAATGCCTTAAAAAGAATTTCCCTGACGTTCCTTACGAGTATTCGGAGGACGCGAAGATTGGCATAGTCGGAAAAAAACACAAGCCTGACGGAATCGGAAAAATCTTAATTATGACGGGAGGCACGAGTGATATCCCGGTTGCCGAAGAAGCGGCGATTACCGCTGAATTCCTTGGCAATGAAGTAGTCAGGGTATACGATGTCGGCGTGGCCGGGATTCATAGACTTCTTTCGCATATGGATGATATAATGAGTGCATCGGTTATTATAGCGCTCGCGGGAATGGAAGGCGCGCTGGCAAGCGTTGTGGGAGGTCTTGCGGACTGTCCCGTTATTGCGGTTCCGACAAGCGTTGGATACGGTGCATCTTTTGAAGGGCTGGCGGCACTTCTTTCGATGTTAAACTGCTGTGCAAGCGGGGTTACCGTCGTAAATGTAGACAACGGATTCGGTGCCGGATATTCGGCAGGTATGATCAATCATATGGGAGGTAAAAATGAAAACACTGTACATTGACTGTTCCATGGGTGCAGCGGGCGATATGCTGACTGCAGCGCTTTATGAACTTATAGACGATAAAGAAGCTTTTATTGATCAGGTCAATTCAATGGGACTTGAAAATGTGAAGATAACACCGGAAGAAGCGGTAAAATGCGGAATCGGCGGAACTCATATGAGTGTAACGATTGCCGGAGTCAGCGAAGATGAACTTATGGAAGAGCAAGAGCATCATCACGACCATGATCACGAGCACCATGACCACGACCATGATGAGCATGACTGCGAACATCATCACCATGACCATGACGACCATGATCATGGCCACGAGCATCATCACGACCATGATCACGAACACCATGACCACGACCATGATGATCATGAGCATTATCACGACCACGAACATGACCATCACCATGACGACCATGATCATGGCCACGAGCATCATCACCATCACCACCACTCCTCGATGGCGGATATTGAAAGAATCATTAACGGACTTAACCTTCCCGACAAGGTTAAAGAAGATGCGATAAGTGTTTATAAACTGATTGCGGAAGCTGAAAGCAATGCACACAAAAAGAGTGTCAGCGAAATTCATTTCCACGAAGTGGGAACAATGGATGCGATAGCGGATGTTGCCAATGTGTGTCTTCTTATGTACATGATAAAACCCGAAAAGGTTCTGGCTTCTCCGGTTCACGTAGGAAGCGGAAGCGTACACTGCGCTCACGGAATACTTCCCGTACCTGCACCGGCAACAGCTTTTATCCTCAAAGGAATCCCGACATACGGCGGAAAAATAAGAGGCGAACTCTGCACTCCGACAGGTGCCGCGCTTCTTAAGCATTTTGTCGATTCCTTCGGCGATATGCCTGTAATCAATGTTGAAAAAATCGGTTACGGAATGGGCAAAAAAGATTTCGAGCAGGCCAACTGCGTGAGAGTTCTTTTTGGAGAAACAAAAGGCGCGGAGGATGAGATTGTCGAACTTTCCTGCAATGTGGATGACATGACGCCCGAGCGAATCGCGTTTGCAATCGAAAGATTCTTTGAAGCGGGAGCTCTGGAAGCATATACGATCCCTGTAGGAATGAAAAAATCGAGACAGGGAATACTTATTTCGGTTATGTGCAAAGAAGCCAAAAAGGAGGAAATGCTTTCTTTGATCTTTACTCATACCACAACGATCGGAATAAGAGAAAATGTCAGCCGACGTTTTATACTTAAACGTGAAATGATAAAGAAGGAAACTCCGTACGGCGAAGTTCGTATCAAAAGATGCGAAGGCTACGGAGTCGTAAAAGAAAAATACGAATATGAAGATCTCGCTGCGATTGCAAGGGAGAGAAACATATCCATCGAGGAAGTGACAAAGCTTATAAACGGATAGAAAAAGATTTGTTATCGGGAGATATAATATGGAATATGGATTTTACGGATGGGAAAAAGCAAGCGTATCACCGGTCTGTAAGGAGTTTGAAAGCGTTGAATCACCACGCAAACTCTATGAGATACTGATGAATCTGTGGTGCGAGTATACCTGTGCTCCGAGATTAAGAGAGAACTGGAGTGAAGATAACAGGACTCTCGGACAATGCTCGATCACTGCGTTTCTGGTTCAGGATATTTTCGGCGGAAAAGTTTACGGAGTACCTCTTGAAGACGGCAATTTCCACTGCTACAACGTTGTGGATGATGCGGTTTTTGATCTGACGAGCGAACAGTTCGGCGACCGCATTCTTGAGTATAAGCTGGAAAATGAACAGTCAAGAGAAGTTCATTTCGCAAAGGAAGAAAAGAAACTAAGATATGAGTTCCTAAAGGCGGAACTCGAAGGATATCTGTCAAAGCCTGAGTGAAAAAGCCTCTGTAATTGTTTTTTTGGGATGCAGAATGAATTCCATGAATATATGACTTGAATTATATTGATAAATGCCGATATAGATATCGAAAGGTTCAAAAAGGCATAAAAATATTTTATGTCTTTCAGATGCCGGAAAGATGCATATCTTTTATTTGACTGAAAGATGTGTGATTGTATGCTGAATAAAGTTTTTTACGTTTACACGGAGGTATGCGTATGAAAATAGGAGAAGCAAGGAGCGCTTATTACGCTCAGTATCAGAAGTTTTCGAGGGCTGCTTCGGATGTTGCCAAACGAAAGGAAGAAGCGGAGAAAAACGCGAGACTTCATCCTTTGCAGGCCAAAGAATTCGAAGAAGAAGCAGCAACGCTTGAACTGTCTTACGACGCGCTTAATTCAAAAGCCGAAGAGTATCTGAATTATCAAAGCGAGATTATAGAAATGGAAGTTGCCATAGCCAACATGGAGACTGCGAAACAGCAGGGCGAGGCAATGGAAGCAAGCGCTGCCGAAGAATTAAAGATCATGGAAACGGCAAGACGCATCATGAAGGGTGATATAGTTCCTCCACAGGACGAGGAGAAACTTATGAAATTTAATTTCAAACTCTACATGGCAGCGAAGAATATGGGCATGCTTGCCAAGGAACACGAGGAAGACGAATCTCTCTGGGAAGACGAGGAAGAAGTCGGCGACGAGAATGTCGATCCGATGGAATATGCGGATTCGCAGGAAGCGCCCGAAGGCGGACCGTCTCTTGATCTGGAAGTTTCGGATGTTGTTTCCGAGTGAGAAGTAAAATTCATTAAAATCTGATTTGCCGGATGAAAG
>JAIKXN010000066.1 GCA_024684055.1 Lachnospiraceae bacterium | reverse complement strand
AGACAGCTTAAAAAATATAAGAGCAAACTTGTAAATTATAAGCAGAACAGTGATAACTTCAAACAGGATTACATTGACAAGGATTTCACCGATGACGATGAAATCAAGATCATCAGATCAAAGAAATTTGACATGAAGCCCATGTATCCCGAAGACGCATGTGTTCAGATGGAACTCCTCGGACACAATTTCTTCGTATTCCAGAATGCTGAAACAGATCAGGTATGTGTAGTTTACAAGCGTAAAGGAAATACCTACGGAATGATCGAACCGGAAAGCTAATCGATTAGAAAATTATAGAGATTGTTTTTGCCCCGGGTGCCGAAAGGCATTCGGGGTATTTTTATGTCCAAAACTTTTTCCTGAAACAAAATTTCTCCTTTTTATAAAGAATCTGAAATTACTTATTACATTAATGTAACTGACTTAAACAGAATTCATAATTTTACCGATTTCTTAAATTCTTAATTTTCCGGTTAAGAAATAATTAAGGATTATGCAAGAGACAGATTAAGACTTTTTAAATTCGATTTGATAAATTGATATTGTCAAAACAAAATGACGAATCACAAAAACGAATTAAACAGAAGTCACATAAAGGAGAAAAAATATGAAAAAGAAAACAATCGCAATCGTGGCAGGAGCAACAGCATTATTACTTACAACAGGAAGCCTTGCAACAATTTACGCAAACGCAGCTACAAAGGTAAGCGCTTACGAAGTTGCAAAGGGCGAGATGAGCCAGATAATCGAATTAAACGGTGTGACAGCATCAAATACAACAGAGAATTACTTCGCAGATGCAAATCTTAAGATCGACAAGATTTACTTCAAGGTTGGCGATACGGTAAAGAAAGGAGATCTTCTTATTTCCTTCGATGAGAAAGAAATCGACGATGCAATCGAACTGGCAAAGCTTGACGCACAGGCAAAAGAAGGAAGCTTCAGCAACTCGGTTCAGACATCCGACAAATATTCGGCTCTTTACAATGAAGCAACAAGAAACTTAAGCGTTTTAAACAAGCAGATTTCTGATACTGAAGAAGCAATCATCAACAAGCAGAAAGAAATCAAGGACAGAAGTTCAAAGCTTGCAAACGAAGGAGCAAAACTTCAGGTTTCCATCATTGACTGGTCAGACAGACCTGATTCCGATGAATACGCAAACCTTCAGAAACTCGCACAGAACAACGCATACGTTCAGAGCTACGACGAAGAGCTTTTAAGACTTCAGGAAGAACTCGTAAGACTTAACACACAGCTTGCAGATTTCAAGGAATACAAAGCAGAAATGACATCACAGAAAGCATCAAGTTTCCCCGGAGTTATGACAGAAGGCGCAAAGAGCGAACTCGAAGCAACAAAGGCAGCATTTGAATTCAGCAACGAAAAAGAGATCGCAAAACTTGAAGAAGCAAAGAACGGAATCAGAGCAGAATTTGACGGAGTTATCACAGCGCTTAACGTATCCGAAGGCGGATACGTAACAACAGGAATGCAGCTTGCATCGGTTGATTCGCTTGAAGACGTTATCGTAAAATGCAACGTCAACAAATATGATATAATGAGTCTCGAAGAAGGCCAGAGCGCTGAATTTATCTTCATGAACAACACCTGCGAAGGTAAGATTACAAGAATCGAAAGAACTACAGAAGCAGGAACACAGTCTGCAGGTGTAGGCGTGGATATTTCAGTAGACAACGTAGAAAATTACATTCTCGGAATTGAAGTAAAGGCAAGAATCAATACGGCAAACGTTTCGGATGTAACATACGTTCCCAATGAAGCAGTTATCAGTGAAGATGAAAAATCATACGTATTCGTTGCAAAAGACAACAAGGCAGTAAAGACAGAAGTAACAACCGGAATTAAGAATGACGATTACACGGAAGTTCAGACAGGCCTTGCAGGCGGTGAAACAATCGTATGGAACGACGCCAAGGAACTTAAGGGCGGCGAGGACGTTCGTTACTAATAAATCAAACAAAGTATCAGGGAAAGCTTGTAATGAGCTTTCTCTGATTTTAGAAAAATAAGAAGAAACGGATAAAACAATGGATAGTAAAAGAGTAGTATTAAGAGCAGAAAACTTATCAAAAACATTTTCGAATGCATCGGTACAGCAGCATGTACTTAAAAATCTTAATTTATCTATATACAAGGGAGATTTTACCGTAATTATGGGTAACTCCGGATCCGGAAAAAGTACACTTCTTTATGCACTTTCCGGAATGGACAGACCTTCGATCGGAACCATCACATATTACACTCCGAAGAATAAAGGCAAAGACAGCAGTACAATAAACTGGACAGATGCGGTCAGCCTTGAGGCAACTGAAATTTCAAAATACAGCAATGATAAACTTGCCAAATTCAGAAGAGATCATGTCGGATTCGTATTCCAGCAAAACTACCTGAACGATTCAATGAGTGCGCTTGACAACATAATGGTATGCGGACTTTTGAAAAGCACAAACCGCAAGGAATTGACTGCAAAAGCAGAGAAGCTTCTCACCAAAGTCGACATGAGTTCCACAGACTGGAGAAAGTTCCCCACACAGCTTTCCGGCGGTCAGCAGCAGAGAGTTGCGGTTGTTCGCGGAGTAATCAACAGCCCCGAAGTACTATTTGCAGATGAACCCACAGGTGCTTTGAACTCACAGAATACGGATAACGTTCTTGATATCCTCTCTGATCTTAACAACGAAGGCCAGAGCATTGTAATGGTTACACATACATTCAAGGCAGCTGAGAGAGGACACAGAATCATTTATCTTGCCGATGGTGTTATTTCGGATGAAATAGAACTCGGACCGTACATGGGAAATTATAAGGACGAGAGCAATCCTTATATCGAGGAAGCGAAGGAAAGACATAACAGATTAAAAGTATTCCTTCAGAATATGGGGTGGTAAAATGTATCGTTATTTCTTTATTGCAAAAAATAATATGAAGAAACAGAAAACCGATATGATTACGTTTTTTGTAATGACTTTTCTTGCGTCTTTCATGCTCTTCGTATGTTTAAACCTTGTGGTCGGAACCTTCGGCGTTCTCGATAAAAATTTTGAACAGATTAACGGAACGGATATCCTGATTTTAACCGATGCCAATCCCGTAAATAATTTTAAATTCGAAGAGACCATTCAGGGAAACGATTATTTTGAAGATCTTGAAACGAATAAAATGATTTCAGCCCTGGTTAATTACAGAAAAAAAGGCACAAAAAAATGGGCAGAATATTCTTACCATTTTGCATCGTATGAAGAGGAAAGAAAGGTTCAGACGACATCAATAGATGTGTCGAATCTCTCCGGAAATGATATAGTTCTTCCTATTGCAATGTCTTCTTCTTTTGAGACAGGTGATTATATCGAAATCAAAATACAGGAGAATATATACGAATTCAGAGTTGCAGGTTTTAATGAAGACTTTATTTATGCTTCTCCCATGAATATGGGAACATACCTTGTGTTCATTTCCGAAAAATATTATCAGACCATTCTCTTTGAAAACGATCATTTTGCAGAAGAGATGAAGGCGATAAAGGTGCACTTGAGTAAGAAAGCACTGGATGAGGGATTAAATCCTTCAGCTGCTTCGGATGTAATATACAATGATATTGACAGCTGGGCTGAATCATATTCAAAATCTCATCCCGAATACGACGGATATTCAGCGAATTTTATTCCTGCAGATATGATGAAAACAGCAAGCATGATTCTTCCGTTTCTTGTTATAGCGATTATCACGGTATTTGCAATGATTCTTTTGCTGATAGCAATGGTTGTTATCGACTTCAGTGTTAAGAACTTCATCATGGATAACATGAGAAACACCGGTATTATGGAAGCTGCGGGCTACACTGTTAATGAAATGATTTTTATTCTTTTAATCCAGCTTTTATCGGTTTCGTTTGTCGGAAGTTTATCCGGGCTTGTACTTGGAGCACTTTTGCAAAAGAAGATCGGTTTTATCATGATTTTCCTTCTTGGATTAAGCTGGAACCAGAATGCAAATATTGCTCTTTTAATTGCGGTTCTTATAGCTATTTGCGGCATTATCGGCGTATTCACGATTGTACTCGGAAAAGAATACAGGAAGACAAGTGTTCTAGATGCATTGCGAGGCGGAATTAACGCTCACAATTTCAAGAAAAACGTATTTCCTTTTGACAAGACTTCACTTCCGGTACCTTTGACTCTTGCATTAAAAGAAACATTCGGAAAATTCAGAGGACAGATCGGTGTAATCATTATTATGGGTGTTCTTGCATTTTCATCGGCCATGGGATTCGGTATTTACGAAAGCATGGGAAAAGACGTGGATGCGCTGCTTCGAATTTCCGGACTTGATATTTCGGACGCAAGCATTACCGCAGATGATGAAAATATGGTATCGACGGTCAGGAGTTTTCCTTGCGTTGAAAATGTTACCACGGAAATATGGACCGGTATAGAATTTACAGCCGGCAAAATTAAGAAAAACTATACGACCAGAGTTATTTCCGATACTTCTGTTATGAACGAAAATTACATGGTTGAGGGAAGATGGCCCAAACACGAGAATGAGATCGCTTTCGGAACTACGGCGATGGATTCACTCGGACTTAAGGTAGGTGATACGGTTAAAGCAAAATCAGGCGAAAATGAAGCAACATATATTGTAACCGGAATGATGCAGACTTTTAACAACATGGGTCAGATGGCTTATATGGCTGAATCGGGCTACCTCAGAATCGGAAGAGAAGTAAGCACGAAAAACTGCAACATTTATCTTAAAGACGGATACACATATGAGGATCTGGAAAAAGAGTTTAAAGATGTATATCCGGACCATGAAATAGTCGATGTACTTGCATCAACAGGCGGATTGTTTACAATGCTTCAGACCACATTCAGACTTGTGGTAATCCTGATTCTTATTGTTACTGCTTTTGTTGTAGGACTGGCAGAATCGCTTCTTATAAAAACCAGAATATCCAAGGAATGGAGAAATCTGGGTGTAAGCAAAGCACTTGGTTATTCTTCGAATCAGTTGATCCTTCAGCTTATTCTTTCAAACATTCCCGCAGTTCTTATAGGCGTTGCCCTGGGCCTGGTTGCTGCATTAATGTTTGGTGACAAAGTTGTACTTCTGATGTTCGCAATATTCGGATTCAGAAAAGTAGCCTTTGAAATTTCAGGACTGGCCCTGGTATGTGTTGTATATGTAATTGTTGCCATGGCGGCACTGGTTTCATGGGTTAACGGCAGCAGAATCAAAAAACTCGATCCCGTTAAGATGATAACAGAAGAATAGTGTGATATAATTTCAGTAATCAGACTAAGAGGAAAACAGTATGCATTATAATTGTTTGATAGTAGATGATGAAACTGAATTAGCGCAGATGACGGCGGAGTACTTCAACATGTTTGAAGTCTCCACCGCTTTTGTGGTTAGTGTCTCGGAATGCTACGAATTTTTCAAAAAAAATACAGCAGATCTCGTTTTGCTTGATATTAATTTAGGCGACGGAACAGGCTTTGAAGTCTGCAAAAAACTTCGTGAAGAAATGCAGCTTCCGATACTTTTTATCAGCGCGAGACAAAGCGATGACGACGTGCTCGTGGCTCTTTCCGTGGGCGGGGACGATTATGTAAAAAAACCTTACAGTTTATCGGTTCTTCTCGCCAAGGTTAAGGTTAATTTAAAGCGTGTCGAGCAGATGAAAAAACTCGAAAAAGCAGGTTCGGGTGATGCAAGCACCGGCGCAATTTCAGGCAGCATAAACAATGCCGCAAACTCATCGAATACCGAAAAACTCGTACTCGATGAAGCCAATATGGCAGCAGTTGTCGACGGCAAAAAAATAGTTCTTAAAGCAAAGGAATTTGCTCTTCTTGAGTGCCTTTACAGACACAAAAACACCATCGTCAAAAAGGAAGTTCTTTTTGATGAAGTCTGGGGCGATTCATTCTTTTCGGACAGTACCCTTAATGTTCATATAAGAAAACTCAGAGAAAAACTTGAAGACAATCCGAATGAACCCAAACTCATTAAAACTGTCTGGGGAACGGGCTATTGTCTTGAAGTGTAAAATTGTGCTTTAAATATGATTCTTTTGAAAAAGAATTTTGTGTATTGAATATTTGAAATATGAATATTTGATTTGAAAAAAGAGTATTAAATATTTGATGTGAAAAATTTAAGTATTTGACAATACTGATAAAGAGAGAAAACCATCTATGAAGTATCTCAGAAGAATAATACTGATATTTGTTTTATTTATGCTTATAATGCTCGGGGTTCTGATTGTGGCCAATCGGGCATTTACTTTTAATAAGCGTGACATAGTTGAATACAATGACTATCTTCACGAAGTGCAGTACGCTCTGGAAAGAGGCGAGGCAGAAGAAGATATTGAGAAAAAATATGACTGCAGCATTATTCTTTCAAACGAAATAGAAAATCCCGAACTTGCAAAAAAATATGAAGAAAGCGCTCTCATTTTAGACTTAAGCGTGAACGGTGAATATGTCGGCAAAGTAGCTTTTACCGACAGAAAAGATTATTTCAATGAAACCAAAACGGTAATGTTTCAAATGATAATGATAATCTGGGCAGCCTTCCTAATCGGCGGATTATTCATCTTTTTCCTTATGTTCATTTTGTTCGTCAAACCGTTAAGGGAGATGGAAAAATTCTGCGGAAAGATTGCAAAAGGAGATTTGGACGAAGCGCTTCCGATACATCGAACCGAGACCATGTTCGAACCGCTCATTTCGGCCTTTGACTTGATGAGAGAAGAACTGAAAAGTTCGAGGACCCGTGAAATGGAAGCCGAAAAAGCCAGAAAAGAACTGGTAACCGATTTAAGCCACGACATTAAGACACCGCTTTCGGTAATTCAGGCTGCATGTGAAATGCTTGAGGTCAGGTTTAAAAGAAGACTTTTTGACAATCAGAAAAAACTTCGTGAAGCAGAAAAAGAAAACAGTGACACAGAAGCATTAAACATCGCAATAAACGAAATAGAAGACAATCTTAAAAAGGTCAGCACGATTTCCGGAAAAACCGAAACGATAAGTGCGTTAATGAGTAACGTAATGCATGCCACTCTTGAAGACATGGATAAACTCGAAGTCTTCGCCAAAGAAGAGGACAGCAGAGGAATAACGGAGATGTTTACGGCGCTTACCAACTACGGAAATATCGTACTTGAAAATGAAGTTATCCCCTGCCTTGTTTACATGGATAAATTAAGACTTGAACAGGCAATCGACAATGTTGTAAGCAACTCATACAAATACGCCGGTACGGACATTAATGTTTCATTTTCGGAGAAAGAAGCAGGCCCCGACAAAGACAAATATTTATGCATTAAAATACGTGACTTCGGCCCCGGCGTAAAAGAAGAAGACATTCCACTTCTTTGCGAAAAATATTTCAGAGGAAGCAATTCCGATGATAAGAACGGATACGGCCTCGGTCTCTACCTTGTAAGGTGGTATATGGAGCAGCAGGGCGGCGGTTTCGAGTACTACAACGACAATGGGTTTGTGGCAGAACTGCTGCTTAAAAAAGTATGATGAATTATTTGCAACGAGATAGAGAATGCCATATAATTAATTCAGTGTTTTTCAACAAAAAATAAGGGGTAAAACAATATGGATGGAATGAATGAAAACAGTAATATGACTCAGGCTTCCACTATAAAGGAAACTGACAAAAAATGTCCCAAGTGCGGCGGTGTAATGGACTTCGATCCCAACATCGGAGCAATGGCATGTCCCTACTGCGGATATGAAGAAGAAATCGTAAATGAGGAAGGCGGAAGCGCAGCAGAACTTGATTTTGAATCTGCTGAAAAAACCGAAAACTGTGACTGGGGTGCAGCAAAGAAACAGATTATCTGTAAGAGCTGCGGTGCAGAGACAATCTACGATGCACTTGATGTAGCAAATGAATGTCCTTACTGCGGATCCAACCAGGTTATGGAAGCAAATGACGAAAATACAATTGCGCCCGGCGGTGTTGTTCCTTTCGCAGTTTCAAACGAGCAGGCAAGTGCTAATTTCAAGGCATGGATCGGAAAGAAATTCTTCTGCCCGAAGCTTGCAAAACAGTCTGCACAGCCTGATGCTTTCACGGGAATATATCTTCCTTACTGGACATTTGATACAGATACTTTTTCAAGATACTCAGGTAAATACGGTATAGACAGAGAAGTAAGTTCAACCGATTCGGAAGGAAATAAAACTACAAATACAGTAACTGACTGGCATCGTACATCAGGTACATACAAGCTTGCCATCGACGATGAACTTGTACAGGGCAGTGAACGTCACGACAGCGCAATGCTTAAAGGTCTCGAACCTTTCGAAACCGAGAAAAACGTTCCTTACAAGCCTGAATATGTTGCAGGTTTCGTAGCAGAAAGATATTCGGTAGGTCTTAAGGCTGCATGGGAGAAAGCAAAGAATTCCATTTCAGGAAAGATTAAGAGCAATATCTCCAGCAAGATCAGAAGTGAGTACAATGCCGATCACGTTAAGGATGTAAAAGTTTCCACCACATACAGTAAGATTACTTACAAGTATCTGATGCTTCCTATCTGGTGTTCTTCATTCAAATATAACAATAAAGTTTATCAGTTCATGGTAAACGGCCAGACAGGTAAAGTTTACGGCAAGACACCTGTTTCTGTTGGTAAGATTATTCTTGTTATTGCAATTGTGGTTGCTATTCTTGCAATTCTTCTTTGCGGTGCAGGAGCACTCAATTTCATTTCGGAGTTGTTCAACTAAAACTAATGGGCGAATAAATCGTAATCAAATAAGTTTTTGAAAGAATAATTGACGAGAGAATAAGTAGCTGAGGTAATAAATTACAGCGGCAATTAGTTGTTTAAACAACTAAAAGAATTATTAATAAAAAAATAAGCGTAACCGTTTAAATGATAGTTTTCATTAACGGTTACGCTTTTTGATTCTAAAAACAAATTTACTAAATTCTATATTTTTGCAAATTAAACTCTGTAAACTTTCGCTGAATTTAAAGTTGCCAATTAGTTCTATTGGTTTCCAGTGCTTTCAAGAAACTTTATCTCTCACATTTAAGGAACTTCGCACTGTAAGCGGGAAGGAAGGTTCCTCCGCCGAAATCGAAGTTTTCTCCCGTAATTAAATCTATGGCCATACCGCATCCCGCGTCGAAATGAGCGGTATAATCGTTACTGTCGGCATTTATGCAGACAAAAACTCTTTCGTTGTCCGTTTTTCTTTCGAAAATACACTGACGGTTGGTAAGTACCACGGAA
>JAIKXN010000026.1 GCA_024684055.1 Lachnospiraceae bacterium | reverse complement strand
GTTGAAAAATCAGGAACCGGATTCCAACGTGTAAATGATTTTTGCAAACAGCAAAATGTAACGTGGAATTATAGAAAAGAGGCATATGGATTCTTCTTCGAATTTATCAGGACAAATGTCCAGATAAATGTCCAGATAAATGCGGAGCTTACAGAGGCAGAGCAGGTCATTTTCAATTTGATTCAGAATAATGATGGGATTTCTAAAGCTGAAATGGCTATAAGGATTGGAAAATCCGAAAAGACCGTCCAGAGGATAATCTCGTCTCTTATGAAAAAACAGGTAATTGAAAGATATGGATCAAATAAAACCGGTAGTTGGAGGATCAGAGCATGAAGGATGCTTTAATAAGAATAGTTGAAGCTTTTCATAAATACAATTCGGAACATATGGCGGCACAGGCATTTGGCCTTAGTGAGGACATTGTTTATGATGCTCTTGTAATTGCCCCTAGTTTTTCTCCATATAAACTGCATATGGAAGAAAACTGTACGGTTACATTGCTTAAAGAAGGCGCGTATATTGCAGGTTATCTAGTAGAAAAAGATGGTTTAAAGATTGCGTGGATTAAGATCGGATCTTCCGCGGGTAATTTGATAGATCATTTGTCGCTCTGCGCGGAATTGTCTTTTAAACGTATGATTTTTATTGGTGCCGTAGGAGGACTAAAGAAAAATATTCACTTGGGAGATATCTGCACTCCATCATACTCGATATCGGGAAGCTATGCGGACGCATACCTTATGAAAGAATCTATTCGAGATAATATGCTTTTTACAAAAGTTTTTCCTAATAAGCAGTATGTTGAACATGTTGTCCAAGTTGGAAAAATGAAGGGATACGATATCAGGAAGGCCAGTGTTTTTTGCACGCCTTCGATAGCCATGGAATATACACATTTGGATGAGATTAAGGCTTTTGATACGGATCTTATCGAGATGGAGACGAGTTCATTTTATCTTATGACAGATTTATTCGAACTTCCGGGAATAGCATTACTTGTGGTATCCGATAACTCGGCATCAGGAGCTGCTTTGGTTGGACGGACTCCGGAGCAACAAGCACAGTATGATTTTGGACGAAATGTGGTATTGCCGGATATGATATTATCGCTGGCTGCGGAGTAAATAAGGGAGGCTGCTATGGTCGTACCTGATGGGTATATGAAGCAACGATATTGGATTGAGATAAATTTATTACTATGGAGATAATGAAACAATGACTGATTTTACTACGATTACAGCCTGCGGCGAATGCTGTGTGGGCTGTACAAAAAAGCAAGAAGGCGTTTGCCCGGGGTGCATCGAAGCTGATGGACGGGTTCCGGAATGGGCAGAATCGGGAATGTGCAAGATACACGCTTGTTGTAAGGAACATAATGCACGCTTTTGCGGATTGTGCGCGGAATTTCCATGCACAAAACTTCCAAATATGATTCCTTGGAATCCTGAGATCATTCGACATTTGTCGGCATTAAGGGACGAATACCGTATTCAAGGTTTGGAGGATAAATGATTATGGAATATGTTATTGCAGAAGAAAAGTATTTTGATGAACTTGCAAAAGCCATGGCCTTGTCATATTCAGAGGAACCATGGAATGAAAATTGGAGTGGAGAAAGGTCTGTTAGGCGTGTAAAAGCAATCATGGGAAATTTCCGGGCCATTGGCTTGGCTGCCGTAGATAATGGCCAGGTTGTAGGCGGCTTATTGGGGTATGTTGATCCTTATGCTGAAGAGGATTTTTTCTATATTTCGGAGCTGTTTGTGGTACCGGAGAGAAAGAAACAGGGAATCGGAAAAGCTTTGATAAAAGAGCTGGAAAAGGTCTTAAGGATGAAAAATATTTCCGTAATTCAGCTGATGTCAATAATATAAAAGTGCGCCGTGAGCACCTGTGAGGATATATTTTATGAAGGATATGTCATATGTAAAAAGAATATGTCTTTATTTTACCGATTCTTTGGTGCTTGCCGTAAAGCCGGTTGAAGAAGGCCATATTAATGATACTTTCATTGTAAAAACCGAAGAAGGCAGGTTTATTATCCAGCACATACAAAAGAATATCGATGTTTCAAAACAGGAGCATAATTTCCTGCTTTACAGTGAAGTGTTTGAAAAGTCTGATTTCCTTTATCCCAAATGGCTTAAGAACAAAGAGGGAAAGTTTATTTACTCTGATGAAAACGAAGGTAAATGGAGAATGTATCCTTACATTGAAGCAGATATTTTAAAAGTTCCTTTGACGGATGAAAATCTTTTTGAATGCGGAAGAGGACTTTTTAAACTCCATGAAATGCTCAAAGTAATTAAGGGAGAAACGGAAGCTTCATATCCGCATTTACATGATTTAAAGTATTATCTCGGGGAATATAATGATATTTCAGACGGAAATAAAGTTCTTTCCGGAAAAAGGAATGTTTCGACAGAAGAGATCATTGAACTTAAGAAAGACAAAATGCTTTCGACGGATTCGGGACCTTTGGCGATAATCCACGGAGATACCAAACTTTCCAATATTCTTTTTAAAGACGGCAGGGCAGCAGGCTTCATAGATATGGATACGCTTATGAAAGGATATCCGCTTGAAGATCTTTCGGACTGCATTCGTTCATGCGCAGTTTTAAATGGGAAATTTGATAGGGAGGCCGCAGAGAAAATTCTTAACGGATATTTGAATGAATCAGATGAAAATGAAGCAGAGTATATAAGAAAGACGATTCCAGATGTTTTTGATAAAATATGTTTCGAACTGGGACTTAGATATTACACGGATTATTTATCGGGAGAAAGATATTTTAACGAGAAATATCCGGGATACTGCCTTGATCGTGCGAGGGAGCTTATGTCGGTTTCGTGGTATGGGAAAGAGTAATTGAAATGAATAAAAATGTTTTCCGGAGAAAAGAAGATGGATATAAAAGAAAAACTGACTGAAGATTTTCATGTAACGGTAAGCGAATACAAAAATACCGATAAGATCATAAGCGTGGAACTTATGAGAAAAAGTGATGCATACACGATTGAAAACTTTGTTCCGGGTAAAGAACTTATGTATCGTGCTGCCATGGGTGTATTTAATGCGTACGATAAATGGGACAGAAAGAAAATAGCAATCGCAGTCGGCGGAGGCAATAACGGTGGAGACGGATATGCGCTTGCTGGTATTCTTAAAAAGAACAATATTGATTCCGTTCTGATCAGAGTATCGGATAAAATGAGCGAAGACGGAAAGTATTATTTTGATATTGCCGATAAACTGGGAGTCTGCTCGAAAGATTTTAACGAAAAAACAAATTTCGCTGATTTTGATATAATAGTTGACTGTATTCTCGGAACGGGTTTTACGGGTGAGGTCAGAGGAAAGGCGTATGACGCGATTAAGGCAATTAATCAAAGCAGCGCGTACGTAATAAGCGTTGATATAAACAGCGGAATGAACGGAGATACAGGTGAAGCAACGGCAGCAGTAGTTTCGGATCTTACGGTTTCAATCGGATTTGTCAAAACGGGACTTGTAAACGATGAGGCAAAGAAATATATTAAGAAACTTGTTAATGCTGACATTGGCATATTGCTTGTCGAGTAAAAGTAAGTGAAATCGTTATACAGTAAAAGATTAACAGGCAGAAATATTTACAGAAAAGGAAAACAGACATGAGCAGAATTACCGAAGATTGTAAGTTTATGACAGAGAACGAATATTTCAGATACCGTGCCGGAGGATTTTTAATCCATGACGGCAAAATGCTTTTTGTAAAAAGCGATTTCGGAGGCGGATATTATTATGTGATCGGCGGAGCGGTAAGGCTTAACGAAACTTCCCAAGCGTGCATCGAAAGAGAAATATTCGAGGAAACGGGAATAGAAGCGAAAGCAGAAAGACTTGCGGTAGTATGCGAGAATTTCTTCCTGGGCGATGGCGGATGCTTTGACGGCAAAGACTGCCATGTGCTTGAGTTTTATTACATTCTGAAAGCAGACGATATTAAGAATTTCAAGGAAGAAACGGATGAAGGTGAAAAGCTTTGCTGGATTCCGCTTGAAGAGGTTGGGAAATCGATTATCAAGCCTTCCTTTGTTCCGGAAAGAATTGATGAAATTCTTAACGCTGATTCAATTCTTCATGTTGTTGAAGACAGGGAAAAGAGAAAAGCCTGAAAAATTATTAATTGCTGACAGGCAGCAGGAGAACGGATTCGAAAATGCCCAAAAAAGTGAGACAGACGGAGAACGGATTCGAAAATGCCGAAAAAAAGTGAGACAGACGGAGAACAGATCCGAAAATACTGAAAAAGTGAGACGGAGAAACAGATTCAAAAATGCAGAAAGTCAGAGACACGGATACATTAAAAAACAGAATCAGATATATCATATTGTTCATTCTTCTTTTGGGAGTTGAAATCCTCATAGCGATTTTTGCAAAAGGGTTTGTCAGGGGATTTATTGGCGATGTGATAGTTATCCCGACGCTTTATTTTCTGATAAGGATTGTATTTGCAAAGGACAGCGTTTTTTCGGTATACGTACTGCCGTTCCTTTGCTATTATGCCGGAATAGCTGCGGAGATTCTGCAGGCGATTCACATAAACGAAATTCTTGGGATCAATGAGAATTCCGTATTGGGAATAATGATAGGCAGAGCTTTTGATTTCGGTGATATTGCTGCATACTTTATCGGAATGTATGTTATAGGATTATTCCTGGCAGCAGAAAGCATTGTGAAAACGAACAGGAAATGGTGGTACCCTTTAGGGATCATTATTCATTGGACATGGGGAAATATTCAGACTGTTGGGGGACTGGTTCTTTATCTTTGGTATATAAAATCTCCGCATTATTATTACAAAGGAGTAGTAAGAACCGCATGGCCGCGGAATTCGGGGATATCACTCGGAATGTTTATTTTCACTCCGTGGGAACCGAAGGCAGGTGACGAAAGCAAAAAAGCGAAGGAGAGAAGAGAATACTGTGAAGAAGTGGCCGTTCATGAATACGGTCATACAATTCAGGCGCTTCTTCTGGGACCTTTGTATATTTTCGTGATAGGAATTCCGTCGCTTTTATGGGGAAATGTTCCGGCCTTTATTAAACTCAGAATCGAAAAGAAAATACCTTACACATGGCTTTACTGTGAAAAATGGGCATCGTACTGGGGCGAGAAAGTAACAAAAGAAAAAGCGATTTGGAATTAATTAAAGAGAAATAAAGGGTTAAACAAAAATTTTAGCGGGCAAAATAAAATAATAATAAAAGGTTAAAGATAAAAGAAGAAAAATTGATAATAAGAAAAAAATAAGCAATTTGATAATAAGAAAAAAGTAAGTAATTCGATAATATAAAAAAAGTAAGCGATTTGATAATAAGAAAAAAAGTGTTATAATATAAAAAGAGTAATTGTCATTTCATGATTTCAGGATTAATTGTTTTGAAATTATGATCATTCGGTACAAAAGTACCGATATCCGGGGTTACGCACCCCTTTAAATAAGCGTATTTGCTTATGATGAATTTTGATATAGGTTTTAATCCAAATTCATATTACGGTCAGAATGCTTTCGGTGTACAAAACGCCGGTGCTTCTTCGGGTATTGCGGGCGAAGAAAAAGAACGAGGTGTAGAGTCCTCGGGCAAAACGAAACCTGCAAGCGAATGTCAGACCTGCAAGAATCGTAAATACAAAGACGGCTCCGATGAGATGGTTTCATTCAAATCATCCGCACACATTTCTCCTGCGGCAGCAGCTTCAAGAGTAATGGCACATGAAATGGAACATGTTTCAAATGCGTATGCCAAGGCTGAATTGAACAACGGCAAGGTTTTAAGAGCAAGCGTAACTTTAAAAACCGCTATATGTCCCGAATGCGGAAGAGCATATGTTTCGGGAGGCGTTACGAATACCTCGATAGCTTATTCGAACGAGGAGCAGCCCTATCAGAAACAGCTGAAGGCATTTCAGGAGGATGCCCTGAAGGGCGATAAAGTCGATCTTAAAGCCTGATCGGATTTTAAAATATGATAAATAAGAATAAGCGTTTCCTAAATCGTTATTAAATATTAAGATTCCTGTCCTATACGGACGGGAATTTTTATTGTATACTTCCGGAGAAATTAAAATTCTTTGCGGTCAGAATGCTTCAGAGCGATCTCGGCAAAAAGGATCCCGAATACACCGATTACAAGTACCGGAAAGCCAACGGTTGGATTGACAAGGTAAGACCGTGGAAGAATAATTGATAAAAAATGAAAAAATTTTCAAGAAAATGTCACCTTTTGACTTTCTCAAACGTGTTTATAGTGAAAAGGTCATTCGCGAATGCCTTTATGATAACTAAAGGAGTCCATAAATGAAGAACATAAACAGAGATCTGGAAGCAGTGATCGAGAATTACAGCGACATGCTTTATAAAATCTGCTTCCTGATTCTTAAAAACGAACAGGATACGAGGGATGTGCTACAGGAAACTTTTCTGATTTATTATACCAAGAAACCCGACTTTAAGAATGAGGAGCACAAAAAAGCCTGGCTCATCAAAGTCTCTCAGAACAAATGCAAAGAATTTTTAAGATTTCACAAAAGACATGCGGCAGTTCCTTTGGACGAAATGGAAGAAACGCTCGTTATTACAGATGGATTAAACGGAAATGACAGAGACCTGCTTTCTGTAATCTGGGATTTGGATTACAAATTAAAATCAGCGGTAATTCTTTACTACATTGAAGGATATTCCATCGGCGAAACTGCAGAGATACTTAAAACTTCACCTTCGGCTGTGAAGAAAAGACTGCAGAGAGCCAGAGAAAAACTGAGCGGAAAGTATAAGGGAGAACTTGCGTATGAAAAATAGAATCAATAAGGAACTGATTTCAAATATCGAGATCAGTGAAGACATGAAAAACACTATATACAAAAACTGCATAAAAGGGAAAAGAACGGCAGACTTCAGATTCAGATATTCGGGTGTGCTTTCGGCTTTGATTGCGGTAGCGGTTTTCGGAGTATGCAGCCTGGGTGCCAGCGCAGCTTATGTCGGTGTAAAGGCGAGACTTGCGAATATGGATGAAACCGAGTATCAGAACTATGCGACAGAAGTAAGCAAAGATGATTTTGTTTCCACAGACGAAGGATTCTCAAGAGAACTCACCGGCTCTGAGATTAAGAGAATAATAGCCATGGAAAGAAAATACTATGACGAGAACGTTTTCCCCGAAGAAAACATGGCACACTATCAGACAAAAGCGGAAATGGGCGAAAATGAACTTGCTTATATCGTTGCTGACAATATCGTATACCTTCCCGAAAAAGACATGGATGACGAACAGCTTCTTGAATATATCGATCACGATGCAAAGAAGAGATACGTTAACATCCGGGAGTTAAAAGAAGAAGGCATAGAGCCCGGACAGAATATGGCATTGGAATCAACACCATTAAGCGAAGGTTCGATTGAATACAAAACCAGACAGGCCGGTGACAAATTCCTTAAGGAGTATTTCGGACAGGAGTTAAATGATTCATGGATAGTACTTGTTGATATTTTCGAGGAAGAAGAAAACAGATACGGCGAGAAAATGACACTCGGAATTCTTCACTACTATCAGACCGGAACAGGATATGCAACATCGTATGATGTATATATTAACGCGGATGACATGTCACTTCTCAGCATTCAAAAGGGCGGATACGGCTCCGTAATAGACTCGAAAAAGTATACATACGCCGAAGCCGAAAGTTTTGTTAAGGAATGCGAGGAGATCGCGCGAGAAAAAGTCAAGGCCGAATTCGGTTTGGAGAATCCCGATGAAGTAACTTACGATCTCGAGGGATTAAGTGTTGAAGCGGGAAAGACTGCAACAATCAATTACGAGATGCGCTTCGACGACAGAATAATTTATGCGGAGGTGAGAATAGAAGACAAAGAAATACTTTTATTAAGCAGATTTTAACTTTCCAGGGGGCGGTTCCCGTCGGGAAAAAACTAACCAATAAACAATAAATCCATTAAAAAAATATATAAATAATCCAAACTAACCAAACATTTTCATTTTTACAATTTATGACGAAACCAAATTACAAATAAACATTCAGTCCCCATTCCCGGAAGCAACCGCCGCTTCCGGGTTTTCTTTTGCTCAAAAACTCTTTGAAAAAAGACATGCAATTATATATGCCCAAAAAGAGATGCCGTCTTTATAAAAAAATATGCAAGTAGCCTAAAGATGCCGAAACGGCGGGTAAAATCATTGACACCCGACTTTTGTTGCGTTAAAGTGATTCAGTGTCAAAAAAAGCATATTAAATATTTTAATCCGCCGCGTGGATTCAGGCGGATCTGAAGGAGATATAGAATGAAAAAAGACAAACTTAAACCCATGCTTTTCAGCGTTATGAAGCAGTACAACGGGAAAAAGTTTTTATCTGATGTAGTGGCAGGCATAATTGTAGCGATTATCGCACTGCCGCTTTCTATTGCACTGGCACTTGCATCCGGTGTCGGTCCCGAACAGGGTATATATACCGCAATAGTAGCCGGTTTCATTATTTCGTTTCTCGGCGGAAGCCGTGTTCAGATAGCGGGACCTACGGCAGCGTTTGCGACCATAGTTGCCGGAATAATTGCCAGGAAGGGAATGGACGGACTTGTACTTGCAACGATAATTGCAGGTCTTATTCTGGTTCTTATGGGCTTATTCAGACTCGGCGGACTCATTAAATTTATTCCCTATACGATAACCACCGGTTTTACGGCCGGAATCGCAGTAACGATTTTAATCGGACAGATTAAGGATTTTATGGGAATTACCTTCCCTGAGGGAACACCCACGATCGAAACGATAGATAAGGTAAAGGCAATAATCTTTAATATCAAAACAGTTAATTATCAGGCTCTTATCGTTGGAGGCGTATGCCTTGCGATCTTGATCGTCTGGCCCTTTATAACAGAGAAAATTCCCGGATCGCTTATCGCGGTAATCGTAGGTATCCTTATGGTCAAATTCCTTAAAATGGATGTTAATACGATCGGAGATTTATATACGATAAGCAACAAACTTCCCGCATTTCATTTTCCCTCTTTCACATTCAATGATATAGGAGCGGCACTTCCCGACGGATTTACGATCGCCATTCTTGCGGCAATAGAATCCCTTCTTTCATGTGTTGTTGCCGACAGCATGATAAACTCGCATCACCGTTCGAACATGGAACTTATCGCACAGGGTGTCGGCAATATCGGTTCGGCTCTTTTTGGCGGTATTCCCGCTACCGGAGCCATTGCGAGAACTGCTGCAAACATCAAAAACGGCGGACGTTCACCCATTGCCGGAATGGTTCATGCAATTGTGCTTGTTCTGGTACTCGTGCTTCTCATGCCTTATGCGGCGCTTATTCCCATGCCGACCATTGCTGCGATTCTTTTCATGGTCGCTTACAATATGTGTCAGTGGAGAACTTTCGTTCATCTTTGCAAAACATCGCCCAAGAGTGATATTCTTGTTCTCGTCGTTACTTTTGTGCTTACCGTTGCATTCGATCTGGTTGTGGCTATCGAAATCGGTATGCTTATCGCTTGTGTTCTTTTCATGAAGAGAATGAGCGATGTATCGGGCATACAGGGATGGAAATATTACGATCCCGATGAAGATCCCGACGGAATGGATCTTAAGAAAGTTGCGAAGCACGTTCGTGTATACGAGATTTCGGGACCCATGTTCTTTGGTGATGCCGACCAGCTTGCAAGCGTTTCGTTTAAGGACTTTACAAAAGTACTCGTTATAAGAATGCGTGGTGTTCCGGCACTTGATGCCACAGCGATGCATTCGATGGAACAGTTATGTGACAGATGTGAAGAAAAAGGTATTCAGCTCGTTTTCTCACATGTAAACGAACAGCCTTTTAAAACCATGGAAAAGAGCGGATTTGTTGACAGAGTCGGAAGAGATAATTTCAGACCGCATATCGATGATGCGCTTGAATGGGCTAACAATATTACGGGTAAACAGTCTGTTTCCCAATAGCCTAAATGCGGCTTTTGGTTTTATGAATACAGAGACCGGATTTGTCTTGTGACGAAATCGGAACACAGATGCTTATTTGTCCCTTAGGTATTTACTAAGGGACTGTTTTTTTAGTATACTTAAAAATAAAACTTTAATTAAAAATGAAAGGGGGAAGGGGATTACATGGAGCTTAAAGTATTGGTTACGGGTACCAACAGAAAAATAATGAGTGATATCAGCAGTCAGCTTGAGCAGGAACGCGGATACACGGTAATTAAATGCAATCCGGACAGATATAAATTAAGCGATACGCTGTTAACGGAATTTACCAGGGTTATTATTCTCTGTCTCGGTGATGAGACAAAGGATTCGGTAGCAGCTTACGATGTTTTCAGAACACAGAGCATGTCGGGCGAATGTCTTGTAATTGCAATTACCGACGATCTTACCGAAAAAATGTTCAAGAGAAATACAAAGCTTGCGAAAGTATTCTTTCTTTCAAGACCTGTTTCGATGTTCGCAATGTATGAGAAAATAGCGAATTTTGAAAAAGAACTTGAGGAAAAATCCAAAAGAAAGGGATTTGCTGTCAGGGAATTCGTTAATGAAAAGGCTGCAAAACAGCTTTCGAGAAAAACAATTCTTGTAGTGGATGACGATCCGGAGCAGCTTGTCAATATAAAGCAGCAGCTGGAAGAATTTTATGATGTAGTATGTGTCAAATCGGGGGAAGCATGTTTTAAATATCTTGAAAAACATACACCGAACCTGATCCTTCTCGATTTCCTTATGCCGATCATGGATGGTCCTTCGGTACTCAGGAAAATGAGAGAAGATGCGTTATTAACACAGATTCCGGTTATTTTCCTTACCGGTATGACGGAAAAGAAGACTGTCTTTCAGATACTGACGGAATTACGTCCTCAGGGATATGTAATAAAGCCTTCAAAGAAATCCGAACTGGTGGCGGAAATAATTGAGGTTCTTGGATAAAATGTATGTTTCAGGGGGAAAATAAAATGGGTTGCGATTTATCGGTTCTTGAAAAAAACGGATTTGATACAGCTGCCGGAATTGAATTCACGGGCGGGGAAGACAATTATATTTCTGCAATACAGCGTTATTACAGAAATTATGAAAAGAATAAAACTAAAATTGAGGAATATTTTACACAAAAAGACTTTGAGAGCTATATGATTACGGTTCATGCTCTTAAAAGCAATTCAAAAATGATCGGCGCCGTTGAAGTGAGCAAAATATTTGAGGCTCTCGAAATGGCTGCCAGAAATAATGATACGGATTTTATAATACAGAACAACGCTTCTGCCTTAAAAAAATACGATGAGGTTGTCGCAAAGATCAAAACGATAGGCGAGATGAGCGAGGTACGTGCCGCAGGAGAAATATCGGCTGATGTTGCAAGGGAAACGTCGGACAAGCTGATAGAGGCACTGGATGATTTTGACTATGATACGGCAAAAGCACTTGCGGAAAAACTTTCAGGCTATCCTTTCAGAATTACCCAGAAAGAGAAACTTAAAACGGCAACCGCTTATATCGAAGATTTTATGTATGACGAAGCAGCTGATCTGATCAGGGAGATTTATTCTGAGATTGAATAGGGGGAATTGTATTGAAAATCATCAGGATCGTTATTTCGGTTATTCTTTTAATAACACTGGCATATGTACTGATAGGCGAATCGGTGTTGCCGAGTGATTCGCCAAATAAAGGCTTCATCTGCGATACTCTGCCCGGTGACAAATGGGTTCAGGTTAAAGCGGACGGCACGAGAGTGCCTTTTGAGATTCCCGGGAATGCGGACGGGGATATCGTGCTTGAAACTACATTGCCGGTTTTTTTAAACAAAGATTATACAGTCCTTTGCTTTCACGGAAAGGAAATGGAAATCTACGTAGACGGTGAACTTCGCGAAGAGTTTAAAACTCATAATTACGGCCTGCTGGGTGACAGATCTGCGGAATGCTATGTCATGGCTTCTTTGTATCCCGAAGATGCGGGCAAGAGGGTTATGGTATGCTTATATGATGCGGGAAAAGTTCACGAGGTTTATATCGGAACCAGGATCGGGGTTCTTTACAATCTTCTTAACCGATACGGAATCGAATTTCTTATCGGTCTTGCGATTATGTTTCTGGGAATTATCTGCTTTGGCGCATCTGTAGTTTACAGATACACACATAAGCAGTATCTTGAAATGGAACATCTTTCCATCGGCGTTATTATCGGCGCTGCATGGATCCTTTCGAATTCAGTTTTAAGACAATATTATGCAAGCAATATTGCTTTAATGGCGGATACACCTTATCTTATGATAATGATCATGCCGATGCCTTTTCTCTGCTTTGTCAATTCTCTTCAGAAAAGCCGGTATGAAAAAGCCGAGACAGTGGTTGCGATTATTAATATTGCCAACTTTGTAATCTGTACCGCTCTTTTTATTCTGGGTTTGGTTCCGTTCAGAAAGAGTTTTCCTCTTACGAGCTTAAGTGCAATGTCTGCGATAGGAGTTATTGCGGTTACCATGATAATTGATATAAAGCGCAAGTACATCAATGATTACATTTTTGTTGCCGTGGGATTTGTTATCCTTGCGATTACCGCGATAATTCAGGCTTTTATTTTCCAGTTTGTCAATTACTCTGCATTTTCCGGACTGATAATGTCGGTCGGACTTCTGGGATTTATCTGTTTTGCGATCGTTCATACTATCAAGCAGCTTATCAGGATCAGAGTTGAATCAAATGAGCTCGTACACATAAGCAAGGCAAAAGACGATTTCCTGGCAAATATGTCTCACGAAATAAGAACGCCGCTTAACGGTATTCTCGGAATGGATGAAATGATCATCCGTGACACAAAAGAGACCAATACAAAGAAACATGCACTCGAGATCAAGAGTGCCGGAAATATTCTTCTTTCAATCATAAATGATATTCTCGATTTAAGTAAAATCGAATCGGGAAACTTTGATATAGTACCGGATGATTACGACCTCGCATCGATCCTTAACGATGTATTAAGCCTTACCAGGATAAGGGCTTTAAAGAAGGGACTCGAACTTAATTTCAATGTTGCCGAGGACATTCCCTCGAAGCTCTACGGCGACGAAATAAGAATCCGTCAGGTCATGCTAAACATTATAAACAATGCGATAAAATATACCGAGAAAGGAAGCGTAAGTGTTGATGTTTCTTCGAAATTGACGATGATGGGAAATTATATCGATCTTATCATCAAAGTTTCGGATACCGGTATCGGGATCAAAGATGAAGACAAGGAAAAACTTTTTGCAAGTTTCCAGCGTCTGGATGAGAAAAAGAACAGAAGCATAGAGGGTACTGGACTCGGACTTCATATCACTCACAAACTTCTCGAAATGATGGAAGGAAAAATCGAATTCGAAAGCGAGTACGGTGTGGGAAGTACTTTTATAATTACAGTACCTCAAAAGGTTGTAAGAGCGGCAGGAATCGGCGATTTCAGCAAAGCGGTAAGGAAAGTCTTAACAGACTCGGATAACGAGGAAATAAAGCTTTATGCTCCGGATGCGCACATTCTTGTAGTAGATGATAATGAGCTTAATCTTGAAGTAATCGAAGGACTCTTAAAAGAAACGAAGATAAAAACAGACCTTGTGGAATCCGGAAGAGAATGTATCGACAGGATTGAAAAAGAAAAATATGACGTTATCCTTTTAGACCAGATGATGCCCAAAATGAACGGAGAAGAAACTCTTAAAGAATTGACAGACAGAAATCTTCTTCAGGGAACACCCATCATAGCACTCACGGCGGATGCGGTTATAGGGGCCAAGGAACATTACATGTCGCTTGGATTTACGGATTATTTAAGCAAGCCCGTCAAGTACGAAAGACTTGAACAGACACTCAAGGAATACATTCCTCAGGAAAAACAGATAGTAAGGAAAGTTGATGATGGTCTGCCCGTAATTCTTTTGTGGGGCGATGATCCCGAACTTCTTAAAAGGGAAAAAGAAAGACTTGACGGCGTATACAAATGCATATGCGTTTCAGGCAAAAAAGGAAGAGATAAATATCTTGAAAAGCATACACCGATGGGTGTTATGCATGTGATCTGACAGTTTGAATCCGCCAATGGGGAAGGGGGTTGCAAATGGATAAAAAGATATCAAAAATCGAATTACTTGAAAAAGAAAACTTCAGATTGAATCGCAGGATATCCAGACTTGAACAGGATATTTCAAATCTTTCCATCATGAATGAAAACTCTGCAAGACTTCGTAAGCTGAATGAGGAAAGAATTGTAGCTGCAAACAAAGCAAAGAGTAACTTTCTTGCAAACATGTCTCATGAAATACGTACTCCCATGAATGCCATAATAGGCATGGATGAGATGATATTAAGAGAGGCTGAAGATCCCAATATCAGAAAGTATGCGAAGGATATTCAGAGTGCAAGCAATACTCTTTTGTCGATCATTAACGATATTCTTGACTTAAGCAAGATCGAATCGGGAAAGATGGAACTCGTGCTTACGGAATATGATACGGCGCAGGTAATAAACGATATCGTTAACATGACAAGGAAAAAAGCTGAGGATAAAGGCCTTACATATGATATCGAAGTTCAGGAAAGTATTCCGAGTACTTTTTTTGGCGATGAAATAAGAATCCGCCAGATAATGTTAAATATCATCAATAATGCGATTAAATATACCAAAGAGGGCGGGATAAAGATCAAGATATCTTTTGTTGACAAAAAGGACAGATTACGATTTTCCGTAACGGATACGGGAATCGGAATCAGAAATGAAGATATCGACAAACTTTTTACATCTTTTCAGAGACTTGAAGAAACCAAAAACCGTAACATCGAAGGAACGGGATTGGGACTTAATATTACCAAAGAACTTGTTGAAAAGATGAACGGTTTCATAACCGTTGAAAGTGAGTACGGCAAAGGCACGACATTTTTTGTTGAAGTAGCACAAAAGGCTGTTGATCTTACACCTGTCGGAAATATTGAGAACAGGCATTCCGATCCCGTACAGGAAAAAAAGAAGTATTCTGCTTCACTGAAAGCGCCGGGTGCAAGGATCCTTATAGTTGACGACAATGACATGAATCTTACCGTAATAAGACGTTTGCTTTCGGATACAAGAATGAATATTACCGCTGCATTGTCAGGCAGCGAATGTCTGGAAATATTAAAAAGCGAATCGTTTGACATCATTATGCTCGATCAGATGATGCCCAAGATGTCCGGTACTGAAACCCTTAAAATCATCAAAGAGGAAAAACTTGCCGAGAACACGCCTGTTATAGCGCTTACGGCAGATGCCATAGTAGGTGCAAAAGAAACATACATAAAAGAAGGTTTTACGGATTATCTTTCAAAGCCGATAGTGTACTCCGAACTCGAAAATATGCTGTACAATTATCTGGACAGAAGCAAAATCCTAACCGGAGAAGAAACTGAGGCAACTGAAAAAGCGGCGGAAAAAAAGGTTATACTGGTTGTTAACCCTTCGCCTGACAAATTAAATGAATTCAGACATATCCTGGGTAACAAATATAAAGGCGTATATGTTAAAGATGAGGAACAGGCGAGGAAATATCTGTCCAAACATGAGGTTGATTATATTATAAGAGACGGGAGGAGAGGAGTATGAAATCATTTCAGGCAGTAACGAATGAAGTGGATGATATAAAAACAGCCATTAATGAACTTAAAGCCGGCATAGATACTTCCCGACTTTTAAAGAATACATGCGGACTTGTTTTCTGCGGTTTTGAAACAAATTTACACGAACTGGTTGAAGCTTTGAATGAAGCATTCGATTTTCCTTTTATAGGATGTTCGGCTATAGGGCTTTTAAGTACTTCGGGATATTCGGAATGCAGTATTTCGATGCTTGTTTTAACTGCTGACGATGTGGAATTTTCCGTAGGTATGTCTGATGCTATCGAATCGATTGAAAATCTGGAAAGTTTTGCAAGAGCTTACAGGGATTGCAAGGCTAAAACAGAGCTTCCGGAAAAACTCATTTTTTCATATGTTCCGTTTCTTTACAATGTAACTTTTGACGATATCGTGGAAAAACTTGATGAGACTTCGAATCATGTTCCGGTATATGGCGGAGTAGCTTCGGATGACTGGACATTTGATGCTTCATTTGTATTTACAAATGAAGAAGTTTCGGATTCAAAAGGCGTGATAATGCTTGTTTCCGGAAATGTTAAGCCGATATTCGTTCTTGAAACCTCAACCACGCTTACGACTAATCTTCACAAAGTGGTTACAAGGGTAGAAGGAACCACGGTTTACGAACTCGACGGAAGACCGACGCTTGAGTTTTTTAAGGAAATGGGTATGCCGACGGAAAAATCGTTTGTAATTATGGACTACCTCAATACACCCTTCCTGGCGACCAAAAAAACACGCGATGGAGATGAAATAGATATTTTAAGAACACTCGGAGCCATTAATCATGATGACGGATCGTGTCAGTATATAGGAAAGATCGAAGAAGGATCCGAATTAAACGTTGTACTGATATCAAAGGAAGATATCGAGAAATCCGTAAAGAAAGCATTCGATAAGATTTTATACAAACTTGAGAAATCCGAAGATTACAAATACAGTGCGATAATCTGTTCATCCTGCGCTGCAAGATACAGTATGCTCGTTGCAGACAAGGATACGGAAGGAAGAGCATATGAAGGAAGAATTCCCGAAGGAATAAATGTTCAGGGCGTTTATATTTACGGAGAATTCTGCCCGGCACACGGAAAGCACAACGACGGTCTTTATAATGCGTTATCCAACAGTACGTTTACGATTCTTGCCATTTAGATTTTTGAAATCTGCACATCCCGGAAAATTAATTCGGGATGTGTTTTTTTGTTGTTTAATGCTTTATTCATCAGTTGAAAAATGATAAAATGATAGAGGTTTGGCAAACAAAAAAGGAGGTTCGGACATGGAAAGAGTAGTTAATTTTTTAAAAGATGCGGGAACATATTATCTTGCAACTGTTGAAGGAGATCAGCCCAGAGTAAGACCTTTTGGAACAGCTCATGTTTTTGAAGGAAAACTTTATATTCAGACAGGAAAGGTCAAAGACGTTTCCAAACAGATTCACGCTAATCCCAAGGTGGAAATCTGTGCATTCAAGGACGGAGTTTGGTTAAGAGTTGCAGGTACTCTTGTTGAAGATGACAGAAGAGAAGCAAGACAGTCAATGCTCGATGCTTATCCTTCTCTTCAGGGAATGTATTCCGCTGATGACGGAAATACAGAAGTATTGTATTTCAAAGATGCAACAGCAACCTTCAGTTCATTTACGGGTGCTCCCGAAGTGATTAAATTCTAATTAAGACACGCAATAAACATAACGGCTTTCGGGCCGTTATGTTTCACATAAGGGATTAGGCAGTTTAGCAGTTTTACTTTATGAATTTATTCTTGAAAGAAAGGTTTCCGACTATGCATTTTGTTGATGCGAAAGGAATACTGACGGGCTCCAAAGGACGTTACGGAATGAATATTTACCGCGGGTGTACCCACGGCTGTATTTATTGTGACAGCAGAAGCAACTGTTATCAGTTCACACATGCTTTCGAAGATATTGAAGTCAAACAGAATGCACCCGAACTTCTGGATAAAGCGCTCAAATCCAAACGCAAAAAATGTATGATAGGTACGGGCTCCATGTCCGACCCGTACATGCACTGCGAGGAAGAATTAAGGCTCACAAGGAAGTGCCTTAAGGTTATTCTCGATAACGAATTCGGACTGGCAATCCAGACGAAATCAGACCGTATTTTGCAGGATATCGAGCTGCTTGATGAGATAAACCGAAAAGCAAAGTGTGTTGTTCAGATGACTCTTACAACATACGATGACGAACTTTGTAAAATCATCGAGCCCAATGTCTGCAATACAAAAAGAAGAATAGAAGTTCTTGAAAAAATGAAAGAGCGTGACATACCCACGGTTGTTTGGCTGTCTCCGATACTTCCCTTTATAAACGATACCGAAGAAAACATTCTTGCTGTTTTGAACGAATGCAAAAGGGTGAATGTAAAGGGCATTATATGTTTCGATATGGGGCTGACATTACGTGACGGAGACAGAGAGTATTTCTATGCCGCGCTCGACAAACACTTTCCCGGTCTTAAGGAAAGATACATTAAAACTTACGGAAATTCCTATGAGGTTCCGAGTCCCGATTCGAAAAAACTCATGAAGATATTCAGAGATTTTTGCAGGGAGAATGACATTCTTTATAAACCGGATGAATGTTTTGATTATCTTGCCGATTTACCGGATAAATTCAGACAGATGAGTATTTTTGATCTGTAAGATTTCAGACTTTGGAATGTATGGAGGGTTAATATGTTACAAAGCAAAGGAAAGATGGAAATTCGCGGATTCGACTGGGGTCCGAACATTACAAGATTGATAATTGAATTTGCTGAAGATACAGACAGAAAAACGGAACTGAAACCTGAAATGTTTCAGGTTACCGAAAAAAGAAAAGATAAAGGTTTTCCCGGGGAAATTGACCGGAAAGTTTCGGATGTGTATTTTTCCGATGAATTCGGAAACAAAGATGAAGAAACGCCAAATCCGGGATTTATTACACTGGATCTTGAACTTGAGATTTTCAAGGGTTTTCCTTTTTACATGGAAGGTGTTCCCGTTAACAAATGGAGCAGATCTCTGTGCGTAAACGTCTCTTTGAAGGAAGGTTTCGAAATCTTATTAAAAGACGGAAAGTCTGAAAAAATGGCGGATGTAAATATATCTCTTGACGAAGGGAAAAATCCCGACAGCATATATTTGCCAGAGATAAAAAATGTGTCTTTGGATAATAAGTTTACGGGTTCAAAAGGACATACATTCAGCTATGCTTCATATTGTCCAAAGAGTGCTTCAAATGATAATAAGCGTCCGCTTGTAATCTGGATCCACGGACTGGGCGAGGGCGGAAACGATCCGCGTATCTGTCTTTACGGAAATAAGGTTGTTTCGCTCGTGGGAGAAGAATTTCAAAAGATCATGGGCGGAGCTTACGTACTTGTACCGCAGTGTCCGACATACTGGATGCAGTATAAGGAAAAAATGGAATGGGTATTTGATAACAATGGTCAGGATTCGATTTATCTTACAGACCTGAAAGAACTGATTGATGATTTTGTTCTTTCGAATTATGTAGACAAAGACAGAATCATTGTTGGCGGATGTTCAAACGGCGGTTACATGACCATGGATCTTATATTAAATTATCCTGATTATTTTGCTGCCGCATATCCTGTCTGCGAAGCTTTTATACCCGATAATCTTTCGTATGAAAAACTTGCCGGAATTAAGAATCTGCCGATGTGGTTCGTTTATGCAATGAACGACGGTGATGTCATACCGTCCAAATATGAAGAACCGCTTTTGAAAAGACTTAAAGAAATGGGCTGCAATTACAAATTAAGCCTTTTCGAAGATGTTCATGATACATCCGGAAAATTCTTTAAAGACGGAGAACCGCTCCGGTATTTCGGCCACTGGTCATGGATTTATTTCTTTAACAACGAATGCTTCGATAACGGCATTTCAATCTGGCAGTGGCTGTCCGAACAGAAAAAATAGAAGAAAGGAGATATAATTATGCCTCACGTAGAAATAAAATGTTATCCCGGAAGAACGGATGAACAGAAAAACAAATGTGCCGAGGAAATAACCAGAGCAATAACGGAAACTCTCGGCTGTGATGCTTCAAGCGTATCCGTGGCAATCAAAGAGATTGAAAAAGAAGACTGGAAAGATAAGGTATGGGATGCTCAGATAGTTGCAGATGATGAGTTCTTATACAAGAAACCCGGATATACCTGCTAATTCCGGAGAAAACAAAAGAATGAAAATTTAGTTGTTTAAGTAAGCAAAACTCTGTTGTTTCTTAGTGAAATGACAGAGTTTTTTATATGCAAAGGGCTGCAAAAGGATATTTTCCGACTTGTTTCGGATTCGGCGCGCGAGCATGTGGATTTCATCACCCCGGTTCGTATATATTGCCAAACAAAATAATATATGCTATTTTATTATTGAACGTGTTCAATAATGTGAGGACAGAGTATGAATAAAGACGAAAAACTGCAGATAACCAAAGATAAACTGATAGAATCCACATTCGGACTTATGGAAGAAATGGATGACCCGATGAAGGTAACTTCCAGAGAGATAGCACAGGCAGCAGGCGTTAAAGCCGGAATGATTAATTACTGCTTCGGTTCGAGAGAAAACCTCATATATCAGGTATTTCAGAGACAGTACAAAGACTTTATAAAAGACAGCGATGTAAAGAAAATCACGGAGTCAGAACTTGAACCGAAAGAAGTTTTGAAACAACTGCATTTTATAGTTGCGAACTGCCTTTTGCAGAATCCCAAATTCACAAAAGCAATTACGGGATTCGTTTTATTTAAACGCGATTTAAGCAAAGAATCCTTCAGTTATCCGTATGTATACAAACATTACAGGGGGAAAAAAACAGAGGAAGAATGCAAGCTTATAGCGTATGAATTATCTACAATGATGCAGCTAATTATTTATCGAAGGGATGATTTGTTGAATGATTTCGGAATCGATCTTTCCGATGATGTGGTACTTAAGCATTACATAGACATGAGAGTGGATCTGCTCCTGAAAGACTGATGATTTAATAAATTTTCACATGTGAATGGAAGGCATTTTATGACATATATTTTTCCTTTAAACAATTTACCGGATGATAAAGCATCTTTTGCAGGTGGGAAAGCAACTTCTCTTGCA
>JAIKXN010000007.1 GCA_024684055.1 Lachnospiraceae bacterium | reverse complement strand
TCCATCAATCCTGAATGCTTTGTTTGCTGTAAAAAGCCGTTTGGCAGACAAAAAGCGCGTTAATCTGGATTATCAGGTAGCATTGTCAGACAAGTTGTCTGTCAGTGATTATGATCTGGTCGGAATACTTTCCAATCTTCTGGATAATGCGATTGAAGCATGTGACCGAATACAGGATGCAGGCAATAAAAAAAGTGTTGTTTTAAAACTTTTTAACCGAAACGGTTACCTTTGCATCGATATTTCCAACACTTTCAATCCCGAGAATAACCCGATAAAAAATCATTTTAGAACGACAAAAAATTCAAACCTGGAACACGGTTTCGGTTCAAATATAATCGCTTCCGTCGTAAAAAAATACAACGGATACGTAAACATCAATACTGAAGATGAAACCATTACTATAAATATTGCACTGAAAAACTCATAAAAAGGAATCTGATTTCAAATGATCTTAAAAAGTCTCTCAAAAACTCCATATATTCTTTTGTATTTTGTTTTGTACCGATACGTTTATATATTTTTCAGTCTTTTCACAGAGGATATTACCATTCATCCAATAAAAGATCTGACTAATATTGCTTCGGCGCCGATTATTATTTTTTTCATCCCGGGTACGGCACTTATATGCATTATACCCGTGATCCATTTCATATATCTTGAAAACAGAATCAGTTCAGCACCCCTTTCAGAATTTTTCCGTATTCTTTCCGGGTCGGTTATTTTATTGATTGTTTCTCTGACATCATCAATATACAAAATTACCATTTATTATCGAATAAACGCTTCCGATAACAGTTGGTCTATTACCGTTCTGAGCATATTTCTGAGCATTATTGCCCTGTGGATATATTTTTACTATAATAAAATTGCTAAAAAGAACGTGAACGAATGGGACACGGTAATAGGCAAAATAAAATCGGAACTTGAAGAAGACAACCGGATAATCAAAGAGGAATCCGATATACTTCTCTCCATGAAAGACAAAATCGATTCATTCTCATCCGCTGTCGATTCTTCTCAAAAATTCCGGAATGAAATCGAACTTTACTACGAGGAAATCAGGAAATCTTATTATTCTCTTATTAAGAAGGTGCCTAAATGATTTGTGATTTTATCGCAATATGCGACGATAATGAAAAATTATGCAACGCAATTAAAAAAGAAATCGCGTCCCTTTTCCCGAATATGACCGGCGCTGTATTCTCATTTTACGACTATCCTTCGTTAAAAAGCTTTCTTGAAAGCAAAAAGAACCGTAATGGTATTATCCTTATGGATATCGTTCTTGGAAAAGATAACGGGATAGATTGCGTTCTAAGTCTGTCAGATTTAAGCACAATATGGAAATTCATTTTCATTACGGGCTATACCGATTATCTTTCAGAGGTTTTCAATGCCTCTCCCTCCGGGCTGCTTTACAAACCGATTGACAATGATCATTTAAAGAATTCCATAGAGCTTGTTATGGGACAACTTGAAAAAGAAGCTTCTTCCTTAATCAGCATCAATCTTGGAAATTCCGGAGATATCCTTCTTAACACATCAAAGATAATTTATCTTGAATCAGATAAACGTGTTATCAAAATTCACCTTGACAATGGTGATTCTTATTCCTGTTACATGAAACTTAATGACATGGCTGAACTTTTGCCGGAAAACTTTGTTTCCTGTCACAAAAGTTATGTTATAAACACATTTAAAATAAAAAAATACTCTAATAATCTCCTGATCATGAATGACGAAAGCGAAATTCCGGTTTCGCGTTCTCATAAGCAGGCTGTCAAAAATCTTTTCTTTCAGAATATGTTCAACTAATCGGCGATTAATTAACTTGTAAAAACTGTCTGATAATCTGTTTATTTATACCTTAATCTTTAAAATCATTTACCTTCACATATAATCCTGTTATCAATTAATTATTGGATTTTTCTTTTTTCGGGTTATTCACCTCAATTGACATTCTTTGTTTTTCGGATTAAACTATAGTCAGAAAGACCAACTTGGTCTGCTTGGTCAGAAAGAGGTGATTCATATGTTACAGGTAAATGTTCTTGAAGCAAAAACCGACCTTTCAAAACTTATGAGACTTTTAGAAACCAATCGGGAAGATGTGATAAGGATTGCCAGAAACGGCAAGCCCATTGTGGAAATGAAGGCTGTCCGAAATGCTCCCGTTGAAAGAAGAATCGGAATAGCCAAGGGGAAATTTGTGGCTCCCGATGATTTTGATAAAGATAATGAGACTATTGCCAATATGCTTACCGGAGGAGACTTATGAATATTTTACTGGATACTCACATCGCTTTATGGGCGCTCAGTGATGATCCCAGGCTTTCTGACAAAGCCAGAGATCTGCTGACAGACCCCGATAACAATATTTATTTCAGTTCTGTTTCCGTTTGGGAAATACTTTTAAAGACAAGTACTCCCGGAAATAATCTTAAACTCTCTCCTGAAGAGTTTATTAAGTACTGTGAAGAATCCGGATACTTTTCTTTAAATATGACAACACAGCATATTGTCGAAGCTTCTAAATTAAACACTTCAGATGCTGAAGAACATGGCCACAAAGACCCATTCGACAGACTCCTTATTGCTCAGGCAAAGTCGGAAAACTATTCTTTTCTCACACATGATTCAAAATTGAAGTTATACCACGAAAAGGTCGTTATTGAAGTGTGAGTACAAAAATCAGTATCTGAAAAAATCAGTAATAATATTAGTTATTCCAATACAAAACCAGGTCCGATTCTATTTCGGCCCTGGTTTTTCGTTCTACGATTTAATTTTTCTTGGAATTAATAACTTCCTGTTCTGATTCCGTACTTCTTGCAAAGATTATTAAATTCAGTTGAATTTATAAATCCGCCAAGCACGTAATCTCTGCTCTTTCCGTTCTTGAGTTCTCTCATCCAGGAGTCATATCCTGCCTTGTCAGGCTCTCTGTCA
>JAIKXN010000241.1 GCA_024684055.1 Lachnospiraceae bacterium | reverse complement strand
CCCTTGGTGAATCTCACCCACTCATAGTCGATCACATTCCAGCCATCATCGTTTATAATGATATTCGAGAAAATGAAATCATCATTTACAACCGGGTAATCATCATTGTGATATGCATATTCCTTATATTTGTTAAAGTACTTCAAGAATTCTTCTTTATCATTTTTCCTTACACATTCGTCAAAGATTTCTTCAAGTGTTTTTCCTTCGACAAATTCGAATTCTATCTCGCCTTTTGCTTCATCGTAATTAAGAATATTATTTATCTTCAAATCGGAAACGGTATATCTGACATTGAGTTCATCACATGCCTTTTTGATCTTGGCGATATGCTCTTTTGCGCTTTCATATACAGCCGACTTAACAACACTCTTCTTTGTTCCATCGGAAATGATCTTTGTCATTACGCAGAGCTTATCATCTCTTTCCATCGAATATTTTGCATAATCAACGTCAACATCCGGTCCTATGATAACTTCGAATGAATTGGAAAAAACAGGAAACAGTCCGTCTTCTATCAGAGAATCATACGCATTTTTCTCATCGAACAAAACGAGTCTGTCCTGATCGAAATTTCTGATATTATCCCTGAGCTCTCCGTATGAAGGTAATCTCTTATCCGAAAAAACTGTATTCGGAAGTTTGTAATCAGGATAAGGATAATAAAAATGATAATCAGTTATGTCAACCGATTTAATTATCTTCTCAAGAGCCTGTTTTGAAAAGGTTCTTACCTGACCGCCGTTTACATAATTCTCCAATCCGTCAAAAAATCCGCAGGTGTGATCTTCCTTGCATCCGGCAAAATATTTAAGACCGAGACGGTTTTCAATCGCTATTACAATTCTTCCGTTTTCTTTAAGATGCTTCTTTAAAATCTTCAGGAAATCTCTGAAAGGATCGTCGGTTCCCATATACGAAATCGCATATTCAAAAACACCGATCAGCATTATCCAGTCATAGTCGCATCCAAGGTCTTTTTCTATCTCGGTAAAGTTGCCGACATTTATTGACAGGTTGTCATAACATTTATTTCTGTTCGCATTTATTTTGCTTCTTTTTAAAGATAAATCAACAGCATCAACGCTTTTAGCAAGTTTACATAATTCTCCTGTGATGGCGCCCATGCCTGCGCCCACTTCAAGAACTTTCTCATCCTTTTTAACCGGGAGCCAGGATACGATATTCTGTCTCTCTTTGGATAAATGATAAAGATAAGCCCATTCACCCGAAGTTTCGACGATTTTTCTGAAATCTGCGGGATCGTTTTCTTCAGCCACCTTTAAAAGTCTGTCTTCTATCTCACCTTCAGAATACAAATCTTCTCCGGGATAATGTGTTAAATCCATATTCACTTTTCCGATTTTAAGATTATTGTCCAATTTATGTAAACCTCTTTGTTGTTAATCCGCTGTTGTGTTTTCATCCGTTTCTACGGATTCTACATCTATATTTTCAGGCATTATTTCTGTATCTTCGTCGGTATTTCCCGTTCCTTTTATTCTCTGTTCTCTCAACTCCCAATACTTCGCAAACAAAAATAACGGCTCAAACTCAGGAATAAAATAGGAAATGAATACGAAAAGTCCGGCATTTCTGTAATCTACGACTTTGTAAAGTCTGTAATCCCTGTAAATTCCAATTATGTTAACCAAAGTTCTGATGATTTTGAAAAGCCATCCAAGGTTTGGAATATGGATGTATGTCACCGTAATTTTAGCAATAATAATACTGGTAGCTGCCGTAGATGCATCTCCTTTTAAAAGAAAATCGAAAGGTTCGTCGAGCAAAGTATATTTCAGATAATCTCTCAGGTAAGGAAAAAACGCAAACCACGAATATTTGTACTTCTTCTCCCGTGCAAAAAGGAACAAAGGAATCGAATAAATCATTTCCCTTATAAAAGAAACCACAATTAGATGAGGAATTATTAAAAACCAAAATCCAAATACGATGATTGGAATTAAAACCTCAAAAAACATTATTAAAATTGCAAAAACGCTTCTACCATAGTTATGTTATTGTGTTATCTGTAAGTAACTTTAACTTCTGAATTCATGTCGTAGTATCCGACCGAATCTTTGTCGGAAACTACCGTTATGTTTATGCAGTCATACAATCTGTGATAAACGGTAAATTCACCTTTTTCAAAGCCCGTAAGGCCAAGTGAAAGAAGGTACTCTCCGCCCTGAAGATTCATATCCTGCGTGAATTCAATCGTTAGTTTGGTACCGCCTTTTAAA
>JAIKXN010000239.1 GCA_024684055.1 Lachnospiraceae bacterium | reverse complement strand
GTGGTAAACATCAAGACCTGCATCTTTTGTGATCTTTTCAGCTTCTTCAAGGGAAGAAATTCCATAGCTTGCAAGAACTTTTTCGATCTGAGGGATACGTCTTTCATATGATTCAAATAAAGCCATTTCTTTTTCCTCCTTAAATTATTCTTTTCTGGGGTCGATGATCTTAACAGCATCTGCAACACGTCCGTACTGACCGCTTGCTTTTTCATATGCTGTAGCTGCATCGTCGCCTTTTTTCATAAAGTCTGTCATCTTACCGAAGTTAACAAACTTGTAACCGATAATCTGATCGTCAGCATCAAGTGCGATACCTGTTACATAGCCTTCAGCCATTTCAAGGTAACGGGGACCTTTTTTAAGAGTACCGTACATTGTACCAACCTGAGAACGAAGTCCCTTACCAAGGTCTTCAAGACCTGCACCGATAGGAAGACCGTCTTCTGAAAAAGCGGACTGCGATCTTCCGTAAACAATCTGAAGGAAAAGTTCTCTCATAGCTGTGTTGATAGCATCACAAACAAGGTCTGTATTTAAAGCTTCAAGAACTGTTCTTCCGGGAAGAATTTCAGCTGCCATAGCTGCTGAATGAGTCATACCTGAGCAACCGATCGTCTCAACCAATGCTTCCTGGATGATACCTTCCTTAACGTTAAGTGTAAGTTTACATGCGCCCTGCTGAGGAGCACACCAGCCGATACCATGTGTTAAGCCGGAGATGTCTTTAACTTCTTTGGCTTTTACCCATTTTGCTTCTTCGGGAATGGGAGCACAACCGTGATTCACGCCCTGAGCAACGGTACACATTTCTTCAACTTCTTTTGAATAAATCATGTGAAAATCTCCTTTCAAGAATTAAATATATAATAACTCGCCATTTGAACCAAATAGTATATATCGAGTTTATTATCATTTTAAATATCCGAAATCTTGGAAACTATGTTGTCTTTGTCTTTGTAAATGGACTTTTCGGGAATAACTCCTCTTACACAGCTTGTAGGATAAACGTTTGAATCCCTGCCTATGACCGTTCCGGGATTAAGAACGCTGTTGCAACCCACTTCTACTCTGTCACCGAGCATTGCTCCGAATTTCTTAAGACCTGTCTCGTAATTTTCATCGCCTTTGACAACAACGAGAGTTTTGTCGGATTTAACATTGGATGTGATCGAGCCAGCACCCATGTGAGATTTAAAACCAAGTACGGAATCGCCAACATAATTGTAATGAGGAACCTGAACATTGTTAAAAAGAATAACGTTTTTAAGTTCTGTCGAGTTTCCTACCACACATTTCTTACCGACAAGCGCATTGCCTCTTATGAATGCTCCGGGACGAACTTCCGTCTCGGCATCAATAATGCAGGGTCCGTATATATTTGCATTGGGATAAATCTTTGCAGTCTTATGAATCCAGATGTCTTCGCCTTTTTTCTCAAATTCGTTTTCATCGAGAGTCTTTCCGATTTCCAGAATGAAATCTTTGATCAGGGGAAGAACTTCCCACGGATATGTTTTGCTTTCCAAAAGGCTTTTGGCCCTTGTTTCATTTAAATCGTATAAATCACAGATTTTTACTTTTTTCATTTTAGACTCCGTAATACCGTTTCCGGATTTTGTAAATATGTTAATAAATTAACACAGCAATTTATTATATCATCATTTTTTTATATTTAAAACAAAAAATTACAGCAAATCGATAAACAGGTGAATTTTGTATCCGTTCTATTTTTGCTTGTAAAACTGCGAAATATGTCTGTATCTCGAGTTAAGCTTTGAATTATAATCATTTTTCTTAACGTCATTTGTAAAATCGGATACGTATTTTGTTAGTTTTTCCATGTAATCTTTCTCTTTGACTTCTCCGTTTGCAACCATGGTAAGTCCTTTTTCCCAACTTGCGGTAAGTTTGGGATGCAAAAGCGAAGGGATCGAAAGATGAACTGCATCGGTGATCATTTCACCAAGCAGAGTCGGTGTGACGATCTGCGTTTTCTTATTAAGTTTCAGATAGCCGTTTTTAACGAGCTTTTCAAGGATTCCCGCTCTCGTAGCAGACGTACCGATTCCCGAGCCTTTAAGCTGGGCTCTTAATTCCTCATCTTCTATCTGCTGTCCCGCACTTTCCATAGCACGGATAAGCGTACCTGAATTATATCTGTTGGGCGGTGAAGTTTCGCCTTCTTTTATGTTTATCTCACTGTACGGAAGCTTATCGCCCTTTTTGAGTTTTGCCAGAAACTGAAGTGTTTCTTCGGAACATTTAACATCTTCGGCGTCATCTTTCGAATCGGAGCCGTTTTTGCTTTTCTCCTCATCTTCGTCATTATCGGCATCTGCGTCTTTATCTTTCTTCTTAATAAAAGAAAACTTTGTTGCGCCTAGGAATCCTTCTTCTTTTAAAACCTTGAATGAAGAAAAGAATTTCTCGCCGTTTCTTTCCACAACAAGCGAGTCCTTTTCATAAACAGCCGGAGGCAGAAAAATGCCAAGGAATCTCCTGCAGATAACTTCGTAAATATGAAGACATGTTTCATCCACGCTTTTCAGGTTTTCGAATCCCTGTCCTGTGGGAATGATCGCATAGTGGTCCGTAATAAGCTTATCGTTTGTGTATTTCGTAGAACCGATTTTTTTATCTGTGCCCGATTCAAAAATGCCTTTAATTATATCAGCATATAAAGGATGGATTTTAAGACCGTTTAAATTCTTATGGATTTCTTTTGCAACGGCACTCGATAAAACCCTTGCATCGGTTCTCGGGTAAGTAACAAGTTTCTTTTCGTATAATTCCTGAATGTAATTCAAAGTTTTGGAAGGATCGATCTTAAAATACTTTGAACAGTCATTCTGAAGATCGGCAAGGTTGTAAAGCATCGGTGGATTGCGCTTTTCTTTTTTCTTTTCGATAGAAAAGACAGTAAATTCGTTTCCTTCACCCGCCTTCACTTCCTCAACGAGTTTAAGCGCATCCTCTTCTTTTTTGAAACCGTTTTCCTTGTAAAGCAAGGGCGATTCAAAATACTTTGAGCCTTCGACCGCTCTGAATTCGCCGTCATAGAAAGTTCCGTTAAAATCAAGAGAAGCAAGAACCCTGTAGAAAGGAGTTTTTACAAAATCCCTTATCTCCCTTTCTCGGCTGACAACCATTCCGAGAACGCATGTCATGACACGGCCGACACTGATAACACATCTGTCTGCCTTTAAAAAGGTTTTCATTCCGTAACCGTATTTAAGTGTCAGAGCACGTGAAAAATTGATTCCCATAAGGTAATCTTCTTTTGCGCGAAGATATGCAGCATCGGAAAGATTGTCATATTCGCTTAAATCTTTCGCTTCGCGAATTCCTCTTAAAATCTCTTCTTCAGTCTGGGAATCGATCCAGACACGGCGTCTGTCTTTTCCTTTGACACCTGCCTGCTGTTCAACCAGGCGATAAATATATTCACCTTCTCTTCCCGAGTCGGTGCAGACATATATCCGGTCCACATCATCTCTTGTTAGAAGGCCTTTTACGATCTTAAATTGTTTTGAAACATTCGGAATAACCTGATATTTATATTTTTCGGGAATAAAAGGAATTGTGTCGAATGACCATTTTTTCAGATTTTCGTCATATTCTTCGGGATAACTCATATTAACAAGATGTCCGACACACCATGTTACTATGGAATTATCGCTTTCGAGATAACCGTCAGAACTTTTAAAATTTTCTTTTAAAGCCTTTGCGAATTCCTTCGCTACCGAAGGCTTTTCGGCAATATAAACTGCTTTTGCCATAATTCTCCTAATACACGTTTTTACAGATTTCTTATATCGACATAAGTGACTTCTTTGTCCGTCAGCATTTCTTCAAGATCTTCATCAAACCCTTTCTTGGAGAAAAGATAAATATAATCCGGATTAATCCTTGCTTCTTTGAGGCAGTAATCAAACCATTCGTATTCCGAATAATTCAAGGGTTCGTTACCAAGCGCACAGTAAGCCGCAAGAATGTTCCTGTGTTCATCTTTGCCGATATAATGTATGGTTCCGGCTTTGCCCACCCACTCTCCGTATTTGGAAACTTTAATGGGAAGTCCGTGTTTCTTGTTTAAAAGATTGAGATATTCCTTGCAGATAAGCGGAAGCGTATCTTTTAAGAAATCGGAAATATTGTCATTTATGAATGTATCATAAAACTTATCGGCAGGCATAAGCTCGAGATAAGATTCATGAGGATATACAAATTTATACCAGAAATTGACTATGGGATTGGAAATCCTGTAAACGCCCTTCATTGTATTTTCATTTCCGGGCGTATCAAAACTGGCAACTTTTTCTACCGTATCAAGCGCCATAAGATTCTTAAGATAAACGCTTATCTTTGCTCTTGAAAAACCGGTATGAAGGAAAATATCGTTTAATTTATTGTGTCCGTTGGAAAGACAGTAAAGAATCGTTGCGTAAACATTTACTTCTCTTAAATATTCAAGCACAACGTCATTTCCCGCACGCCTGAATACCGAATGAGGCTTAAGGAAATTGTTTATAATATTCTCTTTAAGAGAAACTTTCTTGTCAAAACATGAATAAAATCCGATATTTCCTCCCAAAAGTGCATAATAATCCATGCATACCGAAGTATCCTCGATATTATAATACATAACAAGATCGATAAAAGAAACAGGCTGAATCTTTAAAATTCCGTTTAAAGAAAGTGCATTCTTCCCGATCTTCGAAATAAATGCATTCTCGACATACCTTGTATCATGAGAAACAAGGAGGCACATCGATCTGTTATCATTTTTATTTAATTTTGCATATGAAAAAATATCGTTGACAAAAGAATCGTCAGCTTTGAAACAGTTCTCGAAATCATCCAGTACAAGAACGAATTTATCAAGTTTGTATTTGTTGTAAATGGATTCAAGAATCGTTGAAAACGAAGGAAAAGGATCGTTGAAATCAAATCCTTTAAGCGATAAATCCCCGGCTATAAGAAAGTTGATCTGCTTGCTGGAAGCCTTGGGACATTTGATGTAAATATATTTCTTGTCTTTTACGAATTCATGCCAGACAGATGAAGTGCCGACACCGGCCCGCCCGTATAAAGTTACGAGCGAACCTTCCGGTGAACCAAATATTTTATTCAAATATTCTACTTCGGCACTTCGTCCAATAATCATTATTATTCCCCAAACATATATAATAATTTATTGCTTTTTATTTTTTCGTAATATAACCCTGAGTTTTAAGAAGTTCTGCGCAAAGTACAGCACCGCCTGCAGCGCCTCTTACAGTATTGTGTGACAAACCTACGAATTTCCAGTCGTAAATGCTGTCTTCACGAATACGTCCAACGCTTATACCCATGCCTTTTTCGAAGTCAACGTCAAGCGTAACCTGAGGTCTGTTGTCTTCTTCAAGATACTGAATAAACTGTGAGGGAGCAGAAGGAAGCTTGAGTTCCTGAGGAAGTCCCTTGAAGTTTACAAGCTTTTCGATAAGCTGTTCTTTTGTGGGCTGCTTTTTGAATTTAACGAAAACGCTTGCTGTATGTCCGTTAAGAACCGGTACTCTGATGCACTGGCTTGTGATCTTGATGTTGTCTGCAGGTACGATCTGTCCGTTTTCAACCTTGCCCCAGATTCTTAAAGGCTCTTTTTCTGACTTTTCTTCCTCGCCTCCGATGTAAGGAATGATGTTTCCCTCCATTTCGGGCCAGTCCTTAAATGTCTTGCCTGCACCTGAAATTGCCTGATATGTACTTACAACAACTTCGTAAGGCTCAAACTCTTTCCATGCTGTAAGAACAGGAGCATATGACTGGATTGAACAGTTAGGCTTTACTGCGATGAATCCTCTCTTTGTTCCGAGTCTCTTTCTCTGATCGTCAATAACTTTCATGTGTTCGGGATTGATCTCGGGAACTACCATGGGAACATCGGGTGTCCATCTGTGTGCAGAGTTGTTTGAAACAACGGGTGTTTCAGCTTTAGCATATGCTTCTTCTATTGCTCTGATCTCATCCTTCGTCATGTCTACTGCCGAGAAGCAGAAATCAACAAGCTTTGAAATCTCTTCAACTTCATTAACATCATAAACGATCATATCTTTAACGGCTTCAGGCATCGGTGTGGTCATTTTCCATCTGTCACCTACGGCATCTTCATATCTTTTGCCTTTTGATCTTGGTGAAGCAGCGATTAAAACAACTTCAAACCAGGGATGATTTTCAAGAAGAGAAATAAATCTCTGACCTACCATTCCCGTACCACCGAGAATACCAACACGTAATTTGTCACTCATATCATTGTCCTCCATAAAAACCGATATTCGGATTAATCATAATATATATAACTTTTTACTCCGAAAATCAATTATTTTTTCAAATTAATTTCCTGTATCTTTCGATGCTCTCTTTTATCGCACCGGGCGCACCTTTGGTAAGACGTCTTTCGACACATGTCTTTAATGAGATTGCATCATATATATCTTCATCGAACATATTGCAAAGTTCTTTAAGTTCATCAATGCTTAATTCTTCGATCGAACAGTCTTTTTCAATGCATTTTAAAACCAGCTGACCGATAACCGAATGAGCATCTCTGAAAGGCATTCCCTTTTTAACAAGGTAATCTGCTGCATCTGTTGCATTCGTAAAACCTTTCATTGCACTTTTAGCCATTATATCCTTATTGAAAGTAATGGTGGCAAACATTCCTGTGAAAAGTGCAAGGCAGTCTTTAACCGTATCAAGTGCATCAAAAGCAACTTCCTTGTCTTCCTGCATGTCTTTGTTATACGCAAGAGGAAGTCCTTTCATTGTTGTAAGAAGCGACATTAAGGAGCCGTATACTCTTCCGGTCTTTCCTCTTACAAGCTCTGCAATATCGGGATTCTTTTTCTGAGGCATAATGGATGAACCGGTTGAAAAAGCATCATCCATTTCAACGAATCTGTATTCATTCGAATTCCAGATAATAAGTTCTTCACTGAATCTCGATAAATGCATCATAATTATCGCACATGCATTAAGAGTCTCGATAAGGTAATCTCTGTCGGACACGGAATCCATTGAATTGTAAGTTGCACAATCGAATTCAAGAAGTTGCGCAACATAATCTCTGTCAAGATCGTATGTGGTTCCGCAAAGAGCTCCTGCACCCAAGGGCGATAAATTGAGTCTTTTCTTTATATCTTTAATTCTGTCCCTGTCGCGAAGGAACATTTCAACATATGCACCGATGTAATGAGCAAGATTGGTAGGCTGTGCTTTCTGAAGATGTGTGAACGCCGGCATGTAAGTTTCGGTATTCTCTTCCATTCTTTTAACAAACACACCCAAAAGTTCTTTTAAGAGACTTTCCATGGTGTCAAGTTCGTTTCTTACATAAATCTTCATGTCAAGAGCAACTTGATCGTTACGGCTTCTTCCTGTATGAAGTTTTTTTCCTGCATCGCCTATTCTTTTAATAAGATTTGCTTCAACAAAACTGTGGATGTCTTCGCATTTGGGATCGAATTCGAGCGAACCGTTTTCGATATCTGCAAGAATGGAATTCAAACCGGATATGATCGATTCCATTTCTTCTTTTGAAATAATGCCCTGTTTTCCGAGCATTGTCGCATGGGCAACAGAACCGGTGATATCAGCACGGTAAAGTTTTTTATCAAAAGAAAGGGATTCGTTAAAAGCAAATACCCTGTCATCTGTTTCTTTTGTGAATCTTCCGCCCCACAATCCTGCCATAAAGCACCTCTTTTTAAAATTTTTTAAAAAATGGAAACAAAAAACTGTTCCCATTTCCTCCAATACCGTTATAAAGCTGGAAATCAGATTCGAACTGACGACCCCTTCATTACGAGTGAAGTGCTCTACCGGCTGAGCTATTCCAGCAATTCATCTAAAACGTTTTATATTATAACCATGAAAACGAGTTAAATCAAGACTTAATTTAGTTTATTTGTCCGCATTGTGAACAACGACCTGAGGATAAGGTATTTCAATATTGTTCTCGTCAAAAGAAAACTTGACGTTTTCAAGAACTCTGAACTTTGCGCTTCTGAAATTCGGATTAAGAACATAAAACCTTGCACAGAGTCTTATTGACGAGGATTCCCATGATTCCATAACGATTTCGATGGGTTTTTCTGTTAAAACCGCTTCATCATTATCGATCACGTTTTTTATAAGTTCTTTGGCCAGTTTGACGTCGGCATCGTATGCTATATCAAATTTCATGTCTATCATTCTGTAAGGCAGATGAGTAACGTTGACCAAAGATGAATTGGCAAGAATACCGTTCGGAAGAACGACTGTCTTATTGTCGAGCGTAACGAGTTTCGTATAAATAAGACCGATTTCCGTAACAGTACCCTCGTTCATCTTTGTATCTTCAATGATATAATCACCGACTTTAAAAGGTTTTATAATAAGTATAAGAACACCGCCCGCAAGATTTGCAAGCGATCCCTGAATGGCAAGACCTATGGTAACGCCGGCGGAGCCAAGAAGCGCAACAATACTTGCCGCATCAACTCCGAAACTCTGAGCGATGAGGAAGCCGGTTAAAATATAAAGCGCAATACCGATTAATGAAGTAAGGAAACCTGCTATACCGTCATCAACCTGAAGTTTTTTGAAAGATTTTCTCAGAAACTTCTTAAAATACTTTACAACCTGAAGAACGGCAACAATGATGACGATACTTAAAAGTACGCGAAGAGAAAGCGAATATAACTTCGTTAAAAAAGCTTCATTAAATGTAAAGTGAAAAGTATCTGCAATAAAATATTTCAAAAAATCAAGCATCTTTTTAGGCCTCGTTGGTAATTATTTATTAAACGGTTCAAGGAGTTTTTCAAGTTCCTTAATGCGTTCATCGGCATCTTTCTTAAGAATCTCGATATCGGCATTTAGCTTGTCTTTTACTTTCTTCTTTTCTCCGTCAACATATTTGTACATAGCTTTCTTTTTCTTAAGGAAGATCGCATCAAGTTCTTTTTGCGTAAATTCCCTGTATTCAAAAGCTACGATTGAAAGCGCAGGAAGTTTTACGGTAACCGTATGTTCCGTCATTCCTTCCGATTCCTGGGTCTGGATCTGTTTTACATTGACAACCCCTTCTCCGAGATAAACCTTTGAATCGGAGTTGAATACTTCTTTGTAAACGCCCGCATGAGAAACGGGAATATTGTATTTCTGATAAGAATCATTCGAGAAGTTAAATACGATAATAAAATCTTTTGTTCCGTCAAAATATTCTCTTGTAAACACCTGATTGTCAATGCATTTGTAACTGAAAGGTTTTTCAGCATTGAAATTTCTGATCCTGTGTCTGCTGGATACATAAATTCTTCGGAAATCATCATAAAACTTATTATATGCTTCTCTTACATCATTGTCAGCGCTTTCGAGTTCATCAATATCAATATTGATATACTGAGCGCCGTAAAGAAGGTGTTTAAAGATGATCGCCATCTTAAGATTAGAAAGTTTCTGAATCTTATCGCCGGGCATTTTGTCGTAAATCGAAGCAAAATCCTTTGTATTTTCTTTTCTCGAATAAGGATAGATATATTTCTCATCATTATTCGTGAAATGAGTAAAGAGAAGAAACGAATCAAGTTTGTCTCTTCTGAAAGAAGGATCAAGTCTCAGGAAATCAAGTATTTCTTCGCACGCCCCTGTATTCATGCAGTAATCAAAGCAGAGAGAATCCGTACCCTTGCCGGTAACGTCCTTGTAATAAGCATAAATACTTGCTATGCACAGAGCATTTTTGTATTCCTTGTGAATGTATCTGTTAACTTCCCGGATGAAACAAACACCCTGCGAATGAAGTGTCGAGCCCCACTGTTCCGTAACAAATTCACCGGGATTCTTATTGTAATCATGATAAATGATCACACCGGCATTTGATAATACGTAACCGTTAAAATCAAAATCGTTAAAGTAATAATTTACCGCAGAAAGCAGATATGATTTTGTGAATGAACAGGTATAATCATAAAGCATCGCTTTGTAAAACTTATGCGACGAAAGTCTGGAATCGGTATTCTCGAAAAGACATGCTCCGTCAAAGTTTACAAGTCCGCTTTCACAGTCAGATGCGTAAGCTAAAGGAATTTCGATAAATGAAAGAATTCCCGCAGCCTTGAGGTTATGAATAAGAGTTTTAAGCTTATCCGTTGTCAGTCCGTTAGAAACATCAAGCGAATAAGGATTGATGATCTCATAAACATCATTGGGATTATTCGATTTAAAAAGATGAACAAATGAAATCGCATTATAGCTGTATTTCAAAGCATGTTCGTGAAGATATTCAAAAACAGCTTTTTCATCTTTGTATTTTTTGAAAAAATTGTTTATGTCGACTTCAAGAACCTGGAATTCAAGATCTGAAGGACATTCTTCCTTTCGTGGTTTCCTGTCGGCAAAAGAAGCAGGCACACATACGCTGTTATCGCCGTCAATGCCGAGAGCAAAAGGATCGAGTTTGTATGTTTTGTTGCCCTTGCAGTTGATTATATATTTATAAACACTGTAATCTTCAAGTCCGGGTACAAAAAGTTTAAATAAACCTTTTACGTTTGAATCCCTTTCCATAAGATTGGCATTTTCAACCCAATTATTGAAGTCTCCGACAAGCGCCACGCATAAAGCGTTGGGAGCATAGACCGTAAACTCATAGCCTTCGACATTGCCGTATTTTTTTCTGTGGCTTCCGAGATGCTTATAAGCGTTTCTTGATTTTCCCTTTATTATATCTCTTACAGCAGCCGTATCTATCGAAACGGGATAAAAGTAAGGATCGTAAACTTTGTCTTTTATCTCATTTTCATATTCGATCTTAAATGTATAAGAATCAAATTCAAAATCGATAAATTCCGCAAAGAATCCGTTTTCGTCTACTTTTTCGAGTTTGACGGTTTTGTTTTTGGAATTGCAGTTAAAAACCGCAGAAACTTTTTCGGCATTCGGATAAAAAGCCTGAATGAGTTTTGATTTTCCTTTCTTTGTAACGGAAAGGATTTCAAAAGGCTTGTCGCAGTCCGCATATACAATACTTTCAATGGATTCCCAGTCCATCATATTATAATGTTTCTTATCCATGGTAACCCCCTGATTGGATTTATTATTTAATGCTGTGAATAAACATACCGCTTCTTAATTTTGGCTCGAACCACGTACTCTTGGGAGGCATAAGCAGATGAGCATCGGCAACATCGAAAAGTTCGCCTATTGATGTGGGATACATCGCAAATGCAAGTACACAGTCATTGGAACATCTTCTTTCAAGTTCCTTTAATCCTCTGATACCTCCGACGAAGTCGATTCTCTTGTCGGTTTTGGGATCTTCTATTCCGAGAACTGGTTTCAAGATCTCATTTTGAAGAATGGAAACGTCAAGTCCGAGAATGGGATCGTCGGATTTGAATTTGTCCTTAACATTCAAAAGAGTCCATTTTCCGTCAAGATACATGGACATTTCACCTTTTTTCGAAGGCTTGATTGCATTATCGTCAGTTTTAACCACATCGAAAACTTCCTCAATCTTTTTGATAAAGGATTCGCTGTCAAGTCCGTTTAAATCTTTAACTACTCTGTTGTAATCCATGATCATAAGCTGATCGTCGGGGAAAAGAACCGAAAGGAAATAGTTAAATTCCTCATCGCCTGTATAGGAAGGATTCTCTTCTCTTCTTTTAAGTCCAACTTTGCAGGCGGATGCACATCTGTGATGACCGTCGGCAATATAAATTGAATCCATGCCCGAAAAAGCATTTCCGATGGCATTTATATCGTCTTCATTATCGATAATCCATGCCTTGTGTGTAATACCGTCTTCGGCGGTAAAATCATAAAGTGCAGGAGTTTTTTTGATCTTATCCACAATGGCATTAATGGTATCGTTTGATCTGTATGCAAGGAAAATAGGTCCTGTCTGAGCTTCGCACACTGAAACGTGATTGATTCTGTCAACTTCCTTGTCTGCTCTGGTATTTTCATGTTTTTTAATGATGTTATTGATATAATCATCGATCGAAGCACATGCAACGATACCGGTCTGAGATCTTCCGTCCATAATAAGTTCGTAAATATAGTAGACCTTTTTGTCTTCGGTTACGAAATCGCCTTTTTCGATTCTGTCCCAGAGCATGTCGTGAGCTTTTTTGTAAACTCTTTCATCGTATGTATCGACATCATCGGGAAAAGAAGTTTCCGCTCTGTCGATTGCAAGGAAAGAATCCGGATTCTTCGCTACTACTTCCTTGGCTTCCTCTCTGTTGTAAACATCATAGGGAAGCGCTGCGATTTTGCTGCATTTTTCAACTGTAGGTCTGATGCCTTTAAAAGGTAAAACTTTTGCCATTTTTTCTTCTCGACTTTCTGATTTTTTTATCAAATAAGAATAACTGAATATTCCTTATTCCGTTTCTTTTTTCTTCAAAAAAGGGATTGCATTGCGTACTTTTAAATAAACAGGCTTGAATTTGTCTGCCGCTTTGGTCGTAAATGCGTTGATCTTTTCTTTTCTTAACTCTCTCTTCTCTTCTTTTATCTGAAGTCTCTGTTCCTTCTTTGAAAGTTTGAGATTGTCTTTATAAACATGATAATTTACGAATTTAAGTTTATCGCAGATTTCCTCAAATCTCTTGATATACTCTACGGAAATTATAACCCTTAAATCCTTTTTGGTAATCTTGTCGTCAACGGGATTGGAAAAGATCTCAATAAAACGGAAATCCTTTTTGAGGAAATAAGTCTTCTCTTTTCCGTAAAGATTGTATCTCTGAATTTTTCTTCCTTTCTTTTTAAGGAAAACAGCACCTTCTGCGGTATTTACCAGCCAGACTTTTTCCATGAATTTCATCTTGTAATTCTCGGCTTCTTTTTTCTTGAAAGCATAAACCGGAAGCGCAAGATCGTAATCAATACCCTCTGCCTCGCAGTATTTTCTGATCTTCTTTGGAACCTTTGCAAAAATAAGAGGAATTTCGTCATTAAATCCGCGCATTCTTGCAAGGAAAGGTTTGATGTAAATCTTTCTTAAGAACTCTTCGACGTTAACAAAGAATTTAAACAGGAAGCAGCAGATAATAAATACAATGATATTTATTGCAACGCCCAGCCAGGGCATAAATACGTTAACGGAAAGAACTACAATAACAAATGCACTCTTGAATACTTCGAACAAAGCGCCCGAAAAAGGAATAAACGAAAAGCAAGACTGAAGCGCATCAAGTCCGAAGAATACGGTTTTGACCACAAGGTAAATTACCACGGATACCAGTGACAAAAATACGGAAATCAAAGCGGTAAGAATACCTGCAGCCACTCCCTGACCTCCTGCACCGGAGGGAGCTTGAGCAGCCGCAGAAACTTTTGAAACCGAATATTCCGTCAATCCGACAACATTCATGATTCCGAGTGCAAGTATAAATACAAGACCAAGGTATTTTTCAAGTTCTCCGAGAGTACAGAGCCCGAAAACCTTGGTAGTTTCAAACGATTTCATTAGTTTGCTTGCAACGAAGAAAACCGCCACAAGAAGCAATACAAAAGGATTTCCCGCGGGAGTTGCCGCAATCGCAAGAGGGCTTCCGCAGAGTTTATTGATATTCTCAACTATTCCGAGGAAAAGGAGAGCCGTAAAAGGTTCAGCTGATACGCCGACTACCGAACCGTATGAACCGGCAACATTTCTTAATGCCTTTCCGGTAAACATGGTAGTCAGAGTATAAATCGTCTCACCTACCGGAACGGCTTCTTCCTCGGAAGTTGCATAAACCTGTCTCATTTCGGTAACACCGAAGAAAGGTGACGCAAAGACTGCAAGTACCATGCATACGGAAACATAAGCGATAATAAGCTTCTTATGCCTTCTTATTTCGTTAAAAACAGCAGAAAACATTGTTTTTAAACCTCCAAAAAACCATATATAGTAATTTTATCACATATGCAACACAAATACCAATAAAAATGTTTTACAATAAAACACGATAAAAATTGCAAATCTCCGACATAATTGATATTATTTTATTGTTTTGTTATTCTTCGGCAATAAGGAAGATTTTTTATGATACTTTCATTTAACAGTGTTTCGTTTTCATTCGGTGAAAACACGATACTTAACAATATAACATTTTTGCTAAACGAAAAAGAAAAATGTGCGCTCATCGGCGACAACGGCACCGGCAAATCCACTCTACTTAAACTGATTATGGGCGAACACACTCCCGATTCAGGTGAAATCGTCTTTAAAAAGGACTGTACCACAGGTTACGTGGCTCAAAATCAGGATTTTAACTCGACCAAATCAGTATATGAAGAACTTCTCGACTGCAAAAAAGACTTAATCGAGATGGAAAACCGTATACGCCTTATGGAAGAAAATCTTAAAAATGTATCTTCGGAAGAAATGGATGATTATATGAATAAATACCATTCTCTTACTGAAATATTTGATAAAAAAGGCGGCTATACATATAAATCCGAAATCAACGGCGTATTAAACGGCCTTAAGTTTACAGACGACAGGGAAAAGACGGTCAATCTTCTCTCCGGCGGCGAAAGAACAAGACTTATGCTTGGTAAGATACTTCTTACAAAGCCCGATCTCATTCTTCTCGACGAGCCTACCAACTATCTGGATATACAGTCCGTGGAATGGCTTGAAAGTTATCTTTCGAACGTACAAAGCGCCGTATTATTTGTATCTCATGACAGATATTTTATAAATAAGACCGCAAACAAGGTTATGGAAATATTCGGAAACTCTCTTCTTTCGTTTGACGGAAACTACGATGATTTCATAACCAAAAAGGAACAGTATACCGAAACTCTCACATCCGCTTACGAGAATCAGCAGCGCGAAATTAAGCATCAGATGGAAGTTATTAAGAAACTTCGATCGTTTAACCGTGAAAAATCAATAAAAAGAGCCGATTCGAGGCAGAAAATGCTCGATAAGATCGAAGTTATCGACAAGCCGGTTAATGCCGACAACGAAATGAAACTTTTCTTAACGCCCGATATCGAAAGCGGAAAAGATGTTTTGAGCGTAAAAGGAATTTCAAAATCTTTTGAAGAAAGAAATCTTTTCAGCAATCTTTCATTCGAACTTAAAAAAGGCGAACATGTAGCTATAATCGGTGCAAATGGTTCAGGCAAAACAACCATTCTTAAAATAATAAACGATTACCTTGAATCGGATACCGAAGCTTCAATAAGATTCGGAAGCAACGTTACTATCGGCTATTTCGATCAGCAGTCGGCCGTTATAGACGACAGCAAAACATTATTCGATGAAATATCGGATTCCTACCCTGATATGACTCAGACGGAAATAAGAAATACCCTCGGTGCTTTTTTGTTTTCAAATGATGAAGTGTTCAAAAAAATAGGCGTATTGAGCGGCGGTGAAAAATGCAGAGTTGTTTTGGCAAAAATTATGCTCTCAAAAGCCAATTTTCTGGTACTTGACGAACCGACAAACCATCTTGACATGACGTCAAAGACAATACTCGAAGATGCACTTAACGCTTTTTCCGGCACATGTCTTTACGTATCTCACGACAGATATTTTATAAATAAAACCGCTGACAGAATTTTGTCTCTGGAAAACGGCCGTCTGGTTGAATATTTGGGAAATTATGACTATTTTCTCGAGAAAAAGAATCAGTTATCTGCATTTTCGGTTGAATCAAATACAGTAAATACCGTTAAAACCGAAGATGAAAATGATTCCGTTTCAAAATCCGACTGGATGGAACAAAAGAAAGCTCAAAGCGAGAAAAGAAAACTCGAAAATAAAATAAAAACCATCGAGGAAAAAATCGAAGCCCTTGAGAATAAACTCTCTTCTCTCGAAGAAGAAATGGCAAAACCCGAAACAGCTGTAAATTCCGCCAAGCTTAACAAACTTTGTTCACAACAGGCTGAAACAAACGAAAAGCTCTCTTCTTTATACGAAGAATGGGAAGAACTTAACTCATAAAACCAAACCCCGAATGTTAACAAACATTCGGGGTTTTTGATTTACAATTTCTTACCATGCTAAATCATCGATAAAGGATATTTACTTTAATGTCATATCATTTCATCAGGAATAGTCCGAATCACTTTATTGTCCGATCGCATTTTATTAAGTATATTCTTAAGCCTAAGCTATTTGATCATTTCATCAAGCGTATTTCTGATTTCCTTGATGAAGTTTTCGGAATTAAGAACCGTTACGTCCTTAAGTGAAGTGATAAGAGCAAGATCTTTCGTCATCTTTCCTGACTCGATAGTCTGAATCGTTGCCTTTTCAAGCATATTGGCAAAATTAACGAGTTCGGGAATATTGTCAAGTTCTCCTCTCTTTCTTAATGCACCTGTCCATGCAAATATCGTAGCTACGGAGTTGGTACTTGTTTCTTCCCCTTTAAGATGCTTGTAATAGTGTCTCTGAACAGTTCCGTGAGCAGCTTCGTACTCATAAATTCCGTCGGGAGAAACAAGAACGGATGTCATCATCGCAAGTGAACCGAAAGCACTTGAAACCATATCGCTCATTACGTCTCCGTCATAGTTCTTGCAAGCCCAGATAAATCCGCCTTTTGCTTTCATAACTCTTGCAACGGCATCATCGATCAAAGTGTAGAAATATGTGATTCCTGCAGCCTCGAATTTTTCTTTGTATTCCTTATCAAAGATTTCCTGGAAAATATCTTTGAAATTATGATCGTATTTCTTTGAAATCGTATCTTTTGTTGCAAACCAGAGATCCTGCTTTGTATCAAGAGCGTAATTAAAGCATGCTCTTGCAAAAGATTCGATAGATTTGTCGATATTGTGAATACCCTGAATAATACCGCTTGATTTGAAATCCATAATGGTTTCTCTGATTACGGTTCCGTCCTCGCCGGTGAAAACGAGTTCTGCCTTGCCGGGTCCGGGAACTTTGATTTCAGTATTCTTATAAACATCGCCGTATGCATGACGTGCAAGTGTGATGGGCTTTTCCCAGTTCTTTACACAGGGTTCGATACCTTTAACGATAATGGGCGCTCTGAAAACAGTACCGTCAAGCATTGCACGGATAGTACCGTTGGGAGACTTCCACATTTCCTTAAGATTATATTCTTCTACTCTTGCAGCATTCGGAGTGATAGTCGCACATTTAACGGCAACTCCGTATTTCTTTGTAGCATTTGCAGAATCAACTGTAATCTGATCGTTTGTTTCGTTTCTTTTTTCAAGTCCGAGATCGTAATACTCCGTCTTAAGATCGATATAAGGAATGAGAAGTTCATCCTTGATCATTTTCCAGAGAATTCTTGTCATTTCATCTCCGTCCATTTCAACAAGCGGAGTTGTCATCTTAATCTTTTCCATATTCACCTCTGTATAAAGATTCAAAAATATAAATGTAATTAATAATTATTGTTATTATCGCCTGAATTATCTGATGAATTGTCAATGTTTATACTAACAGTGCCTTCATCTTCTTTTCCGTTAAACAATTCATGAATGGCCTGTCTGGTTCTTTCTCTTCTTTTTTTGCGAGCCTTAATAAGAACAACACCCAAAACGATCAAAAGAGCAACAATAATAACAAATACAGCCAATCTTCCAAACAAAAAAATATAACTGAGATATTGATAAGATTCCATATTTATTCCTTTCAAAATTATTATATAAAGAGCGGCATGCCATATTCTTCACATATGGCATTGATCTGATTCTCAAGTTCGTTATCAGTAAGTACGGTAACTCTGCCTTCTTCGTACTGTTTGTCAACCCACTCTTTTAATTTAATAACTATTTCATCTTTTTTATCAAGCTGTGAATCGCCTTTTAAATGATAATGATGATTCATCCAGTGAGCAATGCCCGCAAGTCCGGAAGTATTGGAAATAGCGCACATTACAGGTCTGTTAAGGAATTTATCGGTATCGAAAATAGAATAAATTTCTTCATTCTTTAATAATCCGTCCGCATGAATTCCGGCTCTTGTAACGTTGAAATTCTTTCCTACAAAAGGTGTCATCGGAGGAATATGATATCCGATCTCTTTTTCGTAATATTCGGCAAGTTCGGTTATTACCGTCGTCTCCATGCCGTTTAAATCACCTTTAAGCTGAGCATATTCAAAAACCATGGCTTCAAGAGGTGTATTTCCTGTTCTCTCACCGATACCGAAAAGCGATGTATTAATTCCTGCGCAGCCATATAACCAGGCTGTAGTTGAATTTGCAACGGCCTTGTAAAAGTCATTGTGTCCGTGCCATTCAAGCATATCATGAGGAACGCCTGCATTAACATGCAAAGCATAAATGATACCCTGAACACTTCGGGGAATAACTGCTCCCGGGAAATTTACACCATATCCCATTGTATCGCAAAGACGAATCTTAACGGGGATTTTATATTCATCCATCAGTTTCATAAGTTCCATACAGAAAGGAACAACAAAACCGTAAATATCGGATCTTGTTATATCTTCAAGATGGCATCTCGGGGAAATTCCGCAGTCAAGGCACTGGCGAACAATCGAAAGATAATGTTCAAGAGCTTCTCTTCGTGTCATTTTAAGCTTTAAGAAAATATGATAATCGGAACAGGAAACAAGAATACCTGTTTCTTTCATACCTATTTCCTTTACAAGCTTAAAGTCTTTTTCGCTTGCTCTTATCCAGCTTGTAACTTCGGGGAATTTATAGCCCCTTTCCATACATTTAACAACAGCATCCCTGTCTTTTTTCGAATAAAGGAAAAATTCACTGGCACGGATCATGCCGTTAGGGCCGCCGAGTTTATGAAGATAATCAAATATAGTCACAATCTGCTCAGTCGAATAAGGAGCTCTGGACTGCTGACCGTCTCTGAATGTAGTATCGGTTATCCAAATCTCTTTGGGCATATTGTGAGGTACTATCCTGTCATTAAAGGGAATTTTGGGAACTTCCGAATAGGGAAACATGTTTCTGAAAACATTGGGTTTTTCAACGTCTTCAAGGATATACATGTGCTCTTCAATCGAAAGAAGATTGTTGCGGGGGTTCAAAGAAATCGGACGATTCTGGAAACCCTCGTTGTTCGGATTCTGACTCTTTTTCATATTTCTACCTTCTTTCTCATCCATAAAACAGAGTCTATTATAGATGAAACTAGTCAATATCGCAAGAGACAGATTTAACATTTTCGGGTTTTACGTAATCTTCCTTTTTGCCTTTATATGCTATAAGAATGCCGTCGCCGACAATAAGATAATCGCTTTCTCCGTTTTTATACCACTCTTCCATCCATGCCGTTTTCTCGAAAGCCTGAGGTTCGATCTCGGTAACGGAGTCCGGAATAATAACTTCACTTAAGTCGTCACAGTGATAAAATGCACCGAAACCAACGGAACGAACGCCTTCGGGAATGACAACTTTTTTAAGTCCTGTTCTTGAAAAAGCAAATTTTCCTATATATTTGGTATTTTCCGGAATGGAAATCTCAGTCAGATCGGATTTGAGATAAAAAAGATTTTCGGGAATGATATTATTATCCATGTTGCTTGTTAAAATAGCATTAAAATCCGTTTCTGCCTCGTTGTTATCAGAGGAAGCATTCTTTTGAATCTGGATTTTATAAGGATCCATCAAAACAACGGCCTCGTTGTTGACAACTATAGCCGCACCCAGAGAATCATCCTTGGAAATATCAAAATATATTTCTTCTTCCTCTTTTGCCGCTTCATTTCTTTTTTCGGAAGCATCCGCTGCATACTCATTCCTTAAAACAGAAGCAAGATTCAAATCGTATTTGGGTTCATATATCGTATTGAGTTCTTTATTCTGAGCATATTTTTCGCCCTGGGACAATGCTGAAACATAAAGAGAAACTTTGGGACATCCGTCAAATGCGGAATCACTGATAAATGTGACCGAATCGGGAATATAAACCTGTTCAAGTTTTTCACAGTTTTCAAACGCTTTAAGCGATATTTCCTGGGTATTGAAACTGAGAGTAACGCTCTTTAAATTATGAGCACCTGAAAAAGCGTAAGGTGGAATAACCTTAACGGAATCAGATACTATTGTGTGTTCAAGATTATCGCATCCCCAGAATGCATAGGGAGAAATTGCAGATACCGAATCGGGGAAAACATAGAAGTTCTTTTCTCTCGAAGGAACCATCTCATATAAAACGGTTCTGTCCGCGGAATAAAGAATATTGTCGATACTTGTAAGATATTTGTTATTGTCACTGACTTCCAGATCCGTAAGCGATTCGCATCCCGCAAAAGGACATGAACCGATTTCGCATAGAGAAGCACCGATATAAACTTCTTTCAGGTTTTCGCAGTTTGCAAAAGCCGAAGCTCCGAGTTTTGTAACGTTATCCGGAATAATAACTCTTTCAAGACTGCTCATTTCCGCAAAAGCATTATATCCTATCTCTTCCACTCCTTTGGGAATTACGATCTTTTTAACCGAATCGTTTCCTTCAAAAGCAGCTGAAGCGATTTTTTTGGTGCTTTCAGGAATTACACATGTTTCATCTTTTCCGTAATATTTTACCAGCGTGTTTTTTTCCATCTGAAAATCCTCGCTGACGGTATCTGCTCTGCCAACCGTATAAGTGGCAAGAGCAATACCGCCCGCAAGTAATATTCCGACACTTGATAAAATTGTGAAAAAGACTTTCTTGTTCATAAATTACCTTTTCACTTTTGCAGTTGCTTTTTTCTTCTTTCCTGTAGGAATACAGAGAGCAAAGAAAATCAGTGATGCCGCAAACAGTCCTATGCTGATGAACCATTTTGCATGAAGTCCGTCGCCGGTCTTGGGTGTTGACGTCGGTGAGTATGTTACGGCTGACGAAAGGTTTGATGTATCCACATAAATAGTATAAGGCGAAAAATGAGGAGCCACGAAATTGATGCAGGGTACATTGTTAATTGTTGTAAACTTGGGATTAAGATCCACAAGTTTGCCGTTTACAACATATGCAACCTTGTTGTTTCCTGCGTATCCAACCAGATCGTCGGGAATAGGCATTGTTACGGAAACCTTAAGATCCGAAGTGTTCTCAATCTTTGTGGAACCTGTCTTATCGTAAAGCGAAATGTCCATTGCAACATATTTAATGTTGGAAAGAGAATCATATTTTCCAAGCAATGCGTCTTCTACTTCAGCCTTGGACGTCTGTGATTCCGAAATCTTAAGTACGTAATTGTCGGAAGAACCTGTAACCGAAGCCGATGCGATACCTCCGTTTGAGATACCGGGCTTGGTAATCGTAACCGTAGTGTTGGGAGTTACCACATTTGAAGTAGTAGATCCCTGATTATTCGACGAATTGTTATTCGAAGGATTATTGGTGCCGCTCTCTTTGTAAGTTGCCTTTACCGTAACATTCTTTGCAGGCATCGTGAAGTAATTGGCTGCAAGTTCGGCTTTAAGTAAAGATACGCCATCGTCTGCCACCCATTTGTCGAATACTTTGCCGTTTTCGGGATTGTTTGCAAGAATGATAACGTTTGCGCCTGCGGCATAGCTTCCTGAACCGGTACCGTCAACTACTGTAACTGTGTAAAGAGTCTGATTGTCTTTATTCTGGTCACCGTTATTGTTATTGTTTCCGTTGGGATTGTCGGGATCCTTATTTGTATTGTCATTATCGGGATTCTCTCCGTCTCCGTTCGGATCGGGATCATCCTTCTTATCGGGATCGTTCGAAGGATCGGAGTCTGTTTTCGAATCATCCTTCTCGTACTGAGCATATACGCTCATATTTTCGGTAACGTTCTTGATCGAAGGCTTCCATCCGGTAAATTTATAACCTTCACGAACAGGTTCCTTAACTTCGATACAGTCTTCACCCTTTTTAACGGTCTGTGTATGAAGAAGGGTGTCATCCCAGTCATAAAACTTTACTACAAATGTATCATCGGGAAGTTTTTCGTACTGAGCATAAACCTCTCTGTTTTCGGTAACATTTGTAAGATTACCGATCCAGCCTGTAAATAAGTAACCATCTCTCGAAGGTTCTTTGATAGTCTTGTAAAGCGTACAGTCTTTTCCGCTTTCAACTTCTTCGGTATAGAATACGGAACCGTCATAATCAATGAATTTAACCGTAAAGATGATCAGATCTTCAGGTCTGTATTTAGCATATGTATTCATGTCTGAAGTTACTTTGACGGGTGCGGGATACCAGCCTTCAAATACATAACCGGGTTTTGTTGGTGTTATATAAGTAACTGCATCCTGTCCTGCATCTACGATCTGAGTATCAAGAAGCGTTGTTGTATCTTCGTCATAGAAATATACATGATACTGAATGGGCTTCTCTGCGATTATGATATTCGGATGATTATCAGCATAATAAGCCGCAGCTGTATTCGGTTCAGCATAGAAAGTAATTAACTGTGTATCTCCGTCAAATGCGGAGTTATCGATAAACGTAGTCGAATTGGGGATCTGTACGTATCTTATATTACTGTCCTTAAATGCTTTGGGACCGATTTTGGTATTGCCGTCTTTTAATACAACGGAATAAAGTTCGGCAGTATTTTCGAAACAACTTTCGGGAATTTCCGTTACACTGCTTTCAGAAAAATCAACGCTTAAGATACCGTCGCAGTCTCTGAACGCTTCGGGTGCAACAGTTTTAACTGATTTTAATTCGCTTGAAAGGATCGTACCCGAACCGTATCCGTTAGGTAAACCTCTGGAGCCTAAAACTTCAAGTATGTTTTCATTTACGCCGTTAACCTGACCGTAAATGATGGCATCCTTACAGTAGAAGTTAGGATTGTTCTGGAAATCAACTTCTTTAAGCGAAGGACATGAAACAAAAGGAACTTTACCGAATTCTGTCAGATTTGGACTTATATCAACGTCAACAAGTCCGTCGCATCCTTCAAAAGCATAATCTCCGAGTGCGGATATCGAGCCTTTTAAGTAAACGCCCTTAAGAGTATCCACATCCTTGAAAGCATAATTGTCAATTTTCTTAACACCTTCAACGGTAATGCTTTCAATATCGGTATTTTTTGATCCGGTTGCTTTTCCTTCGGAATCAACACCTGAGAAAAGTCCTTCTTTTATGGATGTAACACCATCAGGGATGTATACATTAAGTACTGCATTGATAATATCTTTCTGATTGTCAGTTAAAGTTTTACCTGCATTACGATCGTTAAATGCACTTACTGCCGCACTTACATAACTCTGATTCATGTAAGGATATGAATCAAGAGTCATTGTGGAAAGACTTGTCATCGTAGGTACGTCAACAAGTTCTCTTGTTTTCTTTGAAGAATTATATTTGATTGTAAGATTTGTAGGCCATCCGGTATAGAAAGTAATGTAAGTCTTCGACTGATCACCGTTATTGATATTATTGCCGGGATCCATGGCATATTCGAAAGGAACACTTCCTTCTTTTGCATTTCCTACAAAGGAAAGCGAAGGCTTTTTAGCCAGATTGCAAGAATCTTTTGATGCATCGACAGTCTGAGTGTCAAAAGCATTCTTTCCGATACCTGTAATGTTAATGGGTTCCTCGAAAATAACACTTTCAAGTCTGTGGCAGCCCATGAAAGCACCTTCGGAAATTTCGGTAATCGTCGAAGGAATGGAAATCTGTTTTAAATTGTGTCTTCCGGCAAATGAATCGGAACCTATGTTTGTAATATTGTAAGGTCCGATCTTTTTGGGAATCTCAACCTTTTCAACAGAATCATCCATCTCGAAGAAAATGAGTTCGTTAAGGTTGTTTACCTGGAATACGATTTTTCCTTTATCTGTGTTATATACCTTTTCGTAAATTTCATCGTTAAGATATTTGAACGCAAAAGAATTAGCGGTTGATGTCTTGTGTAATTTTTCATCCTTTACGCCTTCAAGATAAAATTCCTCGGGAAGCTGTTTCTGGAAATCTTCAAAACTGAAATCCGGAGAATCAATAATCGTAACATTTCTGTTGGGAATCGTTATACGCTTCAGGGAAGTACATCCCTCAAACCATGCAACATCCTGATCTTCCGTATAAAGAGGCGGGAACTGAATATATTCAAGAGAAGTACAGTTTTTAAATACATTCTTTCCCATCTCGGTTAAAAGCATGTTATTGCCGGGAATATCAATAACGCATTCGGTAAGATTTACACATCCTTCAAAACATGAATCACCCAGTTTGGTTACAGCCGTGGGAAGAACAAATTTCTGTAATCCCTGACAGTTGTAGAATGCTTTTTGACCGATAACACTTATTGTTGCCTCTGTAGGCAGATTGACGGTTCTTAAGTTACGACAGTCTGCAAAGCTGTAATTTCCAAGGGTATTGATACCGTTATTGAAAGTAAGGCTTGAAACGTTCGCACATCCTCTGAAAGCATAGTTTCCTATACCGTAAAGATGAGGTCCGAAAGTAATATTAACAATGTTGTTTGCTTTTGAGAAAATACCGAGAGTATCATCGCCTGAAAGAATCCAGTCTCCGCCTGTTGTTCCCATGTTTGCGATAACATTCTGGTTTGCGATATAGTTAACTTCGATATTTGTAATTCTCTGATGAGCCTGATCTATGCAGGGCTGATAATCTCCGGGATTTGCCTCATAATAGAACTCTTCAGGCTTTCTTTTGTTATTGCCGGTTTTGTCATTGATCCAGTCATTGTAAGTTTCTACATAACAGGGAAGATAATTATCTACTACTTCAACTTCTTCTTCGACTGTTACGGGATTGCCTTCTTCATCAGTTGTAGTCGTAGTTACGGTTTCTGTTTTGTATGTAGGATAGAACAAAGGCTCATCATTGTTGGATACGGCTACATAACCGCCGGATGTACCGAATGAATCGGTATATTTCTTGTATGCATCAACTGTATCGGGAATTGTAAGATTTCCGCCCGATAAAGCACGCTGATAATCGTATCCGCATATAATCGCAATTTTGTTCGGAGAGTTGTTTTTGTTCTTATATGCAAACTGAAAACCGTTTCCGTCCGTATAAATCTTATCAACCTGATCGTCGATCACCGGAATTTCATTTTCCGAATCTTCAAGATAGCATTTCGAATCTCCGTCCTGCGTATACGCGTTAACATCCCTCTGAGGAAGCAGCGCTACGATAACAGCCGAAATCAGAAAAAGACCGGCAAGAGTAAACCCGACGGTTCTTTTGAATTTTCTTGATAATCTCTTCTTTTGTTTTTTCATCATTTTCCTCCGAACCTGGACCTTATCAAAGAATCATGGTATTTTTACTTTAATTTGCGAGCCATAACGACAAATCTGCCGTTTTCCTGCATATAATCACATGTTGAAAGAGTCAAAAGCTCATCATCCATGGTCAGTTCAATATTTGATGTGTATATGGATTTGTTTTTCAGTTCTTCCATATAGGAATTAAATTCCGTCTCACTCGTTACATCGACAAATTCGTAATATTTAAAAGACGTATCATCGGAAGCATGAACATAATCCCTGAAAACAAATACAACTTCATATACGGCATGTTCATAAATCGTATCGAATACAAATGTTTTATGATTTGTCAGAAACTCGTAGCTGTCATACTTTTCGAGATTTGCAAACATCTTTCCCGATTTCATATGATGACCGTAAAGGATTATGTTTTTGCTTCTCGGAAATATGCTGCAGTTCATATCAACAAAGATGGAACCGTTGGCATCATTCTTTCCGTTAAAATTGTGGGTTAAATAGTACTCGTTGTCTTCGCTCTGAAGTACAGGATAATCGATATGCGTATCATCGATCTTTATCCATCCCACAAGATCGTTGTTCTTGTCATACAGATCCTGATAATCCATAAGGATATCCGGTATTTCATACGTATCGAACGTAGCCTGATTGTTTATTTCGGGCTGTTTTATCGTGGTAAATACAAAAGCATTGTCTTTGGCTGCTTCTTTAATTTCTTTACTTACACTGTCACTTCTTCTGTCGGAAGCGATCTTTATTACAGCCATAAATCCCGAGAGGATCAGAACTCCGAAAGAAACAGCTATAATAACGAATTTGATCATGCCTTTTTTCTTTCTGTTCTTCTCAAGATAGTAATCCACTAATTCTTTATCGACATTTTTATCGTAAATATCAACCTTTTCGTGAGAATTTAAATAATCTGAGTAAAATCTGTCCTCTTCTTCGATGAGTTTTTCTTCTCTGGACCTGGAAGTATTTCTTGTATTTTTGTTTTTTCGTTCTTCTTTTCTTTCGGCTTTATTGTAAAGTTCCGTAATCTCATCTTCGAAATCAAAACCGATCTTCGATTCGAATTTGATCTGCCCCGTACAGATTGAAGAATAAAGCTTTTCCAGCTGCCTTTTGTTTTTAAGATCTATCCTGGAACGAATCTTTTTTATCCTGGAAGAATCCCTTAAAAAAGCCTCATATTCACTTTTATTCCGGGCAGTCCTGCCGTCTACAGTCCAGTCTGAACTCATACTTCTCCACCTTACATAAATACTCTATTATATTTTACTATATCTCGTAGATAATTCAAGCGGAAAATCAATATATTGTTCTTTAGTCAAAAAATCAAATATGATATGATAAAATCAGTTTCAAAAGGGATTTTTTTGTGAAAGGAAATGCTATGAAAAGAAAAAACTTATTTAAAACAATTGCAATTGCGTCCTCCATGTCTTTGCTCTTAACCGCATGTGCTCTGCCTCCCGTTCATCAGGCAGTAACCGGTCCTGACGATAAAGACAAAACTGAAGAGGACACAAATGTTAATGATGTGAAATTACCTGACTCCGATATCTCTTTGAAAATACCCGAAAACGATACGCAGCCTGACACAGGCTCCTCATCCCGCGATGATGAAAGCTCATTATCCGGTGAAGAACTTTGGGAGAAAACCGTAAATGATTATATAAGTTATTTTGACGGAAATTCCAAAGCATTCGTGTCATATATCAAAACCGATTTTCTTACGTTTGAACAATCTTACTCATACCGTGAAATGATTGATGAAATTGATGAAAATCTTCCGGAAAACTGGCATGAAGACACTAAAGTCGGAGAAGTTAACTATGCGATCATTGACTGTGGGAAAGACGATATACCGGAAATGGTTATAAATTTTGACATTTACGGATCCGAGCGAAACAACAGGCTGATGGAATATTACGTCTTAAAGTACCTTAACGGAAACTTATGTGTAGTTGATTCATTCAGTTCGTATGAAAATAAATACAGCGAAATAAACGGTTATGGAATTAACAATTCATGGGGAAGTTTGGGTGATCATACCGATTACGACCGTTATGACAGATGCAATGGTGAAGGCATCCATGAGTTTGTTTTCAGCTGTACAACCGAAAGCGATTTATCAGAAGCTTATATTTTAGCCTCTGATCTTCCCTCCGATGTCAAACTCAAAAATAATTATCCTTCAGATTATGACTACAGCGGAGAGATTTACTGTCATGCATTCTCTTTTGAAGAATATGATTACGATAACGACGGTGACCCTTCCCTCTACGACAATTACTTAAGACAGATTGTATATGTATTTGAGAATGATGATGAAGAAATTATATATCCCGATAAAAAGTATATGGACATATATAAAAAAGCCGGAATAACAGTAACTGACTGGGACGGCCTGAATACAAAAGTGGATAAAAGGCTGGATGAATTAAACTTAACCAGAGAAGAATTGGGCTTAACAGATGAAAATACCGCTTATCCGTTTTCGTCCACAGCTAATTTAATTCCATTCTACCGGTTCCTCGAAAGATTTGAAGATTAATGCCCTGTTTTCATAAAAAGCCGGCTGCACTGAAGCAGCCGGCTTTTATCATATACAAATAAATCTATATAATTATATAATTTTCCTAAATTTTTAAACCTGCAGGAAAATATACTGCTGTTTATTTAACAACGATATTAACTATCTTTGCGGGAACATAGATCTCTTTTACAACAGTCTTTCCTTCGATAGCCTTTGCAACGCCGTCAACAGCCTTTGCTTTGACAAGTGCCGAATCTTTATCTTCCGTCTTAAGAAGTTCCACAACTCCTTTAACCTTGCCGTTAACCTGAACACCGATTTCAATGGTATCTTCGTTTAACGCAGTTTCATCAAATTCGGGCCATTTTTCGTAAGCGATCGTTTCGTCATGACCGAGAATGCTCCAGATCTCCTCTCCTACATGAGGACAGATACAGGATATCATCTTAATGAATCCTTCAGCATATTCTCTGGGACATGTACCCTTTACAGCTTCGTTCATGAAGATCATCATCTGAGCGATAGCTGTGTTAAATCCGAGCGTTTCGAAATCAGATGTAACTTTCTTAACTGTCTGGTTGTAAACCTTGGTAAGTCTGTCATCGTTTGTTTCCGTAATGTTCTCGGGATTGGTGAAGTAATTGTAAACTTTGTTGATATACTTTCTTGCACCTTCAACGCCTGACGAACTCCAGGGTTTCGAAACCTCAAGAGGTCCCATGAACATCTCATAAAGTCTTAATGTATCAGCGCCGTAATCACGAACGATGTCGGAAGGATTAATAACAAATTCAGGGAATCTCTTACCCATCTTGATTCCGTTTTCACCGAGGATCATACCCTGATGTACAAGCTTCTTGAAAGGTTCTTTAACAGGTGAAAGTCCTTCGTTGTAAAGGAATCTGTTCCAGATTCTCGAATACATAAGATGTCCGACTGCATGCTCAGGACCGCCGATATAAAGGTCAACCGGGAGCCAGTGCTTTAAGAGTTCGGGATTGGCGAATTCTTTGTCGTTATTGGGATCGATATATCTGAAATAATACCATGAAGAACCTGCCGATCCGGGCATGGTGGATGTTTCTCTCTTGCCCTTTACGCCGTCTTTCTCATATACCTTCCATTCAGTTGCATTTTCAAGAGGAGCCTGTCCGTTCTTTCCCTTATAATCTTCAAGTTCGGGAAGAACAAGAGGAAGTTCGGAATCATCAAGAACATGGATGTTTCCGTCCTCATCATACCATACGGGAACGGGTTCGCCCCAGTAACGCTGACGGGCAAAGATCCATTCTCTGAAGTGATAATTTACCGTACGCTTTGCAACACCCATTTTTTCGAGTTTCTGAGTAATTGCTTCTTTAGCGTCTTCTACGACAAGTCCTGTAAACTCTTCTGAATTTATAAGTTTACAGCCTTTTCCGAGATAATCATATTTTTCAAAAGCACATTCGCTTACATCTCTTCCATCGATAACCTGAATCATATCGATATTGTGAGCGATCGCATATTCAAAGTCTCTCTGATCGTGTGAAGGTACAGCCATAACCGCACCGGTACCATAATTGGCAAGAACGAAATCGCCGATGAACATGCGGACTTCTTTTCCGTTAACGGGATTGATGCAGGTGACGCCCTTAAGTTCGCATCCGGACTTTGTCTTGTTAAGTTCGGTTCTGTCCATATCGTTCTTCTTGACTGTTTCGTCAATATAAGCCTGAACTTCTTCTTTGTTCTGAATTCTGGGCATTAAATCCTGAACGATCTTTCCGTCGGGAGCAAGTACCATGAATGTGATACCGTAAATCGTTTCGATACACGTTGTATAGATTGAAAACTCACCGCCGCCAACGATCTGGAATTTAACTTCAACACCTTCGGAACGTCCGATCCAGTGGCGCTGCATGTCTTTTGTTGACTCAGGCCAGTCAATTTCATTAAGTCCGTCAAGCAATTCATCAGCAAATGCAACCTGATCGATAACCCACTGTTTCATATTCTTTCTGACAACGGGGAAACCGCCTCTTTCGGACTTTCCGTCGATAACTTCATCGTTGGAAAGAACCGTACCGAGTTCCTCGCACCAGTTAACAGGCATATCAATAAGCTTTGCATATCCTTTTTCATAAAGCTTTTTGAAAATCCACTGTGTCCATTTATAGAAAGAAGGATCGCTTGTTGCAATCATTTTTGACCAGTCATAATCGAAGCCGAGTTCTTTAAGCTGAGCCGTAAAAGTCTTAATATTTTCCTGTGTAAATCCGTTAGGGTTATTTCCTGTATTTACGGCATACTGCTCTGCAGGAAGTCCGAACGAGTCATATCCCATGGGATGAAGTACATTATATCCCTGCATTCTCTTCATACGGGATGAAATGTCTGTTGCCGTATATCCTTCCGGATGACCGGCATGAAGACCTACACCCGAAGGATAAGGGAACATGTCGAGAGCATAATATTTAGGTTTGGAAAAATCCCAAACATCGGTTTTGAAAGTTTCATGCTCTTCCCAGTACTTTTGCCATTTCTTTTCTATTTCTCTGTGATTATATGCCTGACTCATATCAACCTCCAAAAATATTATACTAAAACATTTTAAATATTCTAATGATAAAAGTCAAATAAAATAAGCATTTCCAATCGTTTTAATCTGACAAAAAGAAGGAGAGCGAAAACACTCTCCTTCCGTTTTTTATAAAACTTCAAATTATTCTACATTGCCTTCTGCAACCTTGTCTGCTCTTTCCTTAACTTCAGCATCCTGAATATCCGAAGGAGCCTGCTCGTAACGTGCAAATTCGTATTCATAATCGCCGCGTCCGCCTGTCATGGAACGAAGGTCCGTACAGTATCCGAAAAGACTCATCATGGGAATATCGGCTTCAACAACCGTCTTTCCGTTTCCTGCGGGATTCATGCCGAGAACACGTCCTCTTTTCTTGTTGAGGTCGCCCATTACGTCACCGGTATATTTCTCGGGAACGGTAACCTTAAGTGAAGCGATAGGCTCAAGAAGTATAGGTCCTGCTTCCATGAAGCCTTTCTTGAATGCCTGGATTGTAGCCATCTTGAATGCCATTTCAGACGAGTCAACAGGATGGTAAGAACCATCGTAAAGAGTTGCTTTAACGCCTACTACGGGATAAGCTGCAAGAGGTCCTCTGAGAACGGATTCCTGAAGTCCTTTTTCAACTGCAGGGAAGTAGTTCTTGGGAACTGCGCCGCCGACAACTTCTTCTTCGAATACGTAAGGTGTTTCAAGATCGCCCGATGATTCGAAACGCATCTTAACGTGACCGTACTGTCCGTGTCCGCCTGACTGTTTCTTGTACTTGTATTCAACATCGGACTTCTTCTTGATCGTTTCTCTGAACGCTACCTTGGGTTTTGTAAGATCGATCTTGACTTTGTATTCGTTCTCAAGTCTTGACTGAACTACGTCAAGGTGAAGATCTCCCATACCGTAGAGAAGCATCTGCTTGTTCTCTGCATCGTTAACAGCCTTGATCGTAAGATCTTCATGCATCATCTTCTGAAGCGACTGTGCGATCTTGTCTACGTCAGCCTTGTTAACTGCATGATATCTCTTGTATGTATAAGGCTTGGGCAAATCGGCTTTACCGAATCTGATGATATGAGCCTTGGTTGAAAGCGTATTGCCTGTTCTTGCTGCGGTAATCTTGGCAAGAGCACCGATATCGCCGGCATGAAGCTCGGAAACTTCGATGGGTTTGTTGCCCTGAAGAAGATAAATCTTGCCGATCTTCTCTTCTACCTGCTTTTCATCGTTATACATAAGGTCATCTGTCTTCAGTACACCTGACGTAACCTTGATAAGTGAATACTTACCGATGAAAGGATCGACAATCGTCTTAAAGATATATGCCGATTTCGTCTTGGAGAAATCATAATTTGCTTCGAATACTTCGTTAGTCTTAAGGTCGATACCTGCAACATTTCTTGAATCGGGACCGGGAAGATACTTGACGATATCATCAAGAAGTGTGTAAATACCCTGGCAAAGAATATTCGATCCCATGGAAATGGGAACGATGCTGCAGTCGTTAACGGAAACTCTTAAAGCCTGACGGATTTCATTTTCGGAGAATGTTTCGCCACCGAAATATCTTTCCATAAGGTCTTCGCTTGTTTCGGCAACAGCTTCCATCAAAGCATCTCTGTAGTTGTTGAGATATTCCTTGTTGGCTTCGGGAATTTCACATTCCTTAACTTCCTTGCCTTCCCACTTATAACCCTGTTCAGCGATTACGTTAACGTATCCGACAAATTTTTCATTTTCTCTTATGGGAAGATGGAAAGGAGCGATCTTTTTGCCGTACATTGCAGTCAGATCTTCTACAACCTGTCTGTAAGAAGCATTATCGATATCCATATCGGTTACAAAGAACATTCTGGGAAGTTTATATTTTTCACAGATATCCCATGCTCTTTCTGTTCCGACTTCAACGCCTGCCTTACCCGAAACAACGATAATCGCTGCATCTGCTGCAGAAGCGGCCTCTTCAGCTTCTCCGACAAAATCAAAGAAACCGGGAGTATCCAAAATATTGATCTTATAATTATTCCATTCGATGGGGATAGATGAAGTAGAAATAGAAATCTGTCTCTTTACTTCCTCTTTGCCGTAATCGCTTACGGTATTGCCGTCGGTTATCTTGCCCATTCTGGATGTAATTCCGCCAAGATAAGCCATGGCTTCTGCGAGTGAAGTCTTTCCGGCACCGCCGTGTCCGAGAAGACAGACATTACGAATCTTATCAGTTGTGTAAATGTTCATGTTGTAACCTCCGAAGTTTTTATTAGGGGTTAATACAATTCCCCTTATACAAAATGTACGTAAGCAGATAAACTCAGCCTATTAATTCTGCATATAAAAAAATCAACCCCACTTAGACTATTTTACTAAATCAGGGCTGATTATACAATAATTTTTATAACTTTTGTATGAAAAAGACGATACACAAATATATTATTTGTACAAAATCACAAATAATTATTTAATGTATTCATTAACGGTATCGTAGATTTCAATTCTCTTAAGATCCATCTCGGGCATACCGATAAATATTCCGCCATACTGGAAAGTCGAATCGCTTTTAAGAATTCTGACGATTTCGATAAAGCAGTGGATCACATCTTTGTTCCAGAGTGTAAGATCCGCATCATAAACGGCGCCGATGGTAAGAGCTTCGGGACAGTTGAATCCGATACCCGATGTTGAAATATCATAGATATCAATGGATATTTCCTGAGTTTCGGCTGCATCAAGTCTCTTAACAAAAATTTTAGCTTCAAGTTCTATTCTTTTGGATTTTCTTCGTTCATTCATTGTTCAAACCCTCCGCCATATATTTTAAATGCTGGTCATTTTCATGTCAACTAAATCCTTGATTTGTATCATTCCGGATTCAATAAAAAATTTTTTACACATATCTAAATTATGTGTTATAATTTACGATATATTATTTGGAGAGGTTTTTCATATGAAGATTGGCGCCTATGAATTAAGCTCACAAATGAATATTTATTCAAGATTATCTTCGGAATCAATCAAAAGAGTCGATAACATCGCAGCTAATCCTGAAGTCGAAAAGCCCAAACGCGAGCTTGACGTAACATTACAGATTGACGGAAAGAATTCTTTCAGCCCGTCTTCTTCATTATACTCAAAATTCCCTCAGTCGGGAAAAGTATTAAATCCTTCCGTACAGAAGCTTGACGACTTCTCTCTTACAAGCGCAAAGGAAGACAAGATCACTTCAAGAATCAATAAAGAAGACAATACAAATCTTAATTATAAAGAAATAATATCCGACGAAACAATGGATACTTTTTTGAAGGATGCTTTCAAATTATTCTAATTAACATACTCGAAAGCATTTTTATACCAGAGTGTTTCCTCTCCCGTTATGGCTATCACATCAAATCTGACCGGAACACTTTCATCCAAATGATTAATTAATCTGTAAAAGTCCGAGACTTTGCAGATTTTTTTTATTTTCTTAAAATCAACCGCTTCCGAAGCGAATCCTTTGGAAGCGGTTTTTCGAAATTTTACTTCTGTAAAAACGATATATTCTTTATCTTTGGCTATAATATCTATCTCTCCGATCCGACACCTGAAATTGGTTTCGAGTATTTCCAAGCCGTTTTCCCGAAGATAATCTGCGGCAAGAGTTTCTTTTTCTGTGCCCGTTGATCGTTTATTAATGTTTATACCCCCCATATGTTTGTAATCGGCAGCTAATGTTTTAAAGATGCCAATCATTTCAATTCAATATTTTTGCAGTATTCATTTCTTTTTTCATTGAATTGTTTCTGAAAAAAATTATTTTTGCTTCGCTCTTATCTTATCCATTGCGTCAACAAATACAAGGATCTGTGCTACCACCTCATATAATTCCGGCGGTATTTCCTGCCCTATTTCCAGTCTCGACAGCGTATCCGCCAGTTTCGAATCCTTGTGTACCGGAACCTTGTTTTCTTTTGCTTTGTCTATGATTTTATCAGCCAGAGCACCTTTTCCGGAAGCGATAACTTTCGGCGCAGTATCGTCATTCGGATCGTATTCGAGCGCTATGGCCTGTCTTATTTTTTTCTTTTCCATAAAATTTCCAATTTATTATGCTCTGACATCGAACCGGTAAAAACCGATCGCATCTTTTTTGTCTCCTGTTTCCTCTTCCATAAGAACTTCGGGTGCCGTACTTTTCGTATTAAACGAATTCGTGACGGAATAACCGAGATCAGTTAGTTTCTCGTTAAGCATGTCGATATGCTCTTCGATAAACTTAAGCGTATCTTCATCCGGAAGCGTAAAATCAGTCGAAAGTTTCTTTCCGGAATTTAACTTAACGTATATATCCACTCTTCCGAGGTTCTTCATATCAAGTCTTAATGCTGCGGAAATGTTTTCATTATCCGACAGAAGATTCTTCTTGTTGGCGTAAACATAAAGGTCCCCTGTATTCGAATTATTGTTAAGCCTCATCGGCAGCTGAACATAAGGCGTCAAATCATTCAGATTCTGAAGAAACTGTACGTTCTCCCTGAAAGAATTTACCGATTGCGTCAGATTATCGCTTCCCTTGACCGCTTCCTGCATAGATTCGATTATCTTATCCGTGTTCTCGATCACTTTTCCGTAATGTTCGCTCAAGGATTTGGAATCTTTGATATCACCGGGTTCAAGAAGCCATTTCTCGGAAAATTTATCCACAAGCGAATTCTTAAATAACTCTGATTTAATAAGTTCCTTTTTGGCCGCATCGGAAACGTTTTCGTCTTTTAAAATGGAATCGAAAGTTTTTAAAAGTTCTTCAAGGTCTATTTTTTCGCCGTTAGAAAGTTTGTCTATCATCTCGTTGGCAAAAGCATTTTCCTTTGTGACCATGGAATAAAGATTGTCAAAATCTTTGTTTGTAAGAGCGATTTCTTCGGAAATGTCCAGAGTTTTTATGCCTTCGTTAATAAGCGTATTTGCATCCTTTGATGATATGATGCCTTCTTCTGTTTCGCTTATGATATTTTTAACCGTTTCCTGTATGTGCTCGTTATTCTTTGCATTCGCGCCAAGCTGATTTTCGTCGGAATTTTCTTCTCCCTGAAGAAGTTCTTCGTTACCAAGCGCGGAATCGCCCAAAGAAACCGAAACTTCTGTCTTTCCTTCACCCGATGTTTCAATGAAACTCTGCGCCAGATTTATCGCAGCCGAAAGATCCTTATCTGCCATGGACGAAAGCTCCATAGGCATCTGATTGATAAGCGTATTTATCGATTCGGATATTTTGCTTTCAAAATTCAGAACAGAATCAAATCTTGCAATATTGTCGGAAGTAAGTTCAAGCCCGATCTGTTTCATCCTTATAATTTCTTCGGGACGAACTTCGGGATTTGAAACAATATTCCTGTATAAAAGAGCAAGTGAATCCTTGTCAATGCTCATACCCTGTTCCATAAGCGTCGAAACCAGAGCCAGTGACGTTGCATTGACCGGAATATTTGCTGTGGAAAGAGCATTGTTTGCTATATTTTCATTTGCTATATTGGTGAAAAGCGTACGCAGGACCACGCTGTCGTCAGATTCCGAATTGACTTCAAAAAGAACACTCTGACCTACGCTTAAATTGATATCGGGATTGATATTCGCCGTTATCCTTGCATCTTCCCCGATGAGAATCGTGGCGGTATTCTGAGCAACATCGATTACCTCGCCCCTGAAGGTTTCTCCCGAGGACATCTGTCGAATAAGATCAACGCCGGCTCTGTCAAGGTTAATCCCTTCCCTGACCGCTTCGTTTCTTAAATTCGCTACCCGATTAATGTTCTGTAAACCGCTTATATTATCCACATAATACCTCTGTCTGAAATGTTAAATGTAATTATGTATAAATGAATACCGATGAATTTCGCAGGGGCCCTGATTTTTTAATCCTTCGATATGTTTTGCAGTACCGTATCCTTTGTTTTTCGCAAAATCGTAACCCGGATAAATCTTATCGAATTCGCACATCATTCTGTCTCTTGTAACTTTTGCCACTATCGATGCGGCACCGATTGAAATGCTTTTTGCATCTCCTTTTATGATCGGAACCTGTTTAATGTCGACCTTGGGGATGGTAACCGCGTCATTTAAAAGAACGTCGGGCTTTACCGAAAGATTCGCTATGGCATCCTGCATAGCCTCAAATGTGGCTTCAAGGATATTTATTTCATCTATACGTTTGTTGTCTCTTATACCGATACCGTAGGCCACCGCCTCACCGGTTATTATATCGTATAATTCTTCTCTCTTTTTTTCGGATAATTTTTTGGAATCATTAATATAAAGTATATTGCAGTCCTTGGGAAGAATTACTGCACATGCCACAACAGGGCCTGCAAAAGGGCCTCTTCCGACTTCATCTATTCCGCATACATATCCGTATTTTTCATATTCTCTTTCGTATTGTTTCAAAGCCTCAATTCTTTTTAATTCGGCCTCGAGTTTTTCCCCTTTTAATTCACGCATAATCATTTATCTCCCGCATGTTTTACAAAACCGAATTTTTTGAAAGGAAAAATCCTGAGCCACGCTCTTCCGATAATATCCTTTTTCTTGATATTTCCGACTTCCCTGAATCTCGAGTCAAAGGAGTCGTTTCTGTTGTCACCCATTACAAAGAATTCATCTTCGCCGAGAACTATGGGTTCAATCGCAATTCCGGGATCCTTTATTTTTTCTTTGCCGTAATCTTCTTCAAGCAGAACATCATTTATGAAAATATTTCCGTCTTCATCAATGTAAACAGTCTCTCCGGGAAGTCCTATGACTCTTTTGATAAAATAGTTTCTGGACTTCTTTTCGTAAGGAAAAACAACAACATCGAATCTTTCGGGATCATGAAATCTGTAACTGATCTTGTCAACTATAAGATTGTCTTTATCCGATAAAGTGTTTTCCATGCTTGTGCCGTCAACGATCGTTCTCTGTCCGACAAAAGTAACAATCAAAAGTGCAATTATAAGAAGGCACAAAAAATATATGCTCGTTTTTAAAACCTCTTTTAAAGTATCATTCATAATCAGCTCCGCTAAATTATTCCGGAATATAATCCAGAGTAAAAAATCCAAGTTTATTGTTTCTGAATTCATCTGTCAGCATTTTGGAAGCTCTGGTCAGATCGAGTTCGCCTCCTGTTTTGACAAGATTTCTTAATCGGGCATATTCGGAAAGTATATCGATGTTATCAAGATTTTCATCTATCGATAACTTTGCGTTTAATGCGCCCGGATATTTGTTTTTTAGAATATCTATAAGCATAAAAGACAAATCTTCGAACTGAAGAATGTCATCATTGACAGAACCTATAAGCGCAAGAACGATTCCCGTTCTTTTATCATCAAATTTGGGCCAGAGAATACCCGGCGTATCAAGCAGTTCGAAATCGTTTTTAACGGATATCCACTGTTTTCCTTTTGTGACACCCGGTTTATTTCCCGTCTTTGCGGCGGATTTCCTGGAAATCGAATTGATGAAGGTTGATTTTCCGACATTGGGAATACCGACTATCATGCATTTAATGCTTCTTTTAAGTATACCTCTTTTACGGTCTCTTTCAATCTTGTCTTTACAGACTTCTTTGATTATATTGTCAAGATTCTTGATTCCGTATCCGGTTCTCGAATTGATAAGCACGCATTTAATTCCTTTGGATTCGAAATACCTGCACCATTTTTCATTTTCGGCTTTATCCGCCATGTCCGATTTGTTCATCAAAACAAGTCTGAATTTATTCGCGGAAAGTTTGTCGATATCGGGATTTCTGGAAGAAAGCGGTGCTCTTGCATCTATTATTTCGATTACAAGATCGACGAGTTTGATGTTTTCTTCCATCATCCTCTTTGCTTTGGTCATATGTCCGGGATACCAGTTGATGCTGTTTATTGAATCTTTTTTATTTTCGTTTATTTCTGTTTCTTTACTCATAAATTCTCAGTTAAAACCCATTTTCATGTCTTCGAAAGGAAAATGAAACCATACTCTTCCGACAATTTCGTCCGAAGAAACGCTTCCTATATTGCCGTATCTTGAATCTTCGGAATCGTTGCAGTTATCGCCCATTACAAAATATTCGCCTTTTTCAAGAACGATTTCATTCTCGGCCAGTCCTGCATATTCAATATAATCAAGGTGTCCTTCTCTGTGATAAACTTCTCCGTTAACATAGAGATTTCCGTCCTCGATAATTACTTTGTCTCCGGGTGTGGCAACAATCCTTTTTATATACATATGCGAATTCTTGTTTCCGTGAGGATAAAATGCCACAATATCATTGACACGCGGCTTAAGGATTATATACGAAGCCTTATTGATCAATACTTCCTGGGAATTTACCAATACCGGATTCATACTGTCTCCGATAACCGCAGAACGCGTACCGAAAACAAGTACAAGTACAAAAGCTATAAAAGATACTGCGGCCATCCAGAAAAATAACAAAAAAACCGAAGTGAAATGATGCGTTTTGATCTTTTTTTCTTTTTTGACAAATGTAAGTCCGGCCTTCTTTTTCATATCTGAAAATCCTTAATGTCATTATCTGGATTCATTAATTATACAACAAGCTGTATTTAAAGACAAATAAAGGCGGGTAAAACCCGCCTTTTAAAAAGCAATTACATTTTTTCTTTTACTTTTGCTCTCTTTCCTACTCTGTCTCTTAAGTAGAAAAGTTTAGCTCTTCTGATCTTACCTTTACGTACAACTTCAACATCAGCTACGTTAGGTGAATGGATGGGCCATGTTTTCTCAACACCGCATCCGTTTGAAATCTTACGAACTGTAAATGTCTGACGGTTTGAACCACCCTGAATCTTAATTACTGTTCCTTCAAAGATCTGGATTCTTGACTTGTTGCCTTCCTGAATTCTGTTGTGAACCTTTACTGTGTCACCAACCTGGAAAGCAGGAACGCTCTCTTTTAACTGAGCACTTTCAATCTCTTTAATAATTTCGTTCATGATAAATCTCCTTTATGTTTCATCGGATGTTCTTAAGTCCGAAATCGGCTCAGCGGACCATCTCTTTACACGCAACTATAATAAATTACCACAAAAATCACAATAATTCAATACAAAAATAAATATTCATCGAAATATAATCCAAACTGTGTTAAAATAAACAACGATAATATTTTTCAGGCAATCAGTGAGGTAATTTATGTTCAGACTCTGGATCAAGGAAATCAAAGACAATCATCAGATAAAAGATATAACAATTTCCGACGAAAGCTGCGATACCCGTACTCACAAAGTCCTGAAATCTCTGGAAAACGGCTGTTACCAATTTGATCTGTCTGTACCTATCTGGCTGGACAAAAACATTTCCGAATTCAAATCGATATCCAAAACACGTTTTGGCAAAGATTCTTTTATAGAATCAATCGATTTTGATTATCTCGAAATTCAAATAATCGAAGAAGATTAATCCCTTTTATTCAATATTTACATCAACCTGTAAATCATCCTTAACAGAAGCTGCCTTAACAACCGTTCTGATCGCTTTGGCTATTCTGCCCTGTTTCCCGATTACTTTACCCATATCGCTTTGTGCCACATGGAGATTAATCTCGATATTCTTACCGTCTGCATTTTCAGTTACAGTAACCTCTTCAGGATGATCTACAAGAGCTTTGGCAATTGTTTCAACTAATTCTTTCACGAATTCGCCTCCCTTGTTATCCCGAATTATTTTTCGATACCTGCAATCTTGAAGATCTTAGCAACTGTTTCTGTGGGCTGAGCGCCGTTGTTTAACCATTTCTTTGCTGCTTCTTCATTAACTTTGAATTCAGAAGGATTCCTGTTGGGATCGTATGTACCGATTTCTTCGATGCATCCGCCGTTTCTTGCTGTACGAGAATCTGAAACAACGATTCTGTAAATAGGATTTCTCTTATAACCCATTCTGCTTAATCTGATTTTAACTGACATTTCTTTGTCCTCCGTATATAAAATATAAAAATTTATTTTCAAATGCTTCCGAATAGGAAGAAATTGACTTAATTAAAACGGCATTCTGAATCCGCCGCCGAAACCGTGTCTTTTCTTTCCTCCCATAAGACCCGGCATTTGTTTCATCATCTTCTGAGTCTGTTCAAACTGTTTGATGAATCTGTTTACCACCGAAATATCAACTCCGGCACCTTTTGCGATTCGATGTTTTCTCTGAGGATTGAGAAGTTTGGGATTCGCTCTTTCCTTCTTTGTCATCGAAAGAACGATTGCTTCCATCTGTTTAATCTGCTTTTCATCAATCGCGCCTTCAAGGTCATCCTTGGAAATTCCAAGGTTCGGCATAAGTCCGAGCATTGATGAAAGTCCGCCCATTTTCTTCATCTGGTTCATACTCTCAAGGTAGTCGTTGAAATCAAACTTTCCTTTCTTGAGTCTGGCCATCATGTCTTTTTCTTTATCTTTATCGATTTCTTCGGTCTCAGCCATAACTTTATCGATAAGAGTAAGAACATCGCCCATTCCGAGGATTCTGTTTGCCATTCTGTCGGGATAGAACTGTTCGAGATCCGAAAGTTTTTCTCCCATACCTACATAAAGAATGGGAACACCCGTAACGGATTTAATCGATAATGCGGCACCGCCTCTTGTATCGCCGTCCATCTTGCTTAAGATAAGACCGTCGATTCCGATTCTCTGATTGAAATCCGAAGCAACATTTACGGAATCCTGACCGATCATCGCATCGACAACGAGAAGCGTCTTGTGAACGTCTACATTCTTCTTGATTTCCACAAGCTCGTTCATAAGCTCTTCGTCAATATGAAGACGTCCTGCCGTATCGAAGATAACAACATTGTGTTTGTTATTCTTTGCATATTCGATTGAAGCCTTGGCGATTTCAACAGGCTTTACGTTATCTCCCATCGAGAAAACATCAACGCCCTGTTTTTCACCGTTAACCTGTAACTGCTTGATAGCGGCAGGTCTGTAAACGTCAAGTGCTACAAGCAAAGGTTTCTTGCCTTTCTGAATAAACTTGCCGGCAAGTTTGGCAGCCGTGGTCGTTTTACCTGCACCCTGAAGACCGCAAAGCATGATTACGGTAATCGCCTGTCCGGGTTCGAATTTAAGTTCCACGGTTTCAGAGCCGAGAACATTGGTAAGTTCTTCGTTAACTATCTTTATAACAGCCTGTCCGGGATTGAGTCCTTCAAGAACTTCCGTTCCGACTGCTCTCTCTTCAACACTTTTGATAAAAGTCTTAACGACTTTGTAGTTGACGTCCGCTTCAAGAAGAGCAAGTTTGACTTCTTTTAAAGCAACCTTAACGTCATCCTCAGTCAAACGTCCCTTGGAGCGAAGATTTTTAAATACTTTTGTAAGTTTATCAGTTAAATTTTCAAAAGCCATTATATATCCTCAGAAAGATCATTCAAAAGACCGGCAATAATCGAAACATCCGTACCGTTCTTTGAAATCTCATCCAACTCATATCTTATTCTGTCTATCGTTTCAAGATTTTTAAGATAATTCGAAGCAAAATGAAGTCTGTCTTCGTAATCATTTAAAATCTTATCGATTCTTTTTACGGCATCATGGACACCCTGTCTGGAAATCCCCATCTCTTCGCCTATTTCCGAAAGAGAATAATCATTGTCGACAACATCCGAATATATTTTTCTCTGATGTTCTGTCAAAAGATTGCCGTAAATGTCAAAAAGCAGAGATCTCTCTACAATTCTGTCCATAACAACCTCCATAAAAAACAATAACCGAAATTTTCCAGCCCGTTAAATATAACAAAAATAATCAAGGGTGTCAAGACTTTTTACTTGACACCCCCGAATTTTCTTTAAATCAGGATCTTTAAAGTTTAAGATTCTTCAAAAATAGCTTTAACAAATGATTTTGAATCAAATTTCTGCAAATCTTCAATTCCTTCACCCACGCCGATGAATTTAACGGGAATCTTAAGTTCCTGCCAGATGGCGATCGCAATACCGCCTTTGGCCGTTCCGTCCATTTTAGTAAGGATTATACCCGTAATATCGCAGGCTTCTTTGAATTCTTTGGCCTGATTAAGTGCGTTCTGCCCTGTGGATGCATCAAGTACCAGGAAATTCTCACGATGAATTCCTGGGAACTCTTTGTCGATGATCCTGTTCATCTTCTTGAGTTCTTCCATAAGGTTCTTCTTATTGTGTAGTCTTCCCGCAGTGTCGCAAAGAAGAATATCCATATCCTTGGCCTTTGCGGACTGAAGCGCGTCGTAAATTACGCTCGCGGGATCCGTTCCTTCTTTGGAGCCTATCATTGTAACTCCGACTCTTTCAGCCCATACTTCAAGCTGTTCGGTCGCTGCGGCTCTGAAAGTATCGGCAGCGGCAATCAATACCTTTTTGTTGTCTTTCTTAAAGTTATAAGCAAGTTTTCCGATTGTTGTCGTCTTTCCTACGCCGTTTACACCGATAACAAAAATTATCGATTTTTCGTTTTCAAACGAATAACCTTCGGAATCAACCGTAAGTCTTTTTGCAAGAAGATCGATAAGATATTCCCTGCAGTCTTCAGGTTTCTTGATATGTTCAACTTTTACGAGTGTCTTGATCTCCTCGATTATTTCTCCGGTGGTCATTACGCCGATGTCAGCCATTACGAGAACTTCTTCAAGTTCTTCGTAAAAATCATCATCGATTTCCGAAAAACCATGGAAAACGCTGTCCAATCCGTCGAGCAGATTAATTCTTGTCTTGTTAAGACCGTTTTTCAGTTTAGCAAAAAAGCCGGTTTTTTCTTTTTCCATATTTATTCAGCCTTTTTTTCTTCTTTCTCAAGTTCTTTTTCGACAAGATCTACGGATACAAGAGCCGATACACCTTTCTCCTGCATTGTAATACCGTAAAGTCTGTCAGCTTTGTACATTGTACCCCTTCTGTGAGTAATGACTATAAACTGAGTATTTTTCGTCATCTTCATCAGGTATTTTGCGAATCTGTCTACGTTGCTTTCATCAAGAGCCGCTTCGATTTCGTCGAGCAGACAGAAAGGCGAAGGTTTAAGATTCTGGATCGCAAAGAGCAGGGATATGGCCGTAAGTGCCTTTTCGCCACCGGATAACTGCATCATATTCTGGAGTTTCTTTCCGGGCGGCTGAGCATTGATCTTAATTCCGGCTTCAAGAATATCCTCTTCGTCAAGAAGTTCAAGAGTAGCTTTACCGCCACCGAACAATTCTCTGAATACTTTCTCGAATTCCTGTGAAATAAGACCGAATTGCTGTTTAAACTGAGTTCTCATGGCCGTATCAAGTTCATCGATTATCTTTACAAGTTCTTTCTCAGCTTCAAGAAGGTCTTTATGCTGTGTCGAAAGGAACGAATGTCTTTCAAACACTTCTTTGTATTCTTCTATTGAGTTTACATTGACATCGCCGAGTTTTTTGATCTCATCCTTTAATGAATGAACTTTCTTTTTCATTTCGGAAAGATTGTCAAGTTCCTCATCCCTCAAAAGTTTGGCATCCTGCAAAGTGATATCGTATTCCTGCCAGATATAAGACGAGAATGAAGCAAGGTTTTCCTGTTGTTTCTCTCTTGCACTCTGAAGACGGATGATTTCCTTTTCGCAGTTGCTAACTTTCTCGCTTATCGCATCTTTTTCATCGAAGTAGGATTTTCTCTTTTTAACGAGTTCTTCCTTACGTTCAATATCTTCATTAAGTTTCTTTTCCGCCTCGGACTGTGAAGCAGAGCCTGCCTTGATGGTTTCTCTTATGCTTTCAAGGTCTTCTTTCTTCTTCTCTATTTCCTCATCGGTAAGTTTTCTGTTTGAAATAACTTCTTCTTTTTCTTTAACGAATCTTTCAGCCTCGGCTTTGATTCTGTCGAGATTCGACTGCTCGAATTCCTGTTTCTGATAAAGTTTTTCCATTACCAGATGAGCGTCATTGGCTTTAGAAGCCTTTTCGGCTTCCTGATTCTTGAGTTCGACAAGTTCAGCCTGTTTGGATTCGATTTTCTTTTTCTCGTTCTCTTCATTTTCAACAGACTGCGTGAAAAGTAACTCTTTTTCCTCTTTATTCTTTGCAAAGGTTTCGAGATCGAGAGCTATCATTGCGGCCTCTTCGCGAAGAGCATCAAAATCAGACATGGTGGAACCCATCTTTTCCTTGGCGTTCTCACAGTTTATTCTGGCAGAATTCTGTCTGATGAAGGCATCCTGCAGATCATCTTTGTTCTTCATGATCTGAGCTCTGACTTCATTTCTTCTCGTCTTTATGTTTTCGATTTCCTCAAGAACTTTATTCTGTTCATCGGAAAGTTTCTTAACCTTATCGTTTAACTCTTCGATTTCTCTTCTTCTTCCGAGAAGGTTCGAATTGTTTTTGAAATTACCGCCGCTGATACCGCCGCCCGGGATAAGAAGTTCACCCTCAAGCGTAACCATTCTTATGCCGAATTCATATTTTCTGGCAATCTTTAAAGCATTGTCGACATTATCAACTACAAGTATTCTGCCAAGCATCGCTTCTGCAACACATCTGAATTCATCATCGCATTCGACGATTTCATCAGCTTTACCGATAACGCCTTTTTCATTTAAAGATTCAGGCTGTTTGAATTCCTGAGGATTCGTAAGAGATGTAAGCGGAAGGAAAGTTGCTCGTCCGGCTCTTTCTCTCTTTAAAAGCTCGATAAGCTTCTTGGCACAGTCCTCATCCTTCGTGACAATATTCTGAATATTGCCGCCGAGTGCTATTTCAATGGCTGTTTCATATTTGGGATCAACTTTGAGAATATCTGCAACAACACCTATGATACGTTTATCCGACTGCTTCTGCTCCATGACTCTTTTGATCGAAGAGTTGAATCCGTCATATCTTTCGGCGATGTTTGAAACAGCGTCAAGCCTTGATTTTTCCTGATGATATTTTGACTGGATATCCTTTAATTTGTCGTCAGCAAGAGCAAGTTCATCATGGAATGATGAAGTCATCGAATCAAGTTCCTTGCCCTTTTTGTTAAGTTCGGAAATCTCATCGGTAATCTTCTTGAATTCATCCTCGAATTTCTTAACTTCCTGATTATGCTTCTCTTCAACGGATTTGGCTGCAAGAAGTTTTGCATTAACTTCGGAAAGTCTGATATTCCTCTGGGAAATATTGCTTTCAATACCTGAAATATCAGCCTTTATCGTTGCTCTTTCGTTAAGTATCTCGATGATATAACTGTTGCCCTTGTCAATGTAAGAAGATACGGTTTCGATAAGAGCTTCTATTTCGTCAAGTTTTGCCTTCTGGGCATCACTGTCTTTTTTCTTCTCGGCTATCTCGTTATCGATCTGTGATTTTAATTCAACGACCTTTTCGATTTCTTCATTTTTGTTTTTGATGGATTCGTCAATACTTGCAAGTCTCGTATCAAGATGACCGATATTGTCCGTTGCAGTGGAAATCTGTTCGTTAAGGACTTTGATCTCGCCTTCAAGTTTTTCGCGAAGCACATCCGTATCGGCAAGTTTTGCTCTGTTTTCTTCGATTTCCTCATCGAGATGACTTAAAATATTTTCAACTTCTTCGTAATCTCTTTTGAGTTTTTCATTTGCAAGAGAAACTTCTTCGAAATCTTTCTGAGCAATCGCTTCTTTTTCGGTAAGTTCGGTAATCTTCTTGTCAATAACTTCCGAATCGAGAAGGAATACGTTTATATCGTATTTTTTTAACTCTTCCTTTTTGGAAAGATAAATCTTTGCTTTCTGTGACTGCTTTTCGAGAGGCCCGATCTGTCTGTCGAGTTCGGATAAAATATCCGTAACACGAAGGAGATTGGCTCTTTCGTTTTCAAGTTTTTTTAATGCTTCAACTTTACGTCTTTTATATTTAACGATGCCTGCAGCTTCGTCAAAAAGTTCTCTTCTGTCTTCGGGTTTGGAACTTAAGATTTTGTCAATCTGTCCCTGACCGATAATGGAATAGCCTTCCTTACCAATACCCGTATCATAAAAAAGCTCATTAACGTCCTTTAATCTGCATACCGTTCCGTTAATGAGATATTCCGATTCACCGGATCTGTATATTCTTCTGGCAACCGTAACTTCGTCAAAATCTATCGAAAGAGCGTGGTCAGAATTATCAAGAGTGATTGCAACGTAAGCGCTGCCGACAGGTTTTCTGAGTTCCGTTCCCGAAAAGATGACATCCTGCATGGATGCGCCTCTTAACTGCTTGATCCTCTGTTCTCCGAGAACCCATCTTACCGCATCAGCAACATTGCTTTTACCCGAACCGTTAGGTCCTACTATACCGGTAATTCCGTTATTAAACTGAAGAACTATTTTATTCGCAAAAGACTTAAAGCCCTGAACTTCAATGCTTTTTAAATACATTTTATTCTTCCTTTGTCAGTATTTTAATACCGTTGTAAGCGGCTAACTGTTCCGCTTCTTTTTTGTTATGTCCTTCTCCCGAACATATCATTTCATCATTTATGAAAAGACCGACCTTGAAATGCTTGTCATGATCAGGTCCGCTTTCTTCAATAACTTTATATTCCAGATTCATGTGGTCCTTTGACTGAACATAAATCTGCATTCTGCTCTTTGAATCAACAAAAAGCTGGTTTTCGGAAATATCGTTAAGAAGAAATTTCTCGATATAATTCTTGGCTTCAAGATATCCGAATTCAATATATACAGCTCCGATAATGGCTTCGAAAACGTCGGATAAAAGAGAATTTCTGTATCTGCCGCCGCTCGCATCTTCTCCTTTTCCCACAAGAATGTATTCCGAAAGATTCATTCTTTTGGCAGTAAAAGCAAGCGAAGGCTCACAGACAAGAGAAGCACGAAGCTTTGACAATTCACCTTCGGGCATGTCCGGATGCATTCTGTAAAGATAATCGGAAGAAACAATCTCAAGAACGGCATCACCGAGAAATTCGAGTCTTTCATAATCTTCCCATTTATTCACTTTTAATTCGTTAACAAACGAGGAATGCGAAATTGCACTTCTCAGATTAGCCGTATCGGTAAACTGCAATCCGATAAGCTCCTGTAATTTGGTAAGTCTCTCATCGATGTTCATTGTTTGTTTTCCATTACCTTTTCAATTAATAAAACAGCTTCTCCGACATTTGATATCTGTTCCACGTCTTCACCTTCAAGTGAAATGTTTAAAGCCTCTTCCACGCCTACGATGATCTGGTATACATCCAGAGAATCGGCGCATAAATCACCTATGAATGTGGTTTCTTCTGTTATCTCATTAGGATCTACATTTAATATATTTACAATGTTTTCCTTTAAAATATCCAGAACCATGATTTTAGTCCTCCTGAACAACCGTAATAGCAAAACTATTACTTAGAATATTCAGCATATCGCTTTCTTTATATTTTATGCACTGCTTTATCGCATTTTTAATCTCGCCCGCTTTTGAATTGCCGTGTCCTTTAACAACAAGACCTTTTAATCCCAAAAGAGGCGCTCCGCCGTATTCGGAAGCCGAAAAACTCTTAAGCGTCTTTTTAAGATTCGGCTTGACAAGAGCCGCTCCGACCTTGCTCTTAACATTGGTAAGCATGGATTCTTTTATCTTGGCAACAAGTGTATTGCTTAATCCCTCATATAATTTAAGGATAACATTTCCGACAAAAGCATCGCACACTATTACGTCACAGCAACCCGAAGGAATATCTCTCGCTTCGATGCTTCCGATAAAGTTAATATCCGTGCATCCCTTAAGCATGGGGAATGTATCTTTTACTAAAGCGTTACCCTTTTCTTCCTCAGCGCCGATATTAACGATACCGACTTTAGGGTTTTCAACGCCCATCATTTTCTTCATATAAATGCTGCCCATCCTGGCGAACTGTACAAGATTGGAAGGCTTCGAATCCACATTCGCACCGCAGTCGATTAAAAGCGAAAAGCCTTTTGCGGTAGGAATAAGCGGAGCAAGAGGCGGTCTTTCAACACCTTTGATCCTTCCAACGATAACCTGTCCTCCGACTAAAACGGCACCGGTACTTCCGCATGATACAAATGCATCACACTCTCCGTCTCTTACCATCTGCATGCCGATAACGATAGAAGATTTCTTTTTCTTTCTGACTGCGGCAACAGGCGGTTCAGCCATCGTTATAATCTCGGGAGCATCTTTAATGATCAGTCTTTCTTTATCATATTCAACGCCTTCGAGTTCTTTTTCAATGAGTTCGGACACACCTACAAGGTATACCTGAAGGCCGTCCTCTTCTTTTAATGCATTTAAGGCACCTTTAACCACTTCTTTCGGTGCGTTGTCACCGCCGTGTGCATCAAGTGCAACTTTTACAAAATCACTCATTTTATTCCCTCTTCAACAATACATATGACCATAAAAATACAACCTTAAATATACTAAAAATACGGCAAAAAATCAAGAAATAGTTTAATATTCACTTTTTTGTTGACAAAGTAATGTTCAAAATGTATACTCTTTAACGTACGAATAAAAACAAGTAGGGAATTGGAGGTGTAAAGAAATGTCTATTTGTCCTAAGAACAAATCATCCAAAAGCCATAGAGATAAAAGAAGAGCAAACTGGAAGATGGGAGCTGTAACATTGGTAAAATGTTCCAAATGTGGCGCTCTTACTGTTCCTCACAGAGTATGCAAGGCTTGCGGATGTTATAACAAGAAAGAGATTATTAAATTAGACGAGAACTAATTTTCAATTCTGCTTTTAAATATTAACCTTCCTTTTCGGGAAGGTTTTTTATTGCGCAAATAAACTTAATTTTCACTTAAAAGAATCCTGACGAACATGCAATTCAATAGATCAGGAATGTTTTTTCATGTACAATTAATCACGAAAGCATTTTCATATTAAGTTTCGATATCTTCTTATAAAAAAATGGGCGAAGCAATTAAATCGTGCTTCGCCCTCTTCTTTTATTATAATCTTAAATTACTGTGCGCTGGCCTGGCAAACTGTGATTGCGATAACGCCAACGATATCCTGCCATGAGCATCCTCTGGAAAGATCGTTAACGGGCTTTGCGATACCCTGAAGGATAGGACCGTAAGCATCAGCCTTTGCAAGTCTCTGTACGATCTTGTAAGAAATGTTACCTGCATCAAGGTTGGGGAAGATAAGAACGTTAGCCTTACCTGCAACATCCGAGTTGGGAGCTTTTGACTTGGCTACAGAAGGAACGATAGCTGCATCAAGCTGGAATTCGCCGTCAACAACGATTTCAGGATACTGCTCTTTTGCGATTCTTGTAGCTTCAACCATCTTGTCAACCAATGCATGCTTTGCAGATCCGACTGTAGAATGTGAAAGCATTGCACATACAGCCTTCTCTCCTACGAGGCTTTCGAAGCTTTCTGCTGAAGAAGCTGCGATTGCTGCAAGTTCTTCGGGATTGGGATCCTGGTTTAATCCGGAGTCAGCAAAGATAAATGTTCCGTTTGCGCCGTATTCGCAGTTGGGAACATCCATGATGAAGAATGCGGAAACAAGCTTGCATCCTGCTTTTGTCTTAAGAATCTGAAGTGAAGGACGAAGTGTATCAGCTGTTGAATGGCATGCACCGGCAACAAGTCCGTCTGCATCACCTGCTTTTAACACTACGATACCGAATGTAATTGTATCTTTAAGAAGAATTTCTCTGGCCTGCTCAGGTGTCATACCTTTTGCTTTTCTTGTTTCATAAAGAAGATTTGCATAATCTTCAAACTTATCGCATGTAGCGGGATCAAGAATTTCTGCTTTGGAAATATCAACTCCCGTAGCCTTTACATGAGCATCGATTTCATCTTTAGCTCCGATAAGAACGATTTTAGCTATTCCCTCCTTGATTGCTTCTTCAGCTGCATAGTATGTTCTGTCATCCATTGTTTCGGGAAGAAGAATCGTTTTGCTCTGAAGCTTTGCTTTTTCTTTGATTCTGTCAACAAATGCCATTTTTATATCTCCTTTGTAAATAATTTAATTCGAACGGAAAAATCCGTATCTTTTAATTTCAACTTAATTATTATACATTCAAAATTTTTCCTGTTCAATACTTTAATTTATATATTGTTTTCTATAATAAGAACAAAATCCTGAAACCTGTTTCCTTTTCAAATTTTATATATAAACAAATCTAAAACCTGTTTAATAAGTATTTTCTTTAATATGAACAGGGTCTAAATCCTGTTTCCTCTGCAAATACCGAAGGTTTTGCAAACGACGCATTATTTATACAGGTTATGCAGAGTTTTTCTTTAGCTCTGGTCATTGCCACATAAAAAAGTCTTCTTTCCTCTTCCGTTTCAGCCTTCGTAACAGCTTTTTTATGAGGGATTACACCTTCATTTACATCAATGATGTAAACTTCATCCCATTCCCTTCCCTTAGAAGCATGTATCGTACATATTTCAACATCGTGCTCATCAAAGCAACCTCCGGCTTCCTTTTCATTATCCTTTAGAAAATCAAAATACTCTATCAGTTCTTCTTTCTTTTCAAGCTGAAGCGCAAGCATTTTTAGTTCTTCGTATTCCGTCAGGTATTTAATCTTCTTTGACGCCAGATAGGAATCATAGCCAAGAACATTGAAAATAAAAATGAGTCCCTCCAAGGAATCCAGTTTTGAAAGCTGTCTGATATTCCTTTCGAGTTTAAATATGTTCCCAAGCAGATAATCCTTCCCTTTCGCATTCTTGTAAAGGTTTACATAACTAAATGTTCCATCATTTTTCAGTTCACTCATCATGCATTTGGAAAGGAAATTTCTTGATATATAACGATTGGGTTTATTGGCTATTTTTATAAGATTTTTATATGTATTATCTTTGCATGACAATTTCATGTAAGTCAGTATATCATCTGTGATCTCATTATCTTTTTTCTGAAGCACCTCCTTTTCGCTTTTAAATCTTACCTTTTCTTTCATAAGATAATAAAGAAGCGATTCCGGAATGCTGTTCGTGCGAAGGAGTATTGCCGCGCTCTTTCCTTTCCCTTTCTCTTTAATCTCCTCGGCAATATACTTATATTCATCATTCGCATCATTAAATATTTTCAGATCAAAAACGCCTTCCGAAGAACTTTCACAGGGAACAATTCGTTTATCAAACCGTAAAGTGTTATTTGATATAAGTTCCATGGAAGCATTGACTATTTTTTTCGAACTTCTGTAGTTGGTAGACAGTTTCATGACATCCGATTCGAAGTCTTCCCTGAAGATAAGACAGATATTGCTTGAAGATCCCCTGAAAGCATAGATTGACTGATCTTCATCTCCCACCGCAAATACGGACTTGTTTTTAAAAAGCATTTTAATAACTTCATACTGTTTGAAATTAATATCCTGAAATTCGTCTATCAGACAGTAATCATATCTGTTCTTCCATTTTTCAAGAAACGCAGCATCTTTGGAAAATAAATCATTTACTTCAATCGCAAAATCATCATAATCAATTAAATTACTGTCTTTCAGTTCTTCGCCATACTGCCTGTAGATCTTTGAAAACTTATCTTTATCGCATGACGATGGCTCGTAATTATTCAGATCAATGCCCAGATTCTTTATTTTCGATACTTCTTCCAGAAAGGAAGGCATATCAAAAAAGGATAAATCAATATCATTATCCATAAGAACCGTTTTCAGAATATTCATTTTTTCATTTGTGGAAATAATTGAGAAATCTTTAAACCGACAGTCTTTTAAGATTGAATAAAACAGAGAATGGAATGTACAGAACGTAACTTTGGAATCATTCTCAAATACACCTTCAAATCTCGACTTCATCTGCACCGCAGCCGCTTTTGTAAAAGTAATTACAAGGATTTTTTCGTACGGTATCCCGAATTTTTCATTAAGATACCTGATCCTGTGCGTCAGTACAGCCGTTTTGCCCGCCCCGGGTCCTGCCGTAACAAGCAGAGACCCGAGCGGAGCTTCAATAACCTTTATTTGATTTTCATCAAACTTCATTCGATAACTTTTCGATGGCCGCTTCAATTCTCTTAAGCGACTCTTCCTTTCCTAATATTTCAAGTATTTCAGTTGCGCCGCAGGGTGTCATCTGTTTACCTGAAAGTGCTGTTCTGACAGGCCAGAGAACCGTACCGTTCTTTAATTCGGATTTTGCGGCAAAATCAACAAGAAGCGCATACAGATCATCATTGTTGTATTTGCTCTCATCAAGTTCTTTCAAAACGGGATAGATATTCTTCAAAACTTCAAGCGAGTTTGTCTTATCCGTTTTCATTTTCTTATGAATATACATTTCGCTGTCATATTCGGGAACGGCTTCAAAGAAATCGATATGGTCTTTAATATCAGGGAATATTTCGATTCTCGTCTTAACCATTTCGGCAATCTTCTTTAAATCATAATCTTTTGTCAGAACACTCTTGATAATAGGCAAAGCTTTCTCATAGAAAGCATCAAAATCCATCGCCTTAATATATTCACCGTTCATCCATTTTAACTTGGTATAGTCAAATACGGCGGGTGATTTATTAATATGACGATAATCAAATGCTTTGATAAGCTCATCCAAAGACATGATCTCCTGATTGTTTTCAGGGCTCCAGCCGAGCAAAGCAACGAAATTTACGATAGCATCAGATAAAAATCCCTGCTCGATCAGATCTTCATATGACGAATGACCGCAGCGCTTGGATAATTTCTGATGATTCTCATCTGTAATCAAAGGGCAATGCACATAAACAGGCACTTCCCAGCCAAAAGCTTCATATAATCTGTTGTATTTGGGTGATGAAGAAAGATACTCATTGCCTCTTACAACATGAGTGATACCCATAAGATGGTCATCAACAACATTTGCAAAGTTATATGTGGGATATCCGTCAGACTTGATAAGGATCATATCGTCAAGTTCCGCATTATCTACAGTGATATCTCCATAAATCTCATCATGGAATGTTGTTGTACCTGTATTGGGATTGTTCTGTCTTATAACATAAGGCTTACCTGCCTTAAGATTGGCCTCAACTTCTTCTTTGGATAAAGAAAGGCAGTGCTTGTCATAAACATTGATCTCTTTATCGCCTTCTTTTCTTGTTAATGTGGCAAGTCTTTCCTTATCGCAGAAGCAGTAATAAGCCTCGCCTTTTTCTACTAGTTTCTTGGCATATTCAAGATAAAGACCGCTCTTTTGTCTTTCAGACTGAACGTAAGGTCCGAATCCTTTATCCTTGTCGGGACCTTCATCATGAATAAGTCCGGTTTTCTCAAGAGTTCTGTATATAATATCAACTGCGCCTTCCACATATCTTTCCTGGTCCGTATCCTCGATACGAAGAATGTAATCTCCGCCTTCATGCTTGGTAATAAGGTAAGCATACAAAGCAGTTCTTAAATTACCTACATGCATTCTTCCGGTAGGTGAAGGTGCGAATCTTGTTCTGATCTTTGTCATAAAAAACTCCTTATATATAACAATTATTCTATAAACAACATTGATTATTATAATCTTCTTTCTCAAAAATGTGAAGTGTTTAAAGTGTATAGAATATTCTTCATTATAATGATAAAATATGTATTCGATAAAGTGAGGTATACATATGATACGAAGTGACCAGCACATGCATTCAACATTTTCGGGCGATTCGAAAACCGAAATGAGCGATATGATTAACGCGGCAATAGAAAATAATTTAAAAACCATTTGCTTTACAGAGCATTACGATCCTCTTTTTCCGTCATATAAACCGGGAAATGAAGGAAAATTTGATCTGGATGTCGAAAGATACATTGAAACAGCCAAAAGATTACGCGCAGATGAAAGCCTTCAATCCAAAATCAACGTAAGATTTGGCATTGAACTCGGTATATATCCTGATATATATGATATAGGAAAAGATATTATCACTTCGAGTCCTTACGACTTCGTAATACTCTCATCCCATACAGCCAATAAAGTCGATCCTTATTTCCCTAAATATTGGGAAATGTATTCATCTGTCGAAGGCATGAAGGTATACTTTGAAGAGATTCTTGAAAATGTTAAAAACTTCGATGATTTCGATGTATACGGTCATCTTGATTATTGCGTAAGATATACTGAATGCACAGATGAAGATAAAGATATCAGACATTATAAAGAAATCTTTGAAGCTATATTTAAAATATTAGTTGCAAAGGGAAAAGGCATTGAACTAAATTCGGGAGGTCTTCGAAGCAAATTAAAAGAATTTAACCCCAATCCGGAGATTTTGAAATTATATAAGCAATGCGGTGGGGAAATAATTACTTTCGGAAGCGACGCTCATATATGTGAACATATGGCGTATGAAATATCAAGAGCAAGTGATTTGCTGGAATCCTTAGGATTCAAATATGTTGCAGAATTCAAGGAAAGAAAACCCGAATTCATCAAAATATAAATCATTTAACTGCGGGGATGTGTCTTATCGTACACGTCCCTTAAATGATTCTGGGAGTTATTTAAATAAATCTGAGTTGTCGAAATATCGGAATGTCCGAGCATTTCCTGTACAGCCTTAAGTTCTGCGCCGTTTTCAACAAGATGTGCAGCAAAAGAATGTCTCAGAGTATGAGGCGTAATATCTGCGTCTATGCCGGCCATTTTGGTATAACTCTTAATAAGTTTCCAGAAGCCCTGTCTGGACATCTGAGAACCCGAGCAGTTAACGAAGAAATAACTCGATTCATTATTCTCAAGCAAAATATCCCTTGAATTAAGAATATAATCGGTCATTGCATTATGAGCTTTTGTTCCGAAAGGAATCAGACGCTCTTTTTTCAAATCGCGTATCTTAATAAAATCCATATTAAGGTTAATATCGGAAATTTCAAGCGAAATAAGTTCGGAAACTCTAATACCCGTTGCGTATAAAAGCTCCAGCATAGCCTTATCTCTGATCTGCTTGGGAGTTCTGCCGTTAGGCTGTTCAAGAAGAAGCGTTACCTGATTCTTGGTAAGAATGCTGGGCATTTTCTTCTCAATTTTGGGCGCTTTCAAATCTTTGGAAACATCCTGTTCGCAAACACCCGAATACTGAAGAAAAGCATATAACGCTTTTACAGAAGCAATGCTTCTTGAAATGGAAGCATTTGCAAAATTATTGTTATACATAGAATCTATGTATTCTTTAAGATCATTATTTGTTGCATCTTCCCATCTTTTTATACCATGTTCGTTAAGATAATTTGCCACTTTCAGCAAGTCTCTCTTATATGACATCTCAGTATTTAAAGACGTTTTTTTCTTATTATGTATATAATCAATAAACAACTGAATCTGCTTTTCCATAAGAGCCTTCCGAACCAAAGTAGTAGGGTTGTCAACAAATTATGTCAATCGTTGACTGCAATAGTTATTATATAAAAATAAGGCCGAAAAAGCAATTGATAAATTGAATTTATTTTGATTTTTTGCCTATTTTTAGGCACTTTTATGATGCTTTTCTATATCTTGAATAATACAATACAAATCTCACTAAATATAGAGAATGATATTTTCGGATTAAATTATGTCAATTAAACAACTAATTATATATTGTTATATAAACTCTTTATGTTAAGCATTTATCATTGACTTTACCGGTCATGCTTCTTGCTTATATAATACATACCATATGATTTTTTGATCGTCTTTAATTCCAATCAATATTCCTATATGCTATAAATAATAAATTAAACGGTTTCAGGAGCGCCCTGAAACCGTTTATTTAATCAATTTATTTTTCTGTTTGTCTAAAGAACATTTTGTTGCTTAGACTTAAGAACATAATGTTGCTTTGTTACAAGAAACTTCTTTAAACTAACAGTCTGTTACATAGTCTCGAGGATCTTCTCAATGCTCACAAGCTTAACCACAAGTACAAAAATATCGATCGCCTGGGATAATTCTTCGATGGGCGGATATGTAGGTGCAATTCTGATATTTGAATCAAACGGATCCTTTTTGTACGGATAAGTTGCTCCTGCACCGGTCATGACCACTCCGGCTTCCTTGCATTTTTCTACTATCTTTTTGGCACAGCCGTCAATACTGTTAAAAGATACAAAATATCCGCCGTGAGGATTTGTCCATGAACCTACACCGAGTCCGCCAAGTTCTTCTTCGAGTTTTTTATGTACAAGTTCGAACTTGGGACGAAGGATTTCAGCATGTTTCTTCATATGTTTCTTCATTCCGTCAAAATCTTTGAAGTATCTTACATGTCTTAACTGGTTTAATTTATCGTGACCGATTGTCTGGATCGTAATAACGCTCTTAATAAAGTCAAGATTCTTCTTCGAAGTACCAAGTGCAGCTATACCGCTTCCGGGGAAAGTAATCTTTGATGTTGAGCAGAATTTATATACCATATCTTCGTTCCCTGCCTTACAACATTCGGCAAAAATTTCAAGAAGATCGTCCTGATTGTTGTCGTAAAGATGATGAATGTTGTATGCATTGTCCCAGTAAATTCTGAAATCTTCCGCTGCCGGTTTTAAAGCCGCAAATCTTCTTACAACCTCATCAGAATATGTGATTCCCGTAGGATTTGCATATTTGGGTACGCACCAGATGCCTTTAACGGCAGGATCGTTATTTACATACTCTTCTACCATATCCATGTCAGGTCCGTCACTCTTCATCGGAATGTTGATCATCTCGATGCCAAACTGCTGTGTGATGGCAAAATGACGATCGTATCCGGGAACCGGGCAAAGGAATATAACTTTGTCAAGTTTGCACCAGGGCGTTGAACCGCATACGCCGAGTATCATGGAACGGCATACCGTATCATACATTATATTAAGACTTGAATTACCGAATACAATTACATTATCTGCAGGAATGCTCATCATATCTCCCATAAGCTTTCTGGCTTCAGAAATACCTACTAATTCGCCATAGTTTCTGCAGTCAATTCCCGCAACGGATTTAAATTCGGATGTAGGATTAAGTGTATTAAAGAAATCAGCTTCCATATCAAGCTGCTCTGCGCCGGGTAACCCTCTGGACATATTGAATTTAAGTCCTTTAGACTTTATTTCCTCATATTTTACACTAAATTCATCCTTTAAAGCAATCAGTTCTTCTTTAGATAATGAAGAGTATTCTTTCATAGCCTTTTACCTTCAATATAAATATATTGAAATCTCTCCTTTAATAATTTGCATAATTTCTGTTATATTTTAATACGATTAAAGCAATACTTCAAGAAAATTTGCTTACAAATTAAAGCAAAAAGTACTGTTTTTTTTGTTTGAAATCAAACTAAAAACCCCTCGCCGAAAAGCAAGGGGTTTATATCATTACTTAGCATAATCAATAACTCTGGTTTCCCTGATAACATTAACCTTAACCTGACCGGGATATTTAAGTTCATCCTCGATCTTCTTGGAAATGTCATGAGCAAGCAATACCATATCATCATCGGTAATCTTCTCAGGTACAACCATAACTCGTATTTCTCTACCTGCATGAATAGCAAAAGATTTTTCAACACCATCAAAATTGTTAGATAATTCTTCAAGTTCCGTAAGTCTTGTAGTATACGCACCAAGCGTTTCTCTTCTTGCACCGGGTCTCGCTGCCGAAATAGCATCCGCAGCCTGAACGATACGCGCAACAAGAGATGTAGGTTCAACATCACCATGATGCGATTCAACCGCATTGATAACAATGGCAGGTTCATGATACTTGCGGCAAAGTTCTGTACCGAGTGTAACATGTGTACCTTCCTGATCATGGTCAACTGCTTTTCCTACGTCATGTAAAAGACCTGCTCTTCTGGCCATTTTTGCATCAACGCCGATTTCCTCAGCCAGAAGTCCTGCAATATGAGCAACTTCAATAGAATGCTTTAATGCATTCTGACCAAAGCTTGTACGGAAATGTAATTTACCGAGAGTCTTAACAAGTTCAGGATGAATTCCATGAACGCCTGCTTCAAGAACAGCATTCTCTCCTTCTTCCTTCATAATACTCTCAACTTCTTTCTGTGCTTTCTCGACAGCTTCTTCAATCTTTGCGGGATGAATTCTGCCGTCAATGATAAGTTTCTCAAGAGCAATTCTAGCAACTTCTCTTCTTACGGCATCAAAACCGGATAAAACAACTGCTTCGGGCGTATCGTCAATAATGAATTCAACACCGGTCATCTGCTCAAGCGTTCTGATGTTACGTCCTTCACGACCGATAATTCTTCCCTTCATATCATCATTGGGAAGATTGACAACCGAAATTGCCACATCCGATACATGATCTGCAGCACAACGCTGAATAGCATTGACAACATACTCCTTAGCTTTCTGAGCGCTTTCGTCCTTAATCTGAGCTTCAAGCTCCTTAATACGAACAGCTTTCTCGTGTTTCAAATCATCTTCAACAATTCTGAGTAAATATTCTTTTGCTTCATCAGAGGTATAACCTGAAATACGTTCAAGTTCCTGTAATCTTTGATCATTTAATTTAGAAACGGTTTCCTGGTCTCTTGCCAGTTCTGCTTCTTTTTGAGCGATTGTTGCCTCTTTCTTCTCGATCTGCTCAAGCTTCTTATCAACGCTCTCCTCTTTCTGCTGAACTCTTCTTTCCGTTCTCTGAAGTTCAGCTCTTCGCTCTTTGTTTTCCTTCTCAATCTCATTCTTATACTTGATTGATTCTTCCTTGATCTCCAATAAGCCTTCACGCTTTTTGGCTTCAGCTGTTTTAAGTGCCTCATCAAGGATTTCACGCGCCTTATCCTCGGCATTGCCGATTTTTTGCGTTATATTTTTCTTGTATACAGAATATGTAATCAAGCCGGAAACAAGCGCAGCAATGACAGCAACAATTATTATGGCAATAATCAGGACAACCACACTAACTTCACCAAACATTGACAGTCTTACCTCCTTATTCAATTATCATTGTACAGTATTTACAGGGCATAATAATCCCTATATTGCAAATTACAACATTTATATATTATCGTTTTTCATACCATATGTCAAGAATTATTGTAAACCAAAATGGACACAAAAACACAAAATAATGTATTATTCTTTTTTCATTGCACTACGAATTGAATCAGACGAAAACCCTTTGCGAAGCAGATACTGCATTTCTTTCTGTCTGGTTTCGAAATCGGAATTTTCATAATCGAAATGACGCTTATCAAGGAGTTTCCGGATAAGTTCTTCCTCCTCACATAAATCCCCGTCATTTTTAAGCTCATCATATATTCTTTCTGATAATTCAGGATTTATGCCTTTCATGGAAAGAGCAATGATGATGTCTTTCTTACTCTTCTTAAGACTTTTGGATTCTATAAATCCTCTGACAAATCTTTCATCGTTAACAAGTCTTTCTTTCCTGAGCCTTTCAAGAACATCTTCAATGATCTCATCGGAATAACCGTCGCCTTTAAGCTTATTTTTGATCATGCCTTCGGTCATGTCTCTTCCCGTAATAATCTTAACGGCCCTGTTAAGTGCTCTTTTGGGAAGAACTTCATTAACGATCTCTTCTATAATATCATCGTCAACTTCGCCGATATGTATTCCGTATTTAGACAAATCGCCTTTGTATAACACAAAGGCGATTCCGTTATCTGTTTTAATTTGGTTTTTCTGAGAATTGATTTCTTTAATTTCAGTAATATACATATTTAATACCGGGTTATATTAATTACTTGTCAAGTTCGGAAGGAACTCCCTGTAAATTGAAATGTGTTCTTACAGCAGTTTCCACATCAGCAAGAGCTTCGGGGTTGTTCTGAAGGAATGTCTTGGCATTCTCTCTTCCCTGCCCGATCTTGTCTCCCTTATACGCATACCATGCACCTGACTTATTTATAACATCAATTTCGGTAGCAAGGTCGAGGAGGTCTCCGACGTATGAAATGCCTTCGCCGAACATGATATCGAACTCTGCCTCTTTAAAAGGAGGAGCGATCTTATTCTTAACAATCTTTGCTCTTGTACGGTTTCCGACTATTTCACCGTTAACCTTAATCTGATCGACTTTTCTGATCTCCATACGAACAGACGAATAAAATTTAAGTGCATTACCGCCGGTTGTAACCTGAGGATTTCCGTAGAATACACCTACTTTTTCTCTGAGCTGGTTGATAAATACAACCGTACAGTTTGTTTTGCCGATAGCTCCGGTAAGTTTTCTCAAAGCCTGAGACATAAGTCTTGCCTGAAGACCTACATGAGCATCGCCCATATCGCCTTCAAGTTCAGCCTTGGGAACAAGAGCTGCAACCGAGTCGACAACCACAAGATCAATTGCACCTGAACGAACCATTGTTTCAGTAATTTCAAGTGCCTGTTCGCCGTTGTCGGGCTGTGATATATAAAGATTGTCAACATCTACGCCGATAGCCTTGGCATAAGTGGGATCAAGAGCATGTTCCGCATCAATGAATCCGCAGATGCCGCCTCTTTTCTGAACTTCGGCGATCATGTGAAGTGTGACTGTTGTTTTACCTGATGATTCAGGTCCGTATATTTCAATAACTCTTCCTTTGGGAATACCCCCAAGTCCGAGTGCTATATCAAGACTGATCGATCCTGTGGGAATGGTTTCGACATTCATCTGACTTGCAGGATCTCCGAGTTTCATAACGGCTCCTTTGCCGTAAGCCTTCTCAATCTGTGTTAAAGCAGCTTCAAGCGCTTTAATCTTGTCTTCTCTTTCCATTTTAACCTCCATCAAACATACGTTCTGTTTATAGTTTAGCCCAAACATTTGTTCTTGTCAATCAAAAAATAACAAAATTCCGATAGCAAGACCGTCAGAATTCATTCAATAAGCATCACTCTCCGTTTCATCTTATATTTCTTATTTTAGGGAAAATATTTAAAGAAGAATTTCTTTAAATGAGATGAAACAATAATATCATTATTGAATTATTTTGGCAATAAAAGAATCTCTGTTTTTTAAAGCCGCTTCGGATATTTTTTTGTGATCTTCCGGATTGATATAATCAAAAACATTTATATTTTCAAAACCCATATCTTTTAAGAACTGTTCGTTTTCAAGAAATTCATTATCTTTATGAAATATGGGAATCTTCGGAACTCTTGCTATTATCTTTTCGCATCCGACCTTTTCCAAAAGATATGTAAGATTGTTATAAAAAAGATCGTAATTGCCGAGAGTATATTTTTCGTATCTTTCTTTGTTCATGTCTTTGGTATCGACGACAAAACAGTCTATCAGGTCGATAACTTTATCAAGTTTTTCTCTTGGAACCGAAAGCGAAGTTTCCATATAAAACTTCCATCCGACAGACTTATATTCTTCTATGAATTCACGAATGAAATCGGCATTTAGAAGCGGTTCTCCGCCCCCGAACATTATACCTCCGCCTGTCGAAAGAAAATAAAGACTGTCTATTTTAAGTTCATCATATAATCCTTTAACGGTATATGTTTTAAATCCGGCATATGAATTATCCCAGGTAAAAGGATTAAGACAATATGCACATCTTAAAGGGCAACCCATAGAAACAACGAGGGTTGTTACACCCTCGCCGTCTGTTTCCATTCTTAATCTTTCTATTCCGGCTATTTTAATTTCCGCCATCTTTTTCCCGCTTGATCGATATTTATGAACAATTACTTAACGTTATATATTTATATTTACATGTTTTTTAATATATACATAACAGTAATTCTTCAAAATTATTTAATAACAAAAATTTCTTACAGGTTTCGTCAGTGTAGGAACCGGTTTATCTGCAGATTCTTTGCTGCCGTCGGCATTGTCAGAATTTCCATCTGTTTCAGTACCGTCGCTCTCTTTTCCTTCAGGGTTTTCTTCGCCATCAGGATCCTCAGTTCTGTCAGTATTCTCTTTTTCCTCGGGATCCTCTTGACCTTCAGTATTTTCAGTTCCGACTGAGCTTTCTGTTCCTTCGTTTTTTTGATCACCTTCTGGTATTTCGGTTCCGTCTTTATTTTCTGCCCCGTCTGAATCGGGATCGGTACATGTACCGTCATTGCCTTCTTCGGGGATTATCATATCAATACTTACATCCCCGTCAATAATATATTCGGGTTCAACAGGCTGAATGTCTCCTGCATAATCAACAGGGCCTGACATTCCTCCGTCAATATGATTAACAGGATTGATCCCGACGCCTGTACATGCAGCAAAAGTAGATACAACACCGAGGGAAATTCCTGCAAAAGCTACCGCTTTGCCGAGAGCAGCTCTTCTCTCGAGCTCTCTTTCAAGATAACGAAGTTCTGCTTCGCATTTGGGACATGTGCCTTTGCAGTCTCCTTTATGCTGACATTCTTCCACTGCATAATATATATCATTGTTCTCTGCGATTTTTCTTCTGATCTCTTTAAGAGCTTTGCATTTTTCCTTACCGTTCATAATTCACCTCCGAAGTATTTCTTTTAATACATATACGAAAGAAAATAAATTATTTATGGGAAGATTATAAAAAATTATAAATCATATAAAATCGAATCGTAATCGTAATCGAATTCGTAGCCTGAACTGGGTGTTATGTTATTATCTTTTTCATACTGATAAATATCATAATTTTTGCCCCAATCCGCGTTAAAGTTATAAGTACCGCTGAGATAATTGTCAAAATCATTTAAGGTAATGGTAACCCATCCGACGTAATCGGATCCGTAACTGTCCTGCCTGTATTTGTAATTGATTCCGACCTCAACTCCGAGCGGAGTGAAAAACAGAATGAGCGAATCGTCATCGTTGAATACTTTCGTAACATCGGATACATCCGATTTATTAATGCTTTCAACCCATCTGTTCTGTGTATTCGAACGTTCAATGAAGAATTTGCTGAAATCATCATCAAGCGTGAGAATCTTTGTATTATCCATAACGGCTGCATTCTTAACATCGATATTTACCGAAGAAATCGAAAATGTATTTATGACATTATTCGAATAAACATTTGTGTCGTATGCTGCCGAGAATACATCATCATTATTGAAAGTTACAACGGAATCAACATAAATGGTTACATATGTTCCCGCGGCATCTGTCGAATTTCTTATATAATCTTCAATACGTTCGAGGCATTTATTTCTTAAGCCTTCATTAACGGCTGTAAAATCAACGTTATCTGCAGACAGAGTATAATATCCGCAGTACGCGTTGTAATAAACTCCGTTAACTTCGCCCTCATATCTTATTGTTCTTCTTTCAACATCATAATTCTCGTTCTCAACATAGGAATTAATAATATAGTTGTAATAAGGGGTGGTGAAACTGTCTCTGTCCGCGAAATCATGAGAAGAACCGGATTGTGAATACGCCGAATAATTACCGTGAACGAAAAGATCGTCATCACCTTTGTTTTCATCCCAGAATTCATTCGAACCGGAAATGATCTCATCACTGAATTTATCATAATCAAACACAGAATCATCCGGATCGTAAGGACGTATTGTCAGAGGTTCTTCCTCTTCTTTGGTTTCGTCGTTTTCTTTTCCGTCTTCATCTTTGTTTTCATTATCTTTTTCATCTTCTTCGTTTTCCTTAACATCGGGAATATTCGGAAGATTGTTGTTTGTCGGAGGATTCGGTACAGCCTGAACCGTGGGATGTGAAGTCGAAGTTATGGTCTTAAAAGCCAGCGGCATAATGCCTATAACAACGAGAATTCCCGAAAAAATAACAAGGAAAAGCATAAGTACAATTCCGACAATAAGACCTATGATCCACCCGTTTCCGGAACTCTTTTTTATCTTCGGAGCAGTCTGTTCGCTTTCAGCGTTTACGTTTACTTCGCTTTCGACATTCTCCGAAACGTATTCCTCCATTTTATAACCGCAGTTTGAACATATACCGGGTTTTGTTACTGCCCCGCATCTGGGGCAAAAAATAAAATCAGCCATTATTACTCCTTAACACCGAATTGCGTTTCATATACATATTTAAGAATGCATACGCGCAAAAGGTCTAATGCAGCAGTTGTTGCACATTCCCTGACCTTTGCTCTGTCACCTTTGAAATGATATTCCTTAACTTCCGTTTTGCCTTTAACACTGCATCCGATATATACAAGTCCGACTTCTTTGCCTTCATAAGGCGAATCGGGGCCAGCAACACCGGTTACCGACACATAGACATCTGCTTTATCTGAAATGGCATTAGCCTCTGCCATCTCCCGGCAGACCTGAGCCGATACTGCAGTATACTTTGCAATTGAAGACTTTTTAACTCCGAGATTTTTATGTTTGCTTTTATCTGAATAAGTAACAAGACATGTTTTCAAGACCTCTGATACGCCTGCCACGTTTATGAGTCTTGCACTGACCATACCGCCCGTACATGATTCAGCACATGAAACGGTCAGCTTATTCGAAATAAGAAGATCTACAACAGCCTGTTCAAGCGAAACTTCATCATCGGTCGTATAAATATACTCTCCGATCAATGTTTTCAATTCCTTTATAACAGGTTTGTTAAGACGCTCGCATTCTTCCTCGTCAGCACCTTTGGCCGTAACATGGATATGAACCTCGCCCGCTTTCGGATAGATCGTAATGGAAGGATTCGAATGACTGAGGATGAGATCTTTGATTTTTTCTTCAACCTCGCTCTCACTGATTCCTGCCATCTTTACGGTCTTGGTAAGGATCTTAGAATCGGATTTCTTTTGGAGATAAGGAACCGCATATGTTAAAAACATGGGTTTCATCTCGTTAAAAGAACCCGGAAGCAAAACAAAAATATGATTGTCATTTTCGATTATTTCTCCGGAAGAATGACCGAAATCGTTCGGGATTTCAATGCAGCCTGAAATCTTGTCGTCAACAACTTCCCTTCCCAGGAAAAATGCAACGCTTTCCTTGGTGATATCTTCTGCGGAAGGTCCCATTCCTCCGGTGATGACAACAATATCAGAGCGCTGAACGGCAATATCAAGGCATTCGTTGATTCTCGCCTTATTGTCCCCAACACTTGTCTGATAATACGATGTAAACCCGAGTTTTGCGAACTGTTCCGCAAGAAATGCAGCATTCTGGTTTTCAATATTACCGAGCAAAATTTCGGTTCCTATGGAAATATATTCAACAATCATATCAACCTCAAAGATAAACAAAACTTTGTTGCTAAATCATTTCCTAAAACCTTTGATATATATACGAATAACGCAAAGGTTTTTATGGAAAAGAATTTATATAAATCATTTCTTTTCAGAAAGTACGTTTCTGTTCTTGATAAGACATTCAAGCAGTGAGGATACGGTAAGTATCACAACCGCAATTTCAAGAATGATCGTAACGATACTCAGGAAGGGAATATCGGCTATAACAAAAAGGATCATAACCATCTGAAGCGCCGTCTTTACTTTACCGGACCAGTCGGCTGCTATTACGATTCCTTTGCCTGCAGCGACAAGTCTGAATCCCGAAATAATGAAATCTCTTGCAATAATGATAAGCACTATATAAACATTTATTTTCGAAAGCGATAAAAGACATATAAGCGCTGAACAGACTAAAAGTTTATCCGCAAGCGGATCCGCAAATTTGCCGAAATCCGTAACGAGATTGTTTTTCCTTGCAATATATCCGTCGAGAAAGTCCGTTAAAGATGCGGCTATAAACAGACCGAACGCGATCCATTTTCCAAACGGAAAAAATGATGTCATAAGGAAAAACACAAAAAAAGGAATCATGATGATTCTCATCAGAGTAAGTCTGTTGGGTAAATTCATTTCTTTATTTCTCCGATCAAATCATATTCGGAATAATCCGTTATTTTCACATTAACGTATGTACCGCTCATAAATTTCTCATCAGATTTTATGAATACGCAGCCGTCAATATCGGGCGCATCAAAATATAATCTTGCGGTATAAACATCTTCATTTGAATCATAACCGTCAATGACCGCTTCGAAAGTTTTCCCTTTAAGTTTGGAATTGTTTTTAAGGGAAATCTCACGCTGTATTTTCATTAGTTCTTTCTGACGTTTCTTTTTAACGGCACTCTTTACCTGAGGCTTGAATTTTGAAGCCGGAGTATTTTCCTCTTTGGAATAAGTAAAAACACCGAGTCTGTTAAAATGCGCTTTTTTAACGAATTCCGCAAGGTTTTCAAAATCCTCGTCCTCTTCTGTCGGAAAACCTGCAATAAGAGATGTTCTTAAAGCAATATCCGGTATTTCTTTCCTCAGTTTCTTAATAAGTTTGGAAATATCCTTTCCGGTAGTTCTTCTTCCCATCATCTTAAGGATTCTGTCGGAAGAATGCTGAATGGGCATATCCAGATAATGGCAGACCTTGGGATTGTTTTTAATAAGACTTATAAGGTCATCATCGATTTCTTCGGGATAACAGTACATAAGTCTTATCCATCTGATGCCCTCGATCCTGCTTATCTTTTCCACAAGTTCGCAAAGACTCTTTTTGCCGTAAATATCCATTCCGTAAACTGTGGTTTCCTGAGCGACAAGAATGATCTCGCTTACATAATTTTCTGCAAGATATTCAGTTTCCTTAACAAGTTCTTCCATGGGTACGGAACGATATTTTCCCCTTATGGAAGGTATCGCGCAGTAAGTACATTTCTTGTCGCACCCTTCGGCAATCTTAAGATACGAGTAATGGAAAGGCGGATTGATAAATCTTCTTCCCGAAGCTTTCTGTTCTTTGTTAATATCGGGAACGTCCAGAAGAACATCGGATCTTTTCTTTTTGCCTGTTGCCTTTTTAAGATCTTCGAGAATATTGGGTACTGCTGAAATTCCAAGAAGCACATCTATCTCGGGAATAAGTTCCTGCAATTCCTCGTAATATCTCTGAGCAAGGCAGCCGGTAACAACAAGATATTTTAATTTCCCCTCCTTGTAACCGGCAAGTTCAAGAATTGTATTAACGCTCTCTTCCTTTGCATCCTTGATAAAAGCACAGGTGTTTACAATGGCGATCTCGGCCTCTTCGGGGCTGTCGACTATCGTATATTCGGTTGAAATATCTGCAAGCATATGCTCTGAATCGACAAGGTTTTTGTCACAGCCGAGCGATACAAAATATACGTTCATAAATCTCCACAAAAAACACCCATTGGATTTCCAATGGGCAGTTTTCTCTTAACCCACAATTTTGATCTTGGATTCGTTTAATTCCTTAACCGCAATTGAGAGAGGTTTTGCATCTTCATTGTTTACAAGAGGTTCTGCACCGTCGATAATCTGACGTGCTCTCTTGGATGTTGCCATAACTATCGAATAACGCGAATTAACAACCGGTGAATCACCTGCCTCCACTGCATCGTAGTTAACAACATTCATCAAATCTGTATAAGACGGATGTAACATTTTAATTATTCTCCTTTCGATAATATATCCAGCTCATTTTTTAATCTGTCTATTAAATCCTGCTGTCTTATCGGTGCGTTGTGAGCCGATGCGATTATATTATGCAGTTCGTCCACACATTCATCGATATTATCATTAATAACGAGATAATCATACTTGGAAATACTGTCGACTTCTTCGGCAGCTCTGGAGATTCGACGCATAATGTCTTCTTCGGTTTCCGTATTTCTCGTTCTTAATCTTGTAATCAGTTCTTCGCCCGACGGCGGAGTTACAAACAAAAGAAGTGTTGTAGGATATTTCTTTTTGATCTGGAGCGCACCCTGAACTTCAATTTCAAGGATAACATCCTTGCCCTGAGCAAGCTGTTTTTTCACATAATCCTTGGGTGTTCCGTAATAATTTCCGCAATATGAAGCATATTCAAGAAGACCGTCTTCAATAATCGTCTGTTCAAATTTCTTGTGATCCACAAAGAAATAACTGACGCCGTCTTCCTCTCCTTCACGTTTGTTACGCGTGGTCATCGAAACGCTCAGCGAATAATTATCATATTTTTCAAGCAGTTTTCGTACCAAAGTACCTTTGCCGGCACCTGAAAAGCCTGATACAACAACCAAAATTCCGTTTTTGTTCATAAATACCTCTTATTCGATATTCTGTATCTGCTCTCTTATTTTCTCAATATCGGTTTTTATGGAAATAGCCGTATTGGAAATCTCGATATCGGTTGATTTGGAAAGTGTGGTATTCGCTTCTCTGTTAAGTTCCTGAGCAAGGAAATCGAGTCTCTTTCCGACCGATCCGCCCGTCTTTAACGCTTCCCTTACAGCCTCTATGTGACTCTTGAGTCTGACCATTTCCTCGTCAACGCAGATCCTGTCGGAATATATGCATACTTCCGTAAGGATTCTTGCTTCATCGATCTGTCTGTCTTCGAGAACTTCTTTGATCTTATTGGTAAGACGTTCTTTGTAATCCTCGATAATCTTCGGAAATCTTTGTTCGATAAAAGCTACATTCTTTTCCATTACATCGAGTTTATCAAGCAGATCGTTTCTTAAGTTTTCGCCTTCTTTGATCCTGGATACAACAAATGCATCGCAGGCTTCCGTAACGGCTTCTTTAACGATCTTCCATGTTTCGTCTTCGTTAATGTTTTCGTCTTCGGCAACGAATACATCCGGCATTCTGGAAAGCGTCGAAACTCTAACGTCGTTGTCGAGATCGAATTCTTCTTCCATTTCGGCAAAAAATTTAAGATATTCGGCGGCAACTTCGGGATTGTATTTGATGCTTACGCTTTCTTTTGCATAATCTTCGTAAGAAACATATACATCAACCTTGCCTCGCTGAATATAATCTTTAAGTACATCTCTTATTTGTGATTCAAACATATTAAGTTTCCTGGGAAGCTTAATTGTCAGATCAAGATATCTGTGGTTAACGGATTTGATCTCCACCGTGCATTTTGCGTTCTCGGTGATCTTCTCGCTTCTTCCGTAACCTGTCATGCTTTTTATCATAAAATTTTAACCCACCTTGTTTTTTCGCATACATCGTAATTATACTTCATCAGATGATTTCAGTCAAATCAAACCTTGATATGTCGGGTTCGGCCACCAGGGAATAATTTGTATGATAAATAACCATTCCCGTATTTCCTTCCGCAGGTTTCTTTATATGCTTTTTTCTTGTGTAATCAACTTCTCCTTTGGTTTTGCCCGTAAAAGAAGAATTAATGAGTGCAAGCGCACCGCAGAGTTCAAATACCTCGTTTGGCATATCCCATTCTTTTGCGCCCTTATCCCTGTCGGATTTTACGATAACATGAGAACCTCCGATGCCTTTCGCATGAAACCACCAGTCATTTCCGGTAGCGAGTCTGAAGGTTATCTCTTCGTTCTGGATATTGTTCTTTCCGACATAAATATGATAATTGCCGTCATAAAGATAATGCTTGATCCTGCTGTTCTTTCTCTTCTCTTTGGGACTTACACTCTTTTTCAAATATCCTTTTTCAAATAGCTCTTCCCTTATCTGATTTATGTCTCCGCTTGTTTCCGAAAGCGAAGTGAAAAGAAGCATTTCTTCAAGATATTTTATTTCGTTCTCTGCTTCTTCACGAAGTTCGGCGAGCTTGCTTTCTCTTCTTTTGGCCTTTGAATAATCGTTAAAATATTTATTCGAATTTTCGATGACCGTTTTGTTCTCATCCATCGGAATGTCGATTTCTTCGCCGGTATAATAATCGAGAACTCTGGCGTTTTTGCCTCTTTCGATTGAATGCGAAAATGCTTTGAGAAGTTCTCCGTATTTTTTCAGAGTTTCTTTTTTATCGCATTCTTTTATTTCTTTATCCCATTCCTCACATTTCTTTCTGTCTTTAACTATTATCGAATTAAGAAGATTGACTATGTCGCTGCTCTTTTGCAAAAGAACGCTCTCATCTCTTTTATTCTTGAAAAATGTGTTGAGGAATTCGCTTATATATCCTGATTTTTCTTCGGATTCCGCATCGATGGATTTGTATTCAAATAAAGTATATTCAAAAACCGAATTGTTTCTCTTATAAACATAAAAATTCTCTGACTGAGCATTTAAGCATGTCAGTTCAACAAATGTATCTTTAAGCCTGTTAAAAGAATCTTCATCCAAAACCGAAAGTTTCACATCCTTTTCAAATCCGCTTCTTAAAATAACTTCTTTTGCAAAAAGCTTGGATACGCCTTCAAAAGAATTTATAAGAAAAGCCGAAACATTTGTTGCATTCTTCTCATCCTCTGATAACGAAGAAAATAGTTCGCTAAAAAAACTGCCGGCATTTTCATCAAAAGGATTGTGTTTTGAAATGTCCGAAGGGAAAAAGTATTCTTTTTTCGGAAGGACTTCTCTTATGGAACTCTTGAGAGAATTGACTCTTTTAATGCTGTCGAGTATCGTATTGTCGCTTTCGGTAAGAATAATGTTGCTGTGCTTTCCCATAAGTTCGAGAATAAGTTTTTTAACCGAAAGATCTCCCATTTCGTCAAGATGCTCGATATCAAAAACCATGATTCTTTCATTGCCTTTTTGCGAAACCCTAAGTATTTTGCCGTTTGCGATGTATTTTCTTAAAACCATGCAAAAATTAAGCGCATTCATCGGCGCCTCGCCCTTGTCTTCAAGAAGATAAGTGTAAGACATGGAAGGATTTGCCGAAAAATACAGATTGTAAGTTTCCTTTTCTCTTTTTATAACAAAAATAACATCGTACTGATTCGGCTGGATAATCTTGGATATTTTTCCGCCCGTAAAAAGTTCGTTGTATTCTTTTACTATTCTTTTTATGCAAAAACCGTCAAAAGCCATTTCTGTCTCCCGTAAAAAAATAAGGGGCGCTTATGCACCCCTTTTATAATAAATTTCAGCCGATAAGCCAGTCATACATTTCCTGATATTTGTTTGCGGAAACCTGCCATGAGAAATCAACCGCCATGCTTCTGTCGATCATCTTGTTCCATTCGCGTTTTCTGTCGTAGTAGATCTTCTCGGCATATCTTATGGTAGCAAGCATTTCATGCGCATTGTAATTTACAAAGCTGAATCCGGTACCCTTAGATTCATATTCGTTGTAAGGTTCTACCGTATCCTTAAGACCGCCTGTTTCACGCACAATGGGAATTGTTCCGTAGCGAAGAGCCATAAGCTGACTCAGTCCGCAGGGTTCGAATAACGAAGGCATGAGGAACGCATCGCAGGAAGCGTAAATCTTATGACTCATGGATTCGGAGTAATAAATGTTCGCACTGACTTTATTGTTGTATTTCCAGTCAAAGTGTCTGAACATGTTTTCGTACTGTTCTTCGCCCGTACCGAGTACAACTATCTGAACTGCATCCTGACAGAGTTCATCCATCATGTAGGCTATAAGGTCGAATCCCTTCTGGTCCGTAAGTCTTGAAACGATACCGATCATCATGATCTTGTCATTTTCTTCAAGGCCGAGTTCCTGCTGAAGCTTGCGTTTATTCTTAATCTTTTCTTTTCTGAAATTCTGAGGTGTATAATTAAAATCTATATACTTGTCTGTTCCGGGATCGTATTCGGAATAATCAATGCCGTTTACGATACCTCTTAAATCTTTTTCTCTTGCTCTTAAAAGTCCGTCAAGACTCTCTCCGTAAAAAGGAGTCATGATTTCTTTGGCATATGTTTCGGAAACGGTTGTGATTGCATCCGCATATACCAGTCCTCCCTTTAAAAGATTCGCATTCTTGTATGACTCAAGTTTGTCAGGCGTAAAGAAATAATCGGGAAGTCCCGTAATATCCTTAACGGTGGGAACATCCCATTTGCCCTGGAATTTAAGGTTATGGATCGTCATGATGGTTTTAATCCCGTGGAAAAACTCATTACCCTGGAATCTTTCCTTAAGATAAACGGGAATAAGTCCTGTCTGCCAGTCATGACAGTGAATTATGTCAGGCCTGAAATCAAGAAGCGGCATTGCCGATAAAGCAGCTTTCGAAAAGAAAGCAAACTTCTCGATATCGTCATACACATTTGAGCTGTATGGATGAAATCCGTTGAATTTGGATTCGTTATCAATAAAATAATATTTTACTCCGTCAACTTCGGCTTCAAGAATTCCGACATACTCGTTCTTCCAGTGAAAATCCATGTAGAAAGATGTCTTGTAAACCATCTTGTCCATGAGCTCCTGGGAAATACAGGTATATTTTGGAATCATAACGCGAATATCGAAATAACGCTTATCCACACACTTGGGAAGCGATCCCACAACATCCGCCAAACCGCCTGTTTTGATAAAAGGAACACCTTCTGAAGCAACAAACAATATATTTTTCATGCGACCCTCCAAATTAGAGCACTTTTTGTCCATAATTAGTGCCCATACAGACAAAATGCCCGATATATAGTATATTATACATTAAATTTCTGCTCTGTAAAATAGAAAAATCATTCACTTATCTGTTTTTTGAAATCCATTGCCTGTTTCTTTATTTCTATTGCATTTTCCCTGAACTTGTCGGAATCGAATTCATCTCCGAGCATTCTTGCGATCTCTTTGATCTCGCCTTCTTCGTCAAGTCTGTCTATATAAGTATTCGTTCTGGAATCATCTGAAACTTCTTTTCGGATCTCAAAATGAATATCGGCCATCGAAGCAATCTGCTGAAGATGAGTGATACAGATAATCTGATTATTTAAAGAAAGCACCGCAAGCTTCTTCGCAACTTTCCATGCCGTCACACCGGAAATACCCGAATCGATCTCATCGAAAATATACGTCTGAAGATTTCCGTTATCCGCACCGCAAGTCTTAAGCGCAAGCATGATCCTCGAAAGTTCTCCGCCGCTCGATATGCTCTCAAGAGGCTTGAGAGGTTCACCGGGGTTAACTGATATTTCAAAACTTACTTTATCTTTACCGTTCGGTCTGTAATCTTCACTCTCGCTTATCACAACCTTAAATTCGCTCTGATTGAAATTAAGATCCGTAAGATTGTTTATTATCGCTTTTTCAAATTGAACGGCATATTTCTTTCTTAATTTCGTCAGCTCTCCGGCTTCTTTTTTTAATTCTTCTTTTATATTTTCGAAGTCTTCGAGAACTTTAATTCTCTTTATCTCGTAATCTTTAAGCTCATCGAGTTCTTTATTCTTTTCATCAAGATACTCAAGCACATCGCTTATGGTCCTGCCGTATTTCTTTTCTAGACTGTTTATAAGATCAAATCTTGCTCTGTACCTGTCGAGTTCTTCTTCGTTGGCTTCGTAATCTTCCGCCATTCTTCCGATTTTTCTCTCGAAATCTGAAATAAGAGCGGAAATCGTATTAAGATCCTCAAAAAGTTCGCCAAGGTTTGAATCAAGATTTGAAATGCCTGACAGTTCTCGTAGCGAAGCATCGACAGAATCGCTTGCATTTCCTTCATTCTCATTGATAAGACCTTTTACGCTCATCAGTGTATTCTGAATCTTCGAAGCATTTTCAAGAACAGAAAGTCTTTCTTTTACTTCCTCTTCCTCGTTTTCTTTAAGAGAAGCTTCCTCAATCTCATTTATCTGATATTCGAGAAGAGACATTTCTCTTTCTCTTTTGACCTCATCGATTTCGGGGCTTTCCGAAATTTTTTTCAGTTCAAGATATTCGGCGTAAGTTTTCTTATACTTTTCAAGCGCTTTTTCAAAATCATTTTTGCAAAAAGAATCAAGAATTTCGATATGCTTTCTCTGATTTAAAAGATTCTGATAATCATGCTGTCCGTAAACATCGATTAAAACACAGGCAATATCTTTTATGGCAGAAACGGTAACGTTTTCGGAATTAACCTTGAATACGCTTCTTGTCGGCATGATCTTTCTCTGAATAAGCACTTCATCGTTTTCGGGAATAATATCGTATTCCGAAAGTTTGTCGATCACTTCTTTGCTGTCGGCGCGGAATGTAATTTCAACAAGTGCGTATTCGCATCCGCTTCTTATGAAATCCTTATCTGCCTTTGCACCGAGAGCAATGTTTAAAGATCCGAGAATGATGGATTTTCCGGCACCGGTTTCTCCGGTTAAAATATTTAAGCCTTCGGAAAAATCAATATCTATCTCATCTATTATAGCAAAGTTTTTTACGTGTAAATTTAAAAGCATTTATCCTCTCCAAATATAAAATCAGTTTTCACGAAGTTTTCTGTTTAATGTCTCCAGAAAGTTAACATTGTTCATCTGGATAAAACTAACATGACCTGAATTTTTGGTAATAATCACTTCATCACCGCTTTGAAGATCGATATGATCGAAACCGTCAAAATGAGCAAGAACCGTCTGCCCCATTTCTTCGTCATGCGGATCGCCGATTCTTATCTTTATCGAATCCTCGGCTTTAAAAAGAATACTCCTGTTCATAAAAGAATGAGCGCTGATAGGCGTGACAAGAATCATGTCGGCGCTCGGTTCCACAATGGGTCCTCCTGCCGATAAATTGTAACCCGTCGAGCCCGTGGGCGTTGAGATGATAACACCATCAGCAGCATAGGATTTTAAAAACATGCCGTTAACCGAAATGTCGAAATTAAGTATCTGAAGCATACCGCCTCTGTTGATACAGATATCGTTCAATGCTTCGCTTTCGAATATAACTTCATTGTTTCTGTAAATCTTTCCGCGAATAAGCATACGCTCTTCAAGAAGATATTCTTTTCTTATAAGTCTGTTTAAAGTATCTTCGATCCCCTCGACACCGGTTTGTGCCAGGAATCCGAGATGACCGAGATTAATACCGATGATCGGAAGAGATATGTCGGAACATTTTTTGGCAACTCTCATCAGGGTTCCGTCACCGCCCAGAACAAGAACGGCGTCGTAACCGATAAGCGCTTCTTTGGAAAATCCTTTGTCCCTCGAGACAATAACAATATCGCCGTATTCGACTTTTTTTTCATCAAAAAATCTGCAAATTTCATTGCATACTTTCAAATCTTTGTCTTTATAAGGATTTACACAAATTAATACCTTCATTCCACCCCTCCGGCAATTCATTTGTCATGTTCCGCGTGCGACTTTTCAACAATTTCCCTGATTTGTTTATTTAAAGTTTCGTCTTCGACTTTTCTGTCTTTAACCGAAAGAAGCTTTTCGGCCAAAGCCTCATCTATATAATCTTCTCCTGCTTTTTTTATAAGCAGAAGATATTCGATATTTCCTTCGGGACCTTTGATCGGCGAATAATCAAGCCCTTCGGTTTCAAATCCGCAATCGTTGCAGAATGAAATTACTTTTGCAATTACTTCTTCATGAACTTTTGGGTCTCTTACAACGCCTTTTTTGCCCACCTTTTCTTTTGTTGTCTCAAACTGCGGTTTAATAAGGCATACCATATATGAATCTTTTTTTAAAAGATTGTAAGCAGGTATAAGGATCTTTGTTAAAGAAATGAAAGAAACATCTGTGGCGGCAAAATCAATTTTCTCCGGTATTTCCTTTTCGGTAACATACCTGAAATTGCATTTTTCCATGCAGACAACTCTCTCGTCATTTCTTAACTTCCAGTCAAGCTGTCCGTGGCCGACGTCAACGCTGTATACCTTCGACGCTCCGTTTTGAAGCATGCAGTCCGTGAAACCTCCGGTCGAAGCGCCTATATCCAGGCAGACAAAGTCATCAAATTTAATATTGAATACGCTGACGGCTTTATCAAGTTTCAGTCCGCCTCTTGAAACGAATTTCAATGTCTCTCCGCGTATCTCTATTTTTGATCCTTCATCAAATACGGAACCTGCTTTGTCTTCTTTCTGGGAATCAACGTAAACAACACCGCTCATGATAAGAGTTTTTGCTTTTTCCCTGGAAGAAGCCAGTCCTTTATTCACAAGTAATACATCAAGTCTCTCTTTCACGAAAGTCCTTCACCGTCCGTCAAAATCTTTTCCACGATAGAATCGGCATCAAGTCCGATTTCTTTCTTTAAAATATCCACATTTCCGTGTTCAACATACGTATCCATGATTGCGATCGGCGTATGCTTGCAGAAAATTCCTTCCCTCAAAAGGAATGCGCCGACTCTTTCACCGAAACCGCCCGATAAAACGTTTTCTTCCATGGTTACTATATGCGGATGCAGCGAAACTGCTTCTTTTATGAGTTCCTCATCAATGGGTTTAACGAATCTCGCATTAAGTATCGAAACATTTTTGCCCATCTCTTTTAATTTTTCCCTTACTTCCACTGCAGTCTTTACCATGCTTCCAACAGCGATAAGGCAAATTCCGGATTCTCTGAATATCCATTCCGACTGGCCGTATTCAATGGGTGCTCTGAATTCCGAAAGTCCGTCATAAGCTTTTCCTCTTGGGTATCTTATGGCAATGGGACCGTTGTATTTAAGTGCAAATTTGATCATGTCGGACAATTCCCATTTATTCTTCGGTGCAAGGACACACATATTGGGAATCGATGTAAGATATGACAGATCGAAAATACCCTGATGAGTTTCTCCGTCGCTTCCGACAAGTCCTGCACGGTCGATGCAGAATACAACATGAAGATTCTGAATGCATACATCATGGATTATCTGATCGTAGGCTCTCTGAAGGAAGGATGAATAAACGCATACAATGGGTTTTAAACCGCCCATGGCAAGTCCTGCAGCGAATGTCACGGCATGTTCTTCGGCTATGCCCACATCAAAGAATCTTGAAGGATACATGCTCTTAAAGCGTTTTAATCCGGTACCGTCAGGCATGGCTGCGGTAATCGCAACAACATCGGAATCACGTTCTCCCATTTTACACATAACAGTTGAAAAAACATCAGTGTAATCGGGAGACATTTTTTTATGTTTGGGAAGTCCCGTTTCTATGTCAAAAGGTTCCGCACCGTGAAATCTCGCAGGATGTCTTTCTGCGGGAAGAAAACCTTTTCCTTTTTTGGTAAGAACATGAACAAGAACGGGAGTTTTGCATCTTTTGGCTTCATTTAAAACCCTTACCATTGCATTAATGTCATGCCCGTCAACGGGACCTAAATAGGTAAGTCCCATCTCTTCGAAATACATGCCGGGAATAACAAAGGATTTAATCGAACTCTTGGCCTTTGATATCTTGTAGATCATATCGTTGCCTTTTGCGGTTTTGCCGAGTTTCTCCTTAACGCCTTCCTTTAATTCGAGGTATCTTTCGGATGTTCTGACATTGTTAAGATACTGACTCACACCGCCGACATTTTCGGATATCGACATGTTGTTGTCATTAAGAACAACAATAAGCTTTGTATTGGCTTTTCCTGCATTGTTTAAAGCTTCATAAGCCATACCGCCTGTCAGTGCGCCGTCGCCAATAACCGAAACTATCGTATTGTTTTCGCCTGCCATTGTACGCGCAACAGCCATACCGAGTCCTGCGGAAATGGATGTTGAGGAATGTCCCGTATTAAATGCATCGCATTCGCTCTCGCATGTTTTGGGGAATCCTGCCATACCGCCGTATTTCCTGAGAGTCGAAAAGCCCTCTTTCCTGCCGGTAAGAATTTTATGCGTATAGCTCTGATGTCCTACGTCCCAGATAATCTTATCCTGGGGAAGATTAAGAACAAGGTGCAAAGCCATCGTAAGCTCAACCGTGCCCAAATTGGCACCGAGATGTCCTCCGGTTTCGGAGATTGATTCAATAAGAAATTCCCTTATCTCATCCGCAAGATCGTAAAGATTGTTTTTATTTATTTTCTTAATATCATTGGGTTTGTTAATTTTCTCTAAATACATTTATTTGTTCCTTGTTACAAGAAAGCTTATTATTTCGGCTAGGAAAGTATCTTTGCCGTTTAATTCATCAAGTATGTTTAAGGCTTTTTCAGACATTGCTTTCTGATCGTTCATGCTGACGTCAATGCCTTTTAAAGTTACGTAAGTAACCTTTTCGTTTTGTGCATCGCTTCCGACATTTTTGCCGAGGATTTCCGAATTGCCGATAACATCGAGAATGTCATCCTGGATCTGGAAAGCAAGGCCCACGTTTTCACCGATCTCTTCAATCTTTCTGATACTCTCTTCATCCGCTCCTGCCATAACGGCTCCGATCATAAGCGAAGCTTCGATTAGTGCAGCGGTTTTGTTTTTATGAATAAAAAGAATCGTGTCAAGATCGACATCTTTTTTGTGTTCACTTTCGATATCGACCGTCTGACCGCCGATCATGCCGTAGATTCCCGCTTTTTTACCAAGAATCCTGTTGGCATGCGCTTCTCTTTTTAAAAGTATAGGATCGTCTTCTTCGGCCATCGCTTTTCCGATCGTCTCAAAAGCAAAATTCAAAAGTCCGTCGCCCGCAAGTATCGCAGTCGGCTCGTCGAACATTTTGTGATTGGTAAGTTTCCCTCTTCTGTAATCGTCATTATCCATTGCAGGCAGATCGTCATGGATCAGAGAATATGTATGGATCATTTCAATTGCCGCAAGGAAAGGTGCTATTTTCGAAAGATCCTCTCCGCCGAAAAGCTTATAACTTTCAAGCATCAAAAGAGGTCTGAGTCTCTTGCCGCCCGCGCGCAAAGAATAATTCATGGATTCGCATACTCTTTTCTGCAATCCTTCTTCAGGCGGGAAAAAGGGTTCTATAATTTTAAATACTTCCTCGGATTTTTTACCGATCTTAATCTCAATATCGCTCATGTTCTATTCCTGTCTAAATCATTGATCAGTTATTCGGATATCGGAATTCCTGTCAAAACACATTAATAAATTAATTGAAATTGAATTCCTGTCAAAACATATTAATAAATATTTGAAATTGAATTCCTGTCAAAACAACTTTAATCTGTTATAAAAAATCAGAATTCCTCATCAAACTCGGAAATTTCTCCGTCGGGATTAACCTTAAGGACCTGTTTTTCAACCATGTCGATCTTGTTTCTGCATTCCTCGACATAAACCTTTCCTTTTGTATAAAGTTCAAGTGCTTCTTCAATCCCTATATTGTCTTTCTCAAGTTCTTTGAGTATTTTTTCTATCGATTCAAATTTTTCTTCAAGAGTAACATTATCCATCAGTACTCCTCCTTAACAACTTCATTTACCGAAGCGATTGCATAACCGTCTTTCATGATGATCTTTATTTTTGATTCTTTGGAAAGACTGCCGACACCCGAAAGTCTTTCACCTTTATCATCAGTAATATAAGCCATGCCTGCCTTTAATCTTTCCAGCGGACTCATCGAATTAAGTTTGTCTGAAAAACTTTCAAGCTTATGTTTCTTATCAGCTATGACTTTTTTCATCAGAAAATGAAGTTTATTGTCAAAAGAATCAATTATGACTTTTTGTTTCTTAACCGTATTCGCAGGTGACAAAGCATTCAGTCTCGTATCGATAAGTTCAGTTTTCTTTCTATAAAGTTGAATCACTCTTTTCATGTCACGATCAAGCGAATTATCAAGGTTCTTTAAATCCGCTATGGTTCCTTTTATGTCGGGAACCGCTATCTCCGCAGCCGCCGAAGGCGTTGCCGCCCTTAAATCCGCGGTAAAATCGGATATCGTAAAATCAATTTCATGTCCTACAGCAGAAATTATCGGAATCGAGCTCTGAAAAATGGCATATGCGACTTCTTCTTCGTTAAATGCCCAGAGATCTTCCAGACTTCCGCCGCCTCTTCCGACGATAATTACATCCACACCGATCTTTTCAAGTGTTTCAATTCCTTTTACGATTGTCGCCGAAGCACCGTCCCCCTGAACAAGTGCAGGATACAAAATAATCGAAATATAAGGATTTCTTCTTTTCGAAACGGATATGATATCTCTTATCGCAGCACCTGTCGGTGCGGTAACAACTCCGATTCTTTTGGGAAATTTCGGAATCGGTTTCTTGAATTCCTTATCAAAAAGTCCCTGTTCGGAAAGTTTCTTTTTTAATTCCTCGAATCTTTTCGTCAGATCTCCGACACCGGCATATTCAACGCTGCTTACACTGAAAGTAATCGAGCCTGACTGGACATAATTCGATATACTCCCGTTTGCAACAATCTTGTCACCGTCTTTTAATTCCGTATTCAGTTTTTGGGCATTTGAGCGGAAAATAGCGCACGAAATGGCGGATTGTTCGTCTTTCAACGTAAAATAAATATGTCCTGATGAATGGAATTTAAGATTGCTTATCTCTCCGGTAACGGATACGTCGGATAAGAGATAATCTTCCTTGAACATATTGTGAATATAATTATTTATCTGAAAAACCGAATATATCGTTTTTGTTTTCATCATGCAAACTTGGCAAGTATTCCGTTAACAAAAGCATAAGAGCCTTCCGGTCCGAATTTCTTGGTAAGTTCGACAGCTTCGTTGATGGCAACAGATACAGGTACCGTATCATCATACAAAGCTTCATAAATTCCGAGTCTGATTGCGGCAAGTTCAACTTTGCCGATTCTGTCTATACTCCAGCCTTTTGAAACCTTTGAAATACGATCGTCGATTTCATCAAGCTTATCAATAACCTCGATATATCTTGCCACAAGTCTCTGTCTGTCATCATCGTTAACAGATTCTTTTAAAGATATTTTTTCTATAAGTTCTTTTGTTTCTTCGTCTTCGTCATCCGAGAAAGGATAAGGCGAATCAAAATAAAGAACGAGTTCATCGCCCAGATCTTTTTTGTCATAAAATTCAGACATGAAAAGTAATCTGAATATCATTTCCCTTTCGGCACTTCTTTTCATATCTTCACCTATGCCATACTGACCGAAGCAATTCTTACATTAACGTCTGTTACTTCAAGTCCTGTCATTGTTTCTATAGTAGTTTTTACATTATTCTGAACCTTACCGGAAACCTCGGGAACCTGATATCCGTAAATAATTCCTATGGACATGTCAACGCTGACTTTTCTTCCGTTAATATCTGCCTTTATCCCTCTGGTAAGTCTCTTTAAATTAATCTTAAAAGCAAAGCTTTTCTTATCCTGCAAAGGAACAACACCTTCGACATCCTGAGATGCAAGTGCTGCTATAAGAGGTACAACATCAGATGCGATACGTACCGAACCGATTTTTTCATTGTTATTATTCATACTCATATCTTCTGCCTCCGAAAATATTCATAAGTCTTATTCATCTTACCACAAATAACAATTTGTCACAAGATACCATAATAAAAGAAGCCTTTAAAGAAACGCAAAGCAAAACTAATAATCTATCGGGAAATAATAAATAAACATTCCCTGATTCTTGCTGTATGTAAGCGTGTCGTTTTCGGTAATTATATAATCAAAAATATGGTTTTCATCAAGAAGATACTTACCCATTTCATTAAATGTCAGTTCATCCGAACATTTAATGTTAACAGAAGTTTTTCCCGTATTGGTCGAATTTGTAAAAGCACTTGCGAGTTTGTCCGGATCGATCGCACTGAAATACAGACCTTCTCTTACGTAGTAATTTGCCTTTTTGTCAAAACAGACCGGCATGAGTTCGAAATTCTCTATCTGATGTGTCAGTTCAAGTTCTTTTGTCGTAATATTCAGATAATCATAATTAATGCCGTTTACGTTAAGACTGTTATCTGCAGTATTTCTGTTTAAATATGACGAATCGCCCCATGTACAGTCAACGTAATAATATTCTCCGTCGCATTTAACCATGTTCCACGCATGTCCTTCATCGCTTCCGACTCTTCCTACAACAAGCGTACTCTGGATTCCGAGCCTGCCTGAAAGATACTGGAAAGCTTTGGCATAACCCTGACATACCGATTTACCGTATTTAAAGACGGATATTATATTCTGATTTTCAGGAGAATTCAGATCGTATTCCGTATTAAGGATAACAAATTCATACGTATATTTGATCTTATCATATTCACCGGCACCGTCGCTTATGCCCTTTTTGAAGGCATCATAATAATCATCAATTTCCTGATTATACTTTTCGATAACGGCTTTATCCATTGTAAATGCCGGCGTAAATTCAATCTTTATAATCTCATCCTGCGAAGTATACTTCGTATACATATATCCGTTGATATAAAAGATTTCGGGATGATCTCCGAGCACGCAGTTAAAAGCGAATTCTATATCCTCCGGACTGTTCGAACAGATAAAAATCGACTCCGTATTGTTCGTAAACGCCAGATAGATTTCAAGATAAAGCTGTTTTAAAGAATTATCGATTTTGTCATAGTAAAAAAGTCCGCTGCATTCTCTGTTGGCTGCATTCAGATTTTCGGCGGTAAGTCCTTTTGAAAGCCTGTCTTCCCATTCTTCCGAATTAAGAAAACCGTCAACCTTTACTTCGCCTAAATCCGTGTAAATGCGTTCATGCTCTTCGGCGGAAACTTTATCGACCTTATGCTCTTTTTCGGTAATACCGACGTGGAACATCTGGTTGAAACTTACGTTTTCCGACTTCGAAGCATTCGAAGAAACCTCTTTACTTTCAATATAATCGTAAAGAGTTTCGGGATTTTTCTCTATGTATTTCGTCAGAAGGACGGAACCTAAAATGAGAAATGCAAGCGCAAGACACAAAGCTCCGACCAAAGCATATATCTTTTTCATTTAATTCCTTCCGAATTCGGATAAGACAAGACCTTTGTTTCTGTCCACAGTCATGCCTATGCTCCATTCGTTTACAAACAAAAGTAAAGGGTTTCCCTTCATGTCTTTTACTTTCTTCATATCCGAAGTTCCGCTCATTTTGGCAACATCTATTTCATCTTTGTTTTCAATCCATCTGATATGTTCATAAGGAAGACTGTCCATTCTGATCTCGACATTATACTCGTTCTCAAGTCTGTATTTAAGAACTTCAAACTGAAGAACTCCGACTACGCCGACAATGATCTCTTCCATTCCGGTATTGAATTCCTGGAACACTTGAATGGCACCTTCCTGGGCGATCTGAGTGATACCTTTCATGAACTGCTTTCTCTTCATGGTATCGATCTGTCTTACTCTGGCAAAATGCTCGGGCGCAAATGTGGGAATTCCTTCGTAATTGAATTTATTTCCCGCAGTCGTCAAAGTATCACCAATGGAAAAGATACCCGGATCAAATACACCGATGATATCTCCCGCATATGCTGTATCGAGAATCTTTCTGTCATCCGCCATAATCTGCTGGGGCTGTGAAAGTCTCAAAGACTTACCTCCCTGCATATGATAAACTTCCCTGGAAGCTTCAAACTTGCCTGAACAGATACGCATAAACGCGATTCTGTCTCTGTGGGCTTTATTCATGTTGGCCTGAATCTTAAAAACAAACGCCGAAAAATCATTTTCCATCGGATCGATTATTCCGATGTCGCTCTTTCTGGGAAGAGGAGTCGTTGACATCGAAAGGAAGTTATTCAAAAAGATTTCCACGCCGAAATTTGTAAGAGCCGATCCGAAAAATACAGGTGTAAGTTTTCCTTCTCTTACTTTCTTTAGATCAAATTCCGCAGCGGCACCGTCAAGAAGTTCGATCTCATCTTTTAAAGTTGAATAAGCCTCTTCACCGATCGATTCCTTTAGTTCATCCTGATATTCCATGTCAATTTCCCAGGACTTGCCCTCTTTTGTACCTTTTTCGGTATCCGAGAACATGACCACTTTATTGTTATGCCTGTCAAATACACCTTTAAATCCTTTACCGGAACCTATAGGCCAGTTTATCGGACAGGTAGCAATGCCGAGTTCGTTTTCTATCTGATCGAGAAGTTCAAAAGTATCAAGAGCATCCCTGTCGAGTTTATTTATAAATGTAAAAATGGGAATTCCTCTCATACCGCAGACTTTGAAGAGTTTTCTCGTCTGAGCCTCAACACCCTTTGAAGCATCTATAACCATTACCGCCGAATCGGCTGCCATAAGCGTTCTGTATGTATCTTCGGAGAAATCCTGATGTCCGGGAGTATCAAGTATATTGACGCAGTATCCGTCATATTCAAACTGCAAAACCGAAGAAGTAACCGAGATACCTCTTTCCTTTTCAATCTCCATCCAGTCCGAAACGGCATGTCTGGCTGTCGCTTTTCCTTTAACGCTTCCCGCAAGATTAATCGCACCGCCGTATAAAAGAAACTTCTCAGTCAGAGTAGTCTTACCTGCATCAGGATGAGATATGATTGCAAAAGTTCTTCTTCTTTCTATTTCTTTATCAAAATTACCCACTTCAAATTCTCTCTTTCATGAAAATATTGCGAAAAATGTCTGTTTTTTATCGAGGCATATATGTTAAAATGCTTTTATTTCAAAAAACAATACCGATAAATAATACTATTTATCCGTAATATTTTCAAGTTTTACAGTTTTTCCTCATAACACCGGAAATCCTGATCGTACATATAACATTCCCCGACATTTTTTCACTCCCGGGGCATCCGTTTACTCCTGTCTTCGCGCGGTAAAGATTAAGAAGTTCGCTTCTGTCTTCTTACTTTGCCGGGGAATATTTAAAAGATTTCAAATAACTGTTTTCAAATTCCATCAAAGATATCGGTCTTGAATAATAATATCCCTGTACAATATCACATCCAAGTTCTTTCAGTTTATCAATCTGCTCTTTCTTTTCCGCGCCTTCAGCAAGGCATACAAACCCGAGTTCTTTGGCAAGGGATATAATGTGTCTTATAACGGCAATATCACTTTTCCTGTCACTTTCAGTTCCGACTTTATCCACAAAACTCTTGTCTATTTTCAAAGTATCCATCGGCATCCGGGTAAGAAGCGAAAGAGACGAATATCCGGTACCGAAATCGTCCATGGATAGTTCAAAATGCTTTTCTCTGAGTTTTAGCAAAACATTTATCATTTGTTCGGTATCATCGTAAGACGCACTCTCCGTAAGTTCAAAATCAATTAAGGAATGATCAACGCCATAAGAATCAACAATGCTTTCCAGATAATCAACCAGACCTTCATCATACATTCTCGTTCTGGATAAGTTGACAGAAACGGGATAAAGAGGTTTTCCTTCTTTTTTCCAGCGTGCCAGTGCTTCGCAGACTTTATGAAGCACAATATCATCTATTTTCGAAATGGTACCGTCTTTTTCAAAAAACGGAATAAACTTAAAAGGCGCAAGTAAGTTTCGATGTTTGTAATTCCATCTGATAAGCGCTTCGGCACCCTTTATTTTCTCTGTCTTTATATCGAATTTCGGCTGAAGATAAACTACAAATTCATCATTCTTAACAGCTGTATCAACGTAAGCTTTTATATAATTACCCCACAGGATATCATCATGCATTTCGTCCGTATAAACCACGATATCCGTTTTGTTGGTCTTCGTTCCCATCTTCTGCGCAAGTTTTCCAGCATCAGCAACACGGTTTCCGAAAAGCAGAGACCTCGGCATCGGAACAACACCGCAGCGATAAGAGATTTTATAATTCGGATCTTCATCAAGAACGGAAAGATTATCGAAAAATTCCTCTAGTTTCTTAACAAGTTCTTCAGTAGGCATATCACAGATTATCATCGCGAAATTGTCATTGTGGCATCTGGCACTCGTATAAACGAAATCCGATTCATTCATAGCTTTAACCACTTTAGACAAAACATTGTTGCCGGCAATATGTCCGTACACTTCATTAACGATTCTGAATTCCTTAATATCAAAATGCGCAAAAGCATAATCTCTTATTCCCGCATCCATTGGCATTTCAAGATAAGGCACAAGATGATTCCAGTTATAATGTCCTGTAATCGGATCGAAAAACGAAGTCTTATAAAGCATCTCCTTGTCAAACTTCTCGAAGTTATCATTTATTACATCTTTCGCTCTGTCTTCATCCAGTTTCCACTCATAAAGGATTCTGAATTTCTCGTCATGATAAAACACACTGATTACACGAGGATTTTCACAAATAGAAAGATCATCGTACTGTCTGTGTGCATCATTATCTTTGGATATGTTTATAAAAATACTCCTGATATTATTTATATCGAGATACGTTTCAGCGTCTACTTCAACAGAATAATAAAATGCTTCATCCAGAATAACAGACTTTAAATTCTCAGGATAATCAATCCTTTCATCATCCATTCTTAATTCTATTCCGATAACAGGCGAATCAAAGGAATCAATATAAAACAAACCGGGGTAATCATATACACCGAATTTATTCGAATACTGTTCTATTTCTTTAATAGATTTACCTTTACCGAATGCAGAAATATCTTCCTTTCCGGCTTCGACATAAAAAAGGATTCTTTTAGGTTTATAAAGTTGATTGAGTCTGTTTATAAACATATCTTTTCCTCAACAAAAAACTTCATAATATCAACATAAAATCTTCATAACATCAATAATTTAATCAGAATAATATTCGGATTTCGAAATCTCCAGTTCGATTATTTTAACTTTTTCTCCATCCACTTCATCGAACTTTTCAGGCGCTCCTTCATAATCATGAAAACCTGCTTTAAGATAACAGTTAAGCGCTAAAGGGTTATTCTCGTAAACACCGAGATTAACCTTGTCTGCTTTCAAAACATCAAAAGCATATTTAAGACCCAATTTGAGCATTTCCTGCCCGTATTTTTGGTCTCGTTTCGTATCATCAACAATTACCCAGCCAAATCTAAAAAGCTTATTGTCTCCGTTTAAATATCGCATAATGAAATGACCGACAACGCCGCTTTCATCAAATGCAATAAAAGGATAAAAGTTGTCAGGTTCGGCACAATCACCGTTATTATTATAATATTTATTGTTTATAATATCTTCGTTTATGGGATAATTACCGAAAAGTTTACCGCCCCATAATTCGAATACATTTACATCCTTAAGCCAGGAAATAATATATTTAGCATCCTGCGGCTTATATGGTCTTAATCGTAACATTTAATATCTCCGTAAAATGTAAGTTATGTTAAATAAGAGATACTCCGTCGAGTTTGCCTTCAACATCAAGTAATTTAAGTACAGTTGCTCCAATATCAGCGAAGGTTTCGCGAGTGCCAAAGTTTACAGGTTCAATTGCTTTTCCATATACTATGTAAGGAATATATTCTCTTGTATGATCGGTAGTCTTGGTATACGCGGGATCACAACCATGATCTGCAGTAATCATCAGACAGTCATCATCACCGAGTTTACCAAGCAATTCAGGAAGTCTTTCATCGAAATAAGCGAGTGCTTTGGCATATCCGTCAACATCTCTTCTGTGACCGTAGAGCATATCAAAATCAACAAGATTGGTAAAGCAGATACCGTTAAAGTCTCTGTCCATCCAACTAAGTGTCTTATTTATTCCGTCTTCATTGGATTCTGTATAAACATAATCAGTAATGCCGCTTCCTGCGAAAATATCATATATCTTGCCAACTGATAAAACATCCTTACCTGCATTCTTTAAAATATTAAGCATTGTATCCCCGGGAGGAATAAGTGAAAAATCGTGACGATGAGGAGTTCTGTAATAGTTTCCGCTCTCACCGAGGAACGGTCTTGCGATAACTCTTCCGACACCATGTTCTCCCTGAAGAATTTCTCTTGCTATCTTACAGTATCTGTATAATTCTTCCAGAGGAACAACTTCTTCATGAGCTGCAATCTGAAAAACGGAATCGGCTGAAGTATAAACTATCAATGCCCCTGTTTTTACATGTTCATCACCGTAATCATTAATGACTTTGGTTCCGGAATATGTAGCATTTACAATAGCTTTTCTTCCTGTTCTTTTCTCAAATTCGTCAATAACTTCTTTGGGAAAGCCGTGAGGATAAGTAGGCATCGGTTTGGGAGAAACCATTCCCGCTATTTCCCAATGTCCGATGGTCGTATCCTTTCCCATGGACTTTTCTCTCATTCTTGCTATAAGAGCCGAAGGTTTATCGACTTTGTTACCCACTGTTACGCCATCTATATTAAAAAGTCCGAGTTTCGCCATATTGGGCATATTAAAATACTGACTCGTTGCACACGAAGCAATTGTATTGGTACCCAGATCACCGAATAAATCAGCATCAGGTTCTGCACCGATTCCAAAGCTGTCCAAAACTATAAGAAATACTCTCTTCATATATCGCCCTCCAAATTTCCATATTGTATTCCCAAATAATTTATTAAGGATAAATCCCTTATAACTTTACATTGGGTTAAGCCTTATATTTTGTATAAGATAATACGCTTTTATTTTAACATAGGATTATGTTCTAAAAAAGAGATTTCCAAACTTAGCAAGCATTAAAAAAGCTGCAGGAATAACCTGCAGCTTTCAGTCTTTAAATATGAATTTTAGACATCCTTAATCGAGAAGCTCATTCTTCCCATCTTGTCTTTGCCCATGCACTTAACTGTAACCTTGTCTCCAAGTGTAAGTACATCTTCAACATGCTCGATTCTCTGCTTGGCAATCTTGGAAATATGAACCATTCCTTCCTTGCCGGGAGCAAATTCAACGAATGCACCGAATTCCTTGATGGAAACTACAACACCCTTAAGGATCTGACCTTCTTCGTAATCTGTTACGATTGTATTAATCATATTGATTGCTTCATTGATCTTATCAATATCTGTTCCGCAAACAGCAACCTTGCCGTCATCTGTGATGTCAATCTTAACTCCTGTACGAGCGATGATCTCATTGATCGTCTTACCCTTCTGTCCGACAACATCACCGATCTTATCGGGATCGATAGTAATCTGGACGATCTTGGGAGCGTATTTGCTGATTTCTTTTCTGGGTTCTGCAATTGCTTTCTTCATGCAGTTATCCATGATGAAAAGTCTTGCTTCACGGCATCTTGCGATAGCGCCTTCAACAATGGGACGTGTAAGTCCGTGAATCTTGATATCCATCTGGATTGCTGTGATACCGTCTGTTGTACCTGTTACCTTGAAGTCCATATCGCCGAAGAAGTCTTCGAGTCCCTGGATATCTGTAAGAAGGATGAAATCATCATCAGTCTCACCTGTAACAAGACCGCAGGAAATACCTGCAACCATTTTCTTAATGGGAACACCGGCAGCCATAAGTGACATACATGATGCACATGTGGAAGCCATTGATGTTGAACCGTTTGATTCAAATGTTTCGGATACGCAACGAATTGCATAAGGGAATTCTTCTTCTGAAGGAAGCACGGGAATAAGTGCTCTTTCAGCAAGAGCGCCGTGACCGATTTCACGACGTCCCGGTCCTCTTGAAACTTTTGTTTCACCTACAGAGTATGCAGGGAAGTTGTAATGATGCATATATCTCTTGGAAGTTTCGTTGTCATCAAGACCGTCAATCTTCTGAACCTCTGAAAGAGGAGCAAGTGTACATACATCACAGATCTGTGTCTGTCCTCTGGTGAACATTGAAGAGCCGTGAACTCTGGGGATAATATCTACTTCAGCTGCAAGAGGACGAATCTGTGTGATCTCACGACCGTCGGGACGCTTGTGATCTTTAAGGATCATCTTTCTTACAGTCTTCTTCTCATACTGATAAATAGCTTCGCCTAAAATAGCAAGCCATTCTTCGTTTTCAGCAAAAGCTTCTTCGAGTTTCTCAGTGATAACTCTGATGTTCTCTTCTCTCTTCTGCTTCTCATCTGTAAATACGGCAACTTCCATTTCTTCGGGAGTTACGATCTCTTTCATTTTAGCGAAAAGTTCTTCGGGAATAGCACATGATTCATATTCATGCTTGGGCTTTCCTACCTCAGCAACGATCTGATTGATCCATGCAATGATCGTCTGGTTGATCTCGTGAGCCTTATAGATAGCTTCGATCATCTTTGCTTCGGGAACTTCGTTTGCACCGGCTTCGATCATGATAACCTTCTCGCTTGTAGAAGCAACAGTTAACTGCATATCTCCGTTCTTCCACTGTTCCTGGTTAGGGTTAACAATGAATTCACCGTTAACTAAACCAATCTGTGTTGTAGCACAGGGTCCGCAGAAAGGAATGTCGGAAATCGATGTAGCGATTGCTGAGCCGAGCATGGCTACAAGCTCGGGACGGCACTCGGGATCAACGCTCATTACGAGGTTGTTTAAAGTAACGTCATTTCTGTAATCCTTGGGGAATAAAGGTCTCATGGGACGGTCGATTACACGGCTTGTAAGAATAGCATTCTCGGAAGCCTTTCCTTCTCTTTTGTTGAAACCTCCGGGAATCTTTCCTACAGAGTATAATTTCTCTTCGTATTCTACCGAAAGAGGGAAAAAATCAACACCGTCACGGGGCTTGTCCGAAGCAGTTGCTGTGGAAAGAACCGTTGTGTCACCGTAATGCATAAATGCAGCGCCATTGGCCTGTGCGGATACTCTACCGATATCTACGGATAAAGTACGTCCGGCAAGATCAAGACTAAATGTTTTAAATGCCATTTTGTTTCTCCTTTACTTTTGTATTATTACATTTTCAAGGCAGAAGCGCCGAAACTACTGAGAACACCGCCAGGCAGACCTGATAATGCTTTCAGTGGCTTCGGAAATATCTTCTGCCAGAATAAACATGTTCGAATTCCGATATGTAACTCCGGGTTAAAAAACACTGCATCGTCGGAATCCAATTTTTTTAAGATAAGTTTTAAATTGTAAAAAAACTATTCTTTTGTAACACAAGAAGGCGGACATTACTGTCCGCCTCATTAAAATTACTTTCTGAGTCCAAGTTTCTCAATAAGAACACGGTATCTTTCGATATCTGTTTTCTTAAGATAAGCAAGTAAGCCACGACGCTGACCTACCATTTTAAGAAGACCTCTGTTGGAATGGAAATCCTTGGGATTCTTCTTCATATGCTCTGTGAGTTCCTGAATTCTTTCTGTAAGAACTGCGATCTGTACTTCAGGTGAACCTGTATCACCTTCGCTGCGAGCATATTCTGCAATAACTGCCTGTTTCTTTTCTTTGGAAATCATGTTTCTTCCTCCTTAAATAATTAATTAAAGCCAAATCCAGGTAATAAGTCGGAGTGTCAAATTACATAGATTTAGTCCGCATACGTTAGTTATATTAACATAAAACCGAAACGATGTAAACCTTAAAATATTTTAAATGGATTACTATTCGTTTTCGGCCTGCGCCTCGTCTTCTATTCTTTTAAGAGTCGATTTGAATTCGTATATTTTATTTCTGATGCCGACGGAAACATTTCTGTTCATCATCGCGGAATTGATATATTTTCTCGCTGTATCGATCTCTTCAAGTTCGATGCAAAGTCCCGCAAGGAGGATATCAAGCGTCGCGTCATCCATTCCGCAAATGGGGCTCTGTTCCTTAAGTCTTGCTACTTCAAGATTATCCATGGCCTTAAAAAGCAGCTCTCTTTCCTTCTGCCAGAGCTCCTCTTTCTTTACATCTTCGAGAGGAAGTGATTTTGAGTAAGCTCTGTAAAGCCACGCGAGTTTCAGTGACATAAATCCGATCTCGCTGTTTTTTGAATTCTTTATTTCAGAACAGACAAAAGCATTATTGTATCTTTCGATCGCATCATCATATGTTAATTCGTCTTTGTCATCATCGGTACCGACATAAGTCTGGCATTTCTTGTCGATAATGTCTTTTCTCTGTCTCGGCGCAACTCTTTCAAAATATCTTTCGAGAGCACCGTAACCGCAAACGGGACACATTATAATATCATATTTAAGCGGTTCAATATTTCTGAAGTTAACTTTAAGGTCAAAGTCCACGCTTTCCCTGTAAGCTTTGCCCTGTTTTACAGTAAGATTCTTAAAATTAGAATCACAGATAGGACATTTGTAAGATTTTTTAAATACAAGATCTTTATCAGCCATATAATCTCCGTGTCGAAACCGACAGTTTTTTATTCAAGCATCAGCTGTAAAGTTTCAGATGTTCTTCCGAAATTCTGCGTACTTCATCGGCATTTTCAGCAAATACTTTTACTATATCGGGATCGAAATGTTTGCCGGAACCCTCTGTTATGATACTCATGGCCTTTTCAAAGTCCATGGGCGGTTTGTAAACTCTGGGTGAAACAAGTGCGTCAAATACATCGGATACAGCCATGATCCTTGCCGACAAAGGTATGTCTGTTCCTTTTAATCCGTAAGGATATCCTGAACCGTCCCATTTTTCATGATGATATGCGGCAATGTTTTTGGCCTCATTAAGATATCCCGTAGTAGACGAAATCTTCATGGCGTTCTCGATGATCTTTTCGCCCTCGATTGTATGTTGTTTCATCTGTTCAAATTCATCGTCATCAAGTCTTCCGGGCTTATTAAGTATAAGGTCGGAAACTTTTATTTTGCCGACATCATGAAGCGGCGACGAATTATATACTTCATAAATATATTCGTCCGTAAGTTCATCGGCAAAATATCCGCCTTCTTTTAATTTTCGCAAAAGCAGTTCAACATAAGCGGATGTTTTCCTGATATGATCGCCCGTACTCTTGTCACGGCTTTCTACAAGATCCGCCATGATATAGATAAGACCGTTCTGCATTTTGGCGATCTCTTCGCTCTTATTCTTTACTTCTTCAAAATAACCGACAGTTTCGCCGAATGTTTTCGAAAGCGATTCATAAAGCTTTTCGATTTCATCACCGGTGGAAATATCCAGATCGTTTAGTCTGTCCACGCCATCTTCCAGTGCTTCTTCACTGCTGTAAGCAAAGTTCTGCGCAACAAATGTCATGGCATCGATGGGAAATGTCAGATGGTACTGCATATGCCACATACAGAATACCAGGATCATAATAAAGAATCCAAGGAATAAGGAAAGCACTTTCGCAAGGAAACTGATACCGTTCGAAGCGACTTCCTTCATGTTGATATCCGCACATGCGTAAGCCACACATTTATGATTTGAATTGTAGATCGGCTCGTAATATGTAAGAAGCCATCCGAATGTGTCATTCGAAATTACGGGTTCGATTTCATTTCCTGATAAAAGTGCAGGAATGTAATCCGAAAAAGCTTCATCAAAAGGAACGAAATCTCCGAGTTTTCCGCCTTCGGTTTCTTCCGTATCAAGGTCGAATACAACATGACATCCGTCAGGAAGTATCTTATAAACATAAATGTACTCTATATTATCGGAACTTCTGTATACCTTATAGAGTTTATTCAGAGTATCGGTATAATCCGTCGAAACAGGTCCTTCCTCAAAATAATCATCTACTCTGTCACCGTCAACGCAAGCCGAAACAAGTGTCGCAACATTTCTTGCAGTATTTGTAAACTGCCCTATCGCGAAATTCTGATATAAAAGATAACTGATCAAAGTCGTTACCAAAGCTACGAAAACCATGGTGGAACCTATGATCAGAATAATTCTGGTTCTAAGAGGCGCTTTACGTATTTCGGTCTTTTCGCATGCTTTGATCTCCTCTTTGTTCAGAGGTCTCTGTTTCCAGTTAACAAGAGCAAGCATGGATGCAAATTTATCCGGAACAACCTTAATTATTATAAAAACTATAAGAACCGTAATTGTCTTATCGATAAGGTCTATCGAGACATCGCTTATCATCTGTGCCCAGAAAACGTTAAGATGTCCGCCCTCAAGAAGTTTGTACGCAAAAGGAGCAGAAATCCCTTCTCCCATTCCGAAACCATACATGAAATACGTTAACAGCGAACCCAAAAATCCGCCTATAAACGCAAACACAGGAATCGTAACAAGAGCCTTGTAAAACTTGTCAAAAAATCCCCTGTCATAAAAATATCTTCCTGTCACACCGATAAGCACACTGAATACGGCATAATAGGCATTTGCGGGTTCTGCGATCGAATTGAAAATATTCGATGAATAACCTACAATGATACCGGGCAGATATCCGCCGAGGATAGCAGCCAGAAGTGTTCCGATATTATCGAGAAACAACGGCAGTCCCAAAAGGCCTACAAGTCTGTTAAGACCAATGTTGACCAAAACAAAAAGCAAATAAAATAAAACAGGTTTAATAAACTTCTTGAATCCCTCGCTTTTTTTCGAATCATGCACCATACTATTCCCCTTTCATATACTACATAAAAAACGAAAAAATCGTGTGTATTAATTTGTAAACTTTATTCTATATCATTTATTCAAAATATATTATATATGTTTTTTTATTTTTTTAATAGCAATATAGTTCAGAAAAAATTATTTTCGGTTTGGAAACTGCTTTTCTTTGTTATCCTTTTGCCTATTTGCCTTTTTTGTTTCTCAGAAACCTTCTTACGCGGTTTATATGCCTTTCAAAATCCCCGCTTTCAATGAGCTGTGCAACAAATAACTGCTCCATTGTAGGCACCGGACATGAAATAAAAGAAGTTTTTTCCTTAAAAAGCTTAAGGAGTCTGTCAGGAATTATCATATAAGCGATCCTTACTGACGGAGCTATCGTTCTTGTAAAAGTATTCACATATATCACTCTTCCTTCGTTATCCATCGAAAAGAGCGTGTCAACAGCCTTTATCGAAGGCGAAAACTCGGATTCGAAATCATCTTCGATAATAATTCCGTCTTTTTTTGCACTCCAGTTTATATATTCCGTTTTTTTACCGGCCGTTGCAATAACACCGGTGGGATAACTTCTGTAAGGCGTCACATGAAGAACATCGGCCTTTGTCCTTTGAAGTTCGGAACTTTTAATTCCGTTTTTTCCGAGCAAAAGCATATCCGTCCCGGCTCTTTCATTCTCATACACTTCTTTGATCTTTCCGTAACCCGGAGTTTCCACACCGTATGTTTTATCATTTCCGATAACCTTTACAATAACAGAATAAAGATATTCAGCGCCGGCGCCTATCATAATGTTTTCGGGCGAAACCCTGATCCCTCTGCTTCTTAACAGATAATCACTGAGCGTTACTCTAAGTTCGGTATTTCCAAACGGCGGAGATTTTTTTAATATATCCTCCTGATAAATGTTAATTACTTTTCTGACGGTTTTTGAGTAAAGATCAAAAGAGATCCCGTTATATTCATTATCAGTCTGATTTTCGAAGTAGTTTTCAAATTCCGATCGATCATAAAACACATCGGAGTATGAACCTTTTCTGTCATTACTGAAAAAATCCATGGAATCATAAATTACGAAATAACCGCGCTTTTCGACTGCATTCACATATCCTTCATCAATAAGCAGGTCATATGCATGCTCAACAGTAATGACACTTGTCCCGAACTGTTCGCACAAAAGCCTTTTCGACGGAAGTCTGCTCCCTGTCTTATATACACCGTCTGTAATATCTTTTTTCAGTCTTTCATATATATCCATGTATTTTTTCATAAACAAAACCTTCGGATAATGATCATTTTATTCAAATTTATAATAGTATCAGATAAAACAAAAAACAAGCCCGCAAAAGCGGACCTGTCTTCTATGTGTAAATTTGATATCATTCTTTTAGTTTTTAGCGTAAATCAGGTTATTTTTCTTCTTTTTTGTCTTCAACAACAGCGATCTTTAATTCCTTTAACTGTCTGTCCTCAACATAAGAAGGAGCGCCCATCATTACATCCTGTGCATTCTTGTTCATAGGGAAAGGAATGATCTCTCTGATCGTCTCATCGCCCGTAAGAAGCATAATCATTCTGTCCACACCGGGCGCAATGCCTGCATGCGGCGGAGCACCGTAACAGAAAGCATTATACATTGCAGGGAATTTGGCTTTAACATCATCTTCTCCAAGACCTACGATTTCAAAAGCCTTAACCATGATTTCGGGGTCATGATTACGTACTGCACCTGACGAAAGCTCAATACCGTTACATACAAGGTCATACTGATATGCATTTATGGATAAAGGATCTTCATTTAAAAGTGCATTCATTCCGCCCTGAGGCATGGAGAACGGGTTGTGGCAGAATTCTATCTCTCCGGATTCTTCTCCGATCTCATACATGGGGAAATCAACTATCCAGCAGAATTCATATCTTTCTCTGTCAATGCAGTTATCGCATGCAGCACCGAAAGTTTTGATAACGGCACCGATCGTTTTCTGTGCCACTCTCTTCTTCCCTGCGGCTACAGCCACAAAATCACCTGCTTTAAGTCCGAGTTCGGAAATAACTTTATCCTTGTCAGCTTCAAGGAATTTAGAAATTCCGCCGACAAGATTAAGGTTTTCATCAATCTTAAACCAGAATGTCTTGTTATTGGTTGTAACAAAAACTTTATCGCATAAAGCGTCAATTTCTTTTCTGGTCTTCGTGAAATCATTGATGACAACTGCTTTGATCTCATTATCCTTGAATGCATCAAATCCGCAATTACCCATAAGGGATGTTACATCTTTTGCAGTAAGTTTGATACGAAGATCGGGCTTGTCCGAACCGTATGTTTCCATTGCTTCGTTGTAACCGATTCTCTTAAAAGGAGCCTTTGATGCAGTATTGTAAATACCGTATTTTTCAAATACGGGAGGAAGCACGTCCTCAATAACCGCAAAAACATCTTCCTGTGAAGCAAAAGCCATTTCCATGTCAAGCTGATAGAACTCTCCGGGAGATCTGTCCGCTCTCGCATCCTCATCTCTGAAGCAGGGCGCGATTTGGAAATATCTGTCAAAACCCGAAGCCATGAGAATCTGTTTGAACTGCTGAGGAGCCTGAGGTAGCGCATAGAATTTTCCGTGATGATTTCTTGAAGGAACAAGATAATCTCGGGCGCCTTCAGGACTTGATGCGGTAAGAATGGGTGTTGTGATCTCAAGGAAATCATGAGCCATCATTGAAGCACGAAGATCGGCAACAATTTTGCTTCTCATCACAATTTTCTTTTTAACTTCGGGATTTCTTAAATCAAGATATCTGTATTTAAGTCTTGTATTCTCATCGGATTCCTTGGAATGATTGATCTCAAAAGGAAGTTCGTTATAGATACACTTACCGAGCACTTCAACCTTTGTGGGGACCACTTCGATATCACCCGTATCAATCTTATTATTCTTATTGGAACGTTCTCTGACTTCACCTTCAACCAAAAGAGTTGATTCGCAGTTTACGCTTAAAAACTTTTCCATCATCTCTTCGGTTTCGGGAACTATCTGTGTTGTTCCGTAAAAGTCTCTCAAAACGACAAAGCCGAGATTCTTGCTGACACGACGGATATTTTCATACCATCCAACAAGAGTAACTTTCTCGCCGACATTTTCAATTCTTAACTGATTGCAGTTATGAGTTCTGGATTGAATCACTTAAAAATCACCTGATCTGCCGATAAACGACACCTTTCAATTATTTCAATATCCAAACGGACTTTTCTATTATACCACCAAAAAAAATAGTTTCTACAGAAAAGTTAAATTTTTGCTTTATCAGGATACGAATTCGGCAGCCTCTTGGGGCGCTAAAGGTTTTCCCCAGATGAATCCCTGAATATAATCACAGCCTACACTCTTTAACGCTTCAAGCTGTTCTTCTGTCTCAACACCTTCGGAAATGACTTCGAGATTGAGCGAATGTCCGAGAGAAACGATCGCAGCAACATAATTCTTGGATGATTTTTCGGCTGTGAGTTCATCTATAAAAGATTTATCGATCTTTAAAAGATCCGAAGGCAGCGTATTAAGATAACTTAATGAAGAATATCCGGTACCGAAATCATCGATGGCAACTTTAATTCCCATTTTCTTAAGTTCTTTAATCCGATCAAGTGCCTTGTCCGCAGATTCGATCATGATCGATTCGGTTATTTCGATCTCAAGCTGATCTGCAGGAACTTTGCTTTCTTCAAGAACTCCTTTTATCTCCTCGATAAAATCATTCTTCATAAGATGCTTTACGGAAATATTTATGCTTAAAGTAATCTTATCGGAAGTTTTACCTATAAGTTTGCCAAAGAAAATCGCGGCATTTTTAAATACATATAAATCTACTTTATCAATAATACCTGTATTTTCAGCAACGGGAATAAACACTCCCGGGCTTACGGGCTTTCCTTCGCCGTCCACCATACGTGCGAGAACTTCAAAGCCGCGAAGTTTGTGATCCATGTCAAACTGCGGCTGAAGATTATAGAAAAGATCGCCGGTTTCGATTGCATTTCTGATTATTCTTTCAATTTCAAGAGACTGATCGGCCTCTGTAAGATCGTGAGTAAAACGAAGAATCGAAACAGCATTGTTTCTTTTTTTCTTGACCTCATGCATTGCTGCATCGGCATACGAAACCAGTGAAATATCATTGTCGGCATCCGTCGGATATTCGGAATAACCGAAGCATGCCGTAATATAATACTCGTTGTCATTGATATGTATTACCTTTTCAAGTTCATTCCTGTAATACTCGATCGTTTTTAAAACCTGTTCCTGATTTTCATATTCGCGAATGACCAGTATGAATTCATCGCCGCCGAGTCTTCCGATAAAATCAACGGTACCCGATTTCCAGTTATCCGCTACTTCTTTCCATCTTTTGGATATTTCAACAAGAACTTCGTTTCCGACTTTATGTCCCATCGAATCGTTAATACTCTTAAAGTTATTAAGATCGATAGAAACAAGAGTGAATTTAACACCCCTGCGAATAAATCTTTTTAAAATTTCACCGCATGCAAATCTGTTCGGAAGCCCCGTAAGAGTATCCAAAAGAGCCTGATTGCGGATCTTCTCCTGATATGAATTCATTTTCAGGTTGTAAATAAAAACCATGGAAATTGAAAAAATAATAAACAGGCCGGAAAATAAACCGGGAATCGCATTTGGATTATGCTGTACAAAAAAATGAACGCACATCATCGGCAGCTGCATAATACAAATGATCATGCCGGTAATATAGCCGACTTTTTTGTAATATACAACAAGAAGAATTACACATACATTGGATACAGATGAAAAAACACCTGTAAGTACCATGAACGGTACCGAAACATTAAATAAATTAAACGAATTCGAGCTTTTTGCAGCTGATGTTGTACAATATAAAGATATAAAATATATCAAAATAAAAAGAAAATACGCACTCTTCGGAAAACTCTTGGATTTATATATATCCTTTAGAGCATGATCCATATTCCTTCTCTCTTTATTCATATGTACTCCTCCAATTTTAAGATAAAGTCTTTGCTATTCGGCTTTATCGATCACAGGAAAACCTTCCCTGTAATCTTTTATAAGACAAGAATGACCTTTGGCATATTCAAATAAATCCGGACTCAAATTATCTTTAACAAAAGTTTTTACCGTCTCAAGATCAAGCTTATTTATTTCAGGGCACGTCGGTGTCAGTGCTATAACCAAAGATCCGTCCTTCATTTTCATTACTCTTAACGGCCAGATTTTACAATCCCACGGTTTTTGTTCATCATCAAGAACGCAGCCTTTATCACCAAGATACGGACATTTAACTTCTTCATCGGAATCGTCGGATATATATGATCCGGACAGATCGTATCTTGCAAAATCAGTTCCGTCATTCTGAATCAGACATTCTGAATTTTTATCTTTATCATTTTTAATTACTGTAATATTTTCAGCAGTAAATATCGGGGTCTCCCACAAAGACTGTCTTCTGAACGAGCAGCAGAATCTGCATTTGGCACAGTCTTCTTTCTTTAATATCGCAGATAACACTTCTTTCTCCCAATTATTTTTCTTTTATTTCGGCACTGTATATATCAATCATTCTGTGAATTTTATGATCCTTTTATTTCAGTGCTGTATTTGTCAATCATTCCGTACATTTACTGTTCTTTTATTTCGGCGCTGTATTTGTCAATCATTCTGTATGGTTTATAGGACTCCTTGGCGCGTCTTAATCCTTCAACTCCAAGGTCTTCTTCGCGGTTGATATATTTGTATCCATTACAGCAGATAAGTGCGAATTCATTGCAGAGAAGCTGATAAATTCCCGTAATGTCTTTTCTGCCTTTTTCGATCACTTCATCCATGCATTCCTCGTTTAAGGAGACGCCCGCGGCATACCCGACAACAGTACCTTTTATATAAACAACGATTCCTTTGAATTCAAGTTCGTTATAATGCGCAAGGTAGAATTTGATCGCTTCATTCTCCCGATCAAGCATTTCGTCATACCCTTCTTTAAAACGATCTTCGATCCACTGTTTCTGGAACTGATAAACATCCGATATATTATTGTTGTTTATATCTTCTATTTTGACATTTCCGGAATAAGTCGAATAAAACGCACGTACACGATTTCTTTTCGGTGCAAGAGCACGTCCGCTTAAAACTGAAAGATCCTCCTTTAAATAAACATATTCCGAGTAATCTCTGTTTTTCTTAAAAGAATAAACATCGGGATAAGTTTCTTCAAGAATATTTTTAAACTCTTCATTTACAAGAGAAAAAGATAATTTGGATTCATGTAATTTCGCATCCGAAAAAAGCATATCGATATAATGCCCCGGATCCCCTTTAAAATCTCCTATCGGTGCAAGATATACTCTGGTATTTTCATTATCCAGATTGCTTCTGTGAATAAAAAGTACATCATCAACGATTGCATATTCGTCCCCGTACTTCATTGAAAGTCCAGTCATCAGATAAATGGAATACTGACACGATGATCCGCCGTATTTTCTGAAGAAAGGGATCAAAATATTTTTGTCGCTAAGATCAACCTTCTTGAAGTCTAAATTATTATCACTCATATATTGTGTTTTCACCTTAATCTTCTGTCTAAAAAAAGGATTCTTTTTATAATATTCCTCTTTGTCTTTATACATATTTGAATCAGCAATATGAAGACCATTCCTTATATCCATTGAAGCTATCTGTGCCGATATATCTACAAGCTTGTCGGAATCAGCTTTCGGAGTCATCTCATAAGTAAAAAGACAGTACGGATTGCCTTCCTCGTCGCATCCCATGGGAATCATGTAAAGATCAAGCCATGCCTTATAACGCTCGGCATTGACATACTGATGACAACTTTCTTTGTGCTGATACATCTTTTAACCATTGATTCAAAATTCGGATCCGGAGCAATATAGTCAGTGTAGGGTAAGTTCGGTACAAACTCCTCATTTTCTTTGCCTACCGAAGCAAGATACCTTTTATTTGCTGCAGTTATTGCAACAAACTCTTCTCCATCTTTGTTCTTTCGTAATGACAGTACACAATAAATACCCGGAAACTGATCTATTATCTTTGTGCAATCCATAAATTTCCCCTTAAAAGTATTTTTACAAAAATATATAAATATTATATCGGCATTTTACCAGTATTCATTTAGTAATTTTAAATATTTGTCAGTTATTGTACACTTACTCATTATAAAGCAAACATTCCTTTCAAACTTCTGATTTTTTGATATACATATTTATCATAATTAGAAAAATCAGTGTCCAAAAAAAAATACCCTCAGTAAAAACCAAGGGTATTTTTCACTCATTTTTAGTCTTTGATATTAATTAGAATAAATCTACAGACTTACCTTCTGCATCAAAGATTTTCTTCTCGGATGCAACAACATATACATCTCCGCCAAGCTTTGCAGCTTTCTTTTCAATAGCCTTATAATCGATTTTCTGACCGTCGAATTCGAAAATAATCTTTCCAAGTTTCTTAACGGGTTTCTTTGCAACTGCCTTCTTAGTTGTAGCTTTCTTTGCTGCAGGAGCTGCCTTCTTTGCTGTTGTAGCTGCCTTTTTAGCAGGAGCTGCCTTCTTTGCTGTTGTAGCTGCCTTCTTTGCGGGAGCTGCCTTCTTTGCTTCTGTCTTCTTTGCTACTGTCTTAGCGGGAGCTGCTTTCTTCTCCGCTGTTTTCTTTGCTGCAGGTTTCTTAGCTGCAGTAGTTTTCTTTTCATCAGCCATAACTTCAATTCCTCCTATTTTTTACGAAGTGTATGTTAATATATAAAACATTCTAAACTTTTATGTAAAAAGAGTCCACAAAATTTATAAAAATGTTAGAAATAAATTTATATTATTTGTTAGCGATTGCAGCCTGTGCAGCAGCAAGTCTTGCGATGGGAACTCTAAAAGGTGAACATGATACATAATCAAGTCCAATCTTATTGCAGAATTCTACTGACTGAGGATCGCCGCCGTGTTCACCGCAGATACCGATGTGAAGGTTGGGATTAACAGGCTTTCCAAGTTTGATAGCCATTTCCATAAGCTTGCCGACACCGGTCTGATCGAGCTTTGCAAAAGGATCGTTCTCAAAGATCTTTGTATCATAGTAAGCTTCAAGGAACTTACCTGCATCGTCTCTCGAGAAGCCGAATGTCATCTGTGTTAAGTCGTTTGTACCGAAGCAGAAGAAATCAGCTTCTGATGCGATCTCGTCAGCAGTAAGTGCTGCTCTGGGGATTTCTATCATTGTACCGACTTCATAATCAAGCTTAACGCCTGCTGCAGCAATTTCTGCATCTGCTGTCTCAACAACGATCTTCTTGACAACCTTTAATTCCTTAACATCACATACAAGAGGAATCATGATTTCAGGCTTAACATTCCAGTCGGAATGATTCTTTGCTACTTTGATTGCAGCTCTGATAACAGCCTTTGTCTGCATCTTTGCAATTTCAGGATATGTAACTGCAAGACGGCATCCTCTGTGACCCATCATGGGGTTGAATTCATGAAGTGAATCGATGTATTCTTTAATCTGCTCTACGCTCTTGCCCTGTGCATATGCAAGTTTCTTGATGTCAGCTTCTTCTGTGGGAACGAACTCATGAAGAGGCGGATCAAGGAATCTGATGGTAACAGGACAGCCTTCAAGGGCTTCATAAAGTTTTTCAAAGTCATCCTGCTGATAAGGAAGAATCTTCTCAAGAGCAGCTTCTCTTTCTTCTACTGTATCAGAACAGATCATCTCTCTGAATGCAGCGATTCTTGATTCTTCAAAGAACATATGCTCTGTACGGCAAAGTCCGATACCTTCTGCACCGAGTTCTCTTGCCTTTTTTGCATCTGCAGGAGTATCTGCATTTGTACGAACTTTAAGTCTTCTGTATTTATCAGCCCATGCCATTACGCGTCCGAATTCGCCTGCGATCTTTGCATCGACTGTAGCGATCTTTCCGTCATAAATGTTACCGGTTGTACCGTCGATCGATAACCAGTCGCCTTCATGATATTCCTTGCCGGCAAGAGTAAACTTCTTGTTGGCTTCGTCCATTGCAATCTCACCGCATCCGGATACACAGCATGTACCCATACCACGTGCAACTACTGCAGCGTGAGATGTCATACCGCCACGAACTGTAAGGATACCCTGAGCAGCCTTCATACCTGTAATATCTTCAGGTGATGTCTCAAGTCTTACGAGAACAACCTTTTCGCCCTTTGCAGCCCATTCTTCAGCATCTTCTGCCGAGAATACGATACGTCCGCAAGCTGCTCCGGGTGAAGCACCAAGACCTTTTCCCGAAGGAGTTGCAGCCTTAAGTGCAGCCTGGTCAAACTGAGGATGAAGAAGTGTATCAAGGTTACGGGGATCGATCATTGCAACTGCTTCTTCTTCTGTTCTCATTCCTTCATCAACGAGATCGCATGCGATCTTTAATGCAGCCTGAGCTGTTCTCTTACCGTTTCTGGTCTGAAGCATGTAGAGTTTGCCGTGTTCAACAGTGAACTCCATATCCTGCATATCTCTGTAATGTGTTTCAAGTGTCTTGCAGACGTCTTTGAACTGTGCAAAAGCTTCAGGGAATTTCTGTTCCATTTCAGCTATCTTCATGGGTGTTCTTACACCTGCAACAACGTCTTCACCCTGTGCGTTTGTAAGGAACTCACCGAAAAGACCTTTGTTTCCTGTAGCCGGGTCTCTTGTGAATGCAACACCGGTACCGCAGTCATCGCCCATGTTACCGAAAGCCATTGACTGAACGTTAACGGCTGTTCCCCATGAATAAGGGATATCATTGTCTCTTCTGTATACGTTTGCTCTGGGGTTGTCCCATGAACGGAATACAGCTTTGATCGCACCGTATAACTGCTCCTTGGGATCTGTAGGGAAATCAGAACCGATCTTTGACTTGTATTCAGCCTTGAACTGATTTGCAAGTTCCTTAAGATCGTCAGCAGTAAGTTCAACGTCCTGCTTAACACCCTTCTTCTCTTTCATGGTATCGATAAGTTCTTCAAAGTATTTCTTACCAACTTCCATAACTACATCTGAATACATCTGGATGAATCTTCTGTAGCAGTCCCATGCCCAACGGGGATTGTTTGATTTCTCTGCAATAACTGCAACAACATCTTCGTTAAGACCAAGGTTAAGAATCGTATCCATCATACCGGGCATTGATGCTCTTGCACCTGAACGTACGGAAACAAGTAAAGGATTTTCCTTGTCACCGAATTTCTTGCAGGTAATCTCTTCCATCTTTACAATATACTCATCAATCTGAGATCTGATCTCAGCATTAATCTCTCTTCCATCTTCATAATACTGTGTACAAGCCTCTGTTGTGATAGTGAAGCCCTGAGGCACAGGCAATCCGATGTTTGTCATCTCAGCCAGGTTTGCACCCTTGCCGCCAAGAAGATTACGCATGTCAGCACTGCCTTCTTTGAATAAATAAACCCATTTCTTTGCCATAAAGATTTGTTCCTCCTTTGAAACATATTTTTTAATACTTTCGTAAACGGCAAAAATAACTAAGAACGGTTTTAATCGTCCTTCGTTATTATATATAAGAAATATTTTCCCCGGTAAACGGAAAAAATATATTTCCCTCAATATGAATTTAACGCGCTAATATTATATCATAAGAAAAGTTATAACGCTATAAAAATATTTAAGGCGAATTTTAACCTTCAAATTTGATATCCGCAGCTACGCTTCCGTCGGGATTCATATAAATATATTCGACATAAATCGTATCTTCAAATCCAAACGGATTTTTGTAAGTGTCGATCAGCTTTTTCTTGTAATCATCATTGAATTCGGCTTCAAGTTCTTCCTGAACGCTGCCGTTATTATCCTTAAACATAAAAGTATATTTTATGTTGTTATCATTATTCTCAATGATGATGTCGCTATAAATTTCCGATGTCTGATTAAGTACGTTTTCACGTACGCTCTTCCAGTAATCGGGGCCGTATGATGATTCATAAAGATACTGAATCGAACCCTCTTTTGCATTGGATGAGAAAACAGGTTTATCTGTTTTTTCACTTTCCGAAAGAACAAAATCGGTTGCAAGAGAACCGTTGGAATTGTAATATATAAATTCTATTTCCATTAGTTCTTTTGTATTCACCGCTTTTCTTAAAGAAGCAAAAAGAGAATCTTTTGTAGACTCAGCGGTATTCTTTAACGACTCTGCAGTTTCGTCATCAATAAAATCCGTATAGAAATATTCGTATATTATTCTGTTTTCTTCAACAGAAACTTTGATATCCGAAAAAATCCCTTCATACTGGGATTTATCGATCATTAAATCAGTATTGTCCGCATTGTCCTCATCAAGGAAAAACTCTTCAAGAGTGTTGTATTCTTTTACTTCTTTCTTTTCCGTACCGGGATCGACTACGATCGCAGATTCCCCTGACGGATTCGAAGAATTATTCCCGCTGTCTGCAGTTGTTTTCCCGTTTGACTTGCTGCATGCGGCGAGTGATAAAGCTATCATGATCATACCGACCATAACAGTTAATCTGTTCTTTTTCATTCATTTTCCCTTTCACACTAAACATAAGCACCCCTCACTTGTTTTCGCAAATGAGGGATGTTCAAAACTTTTTTATGATCAGAAATCGAATTTATCTGAGAAATAAGCCTGAAGATCTTTGATCGCAACTCTTTCCTGTTCCATCGAATCTCTGAATCTTACTGTTACACAGTTATCTGTTTCGGAATCAAAATCGTAAGTGATGCAGAAAGGAGTTCCGATTTCATCCTGTCTTCTGTATCTCTTTCCGATGTTTCCTCTGTCATCGAATTCGCAGTTGTATTTCTTTGAAAGCTCTGCGTAAATCTTTTCAGCGCCTTCGTTAAGTTTCTTTGATAAAGGAAGGATACCGATCTTAACGGGAGCAAGTGCGGGATGGAAACGCATAACAGTTCTCATATCGGGCTTGTCCTCTGTTCCGAGGTTTTCTTCATCGTAAGCTGCACAAAGGAATGCAAGTACGACTCTGTCGCATCCGAGTGAAGGCTCTACTACATAGGGAATGTATTTCTCATTTGTTTCATCGTCAAAGTAAGACATATCCTGCTTTGAAACATCCTGATGCTGTGTAAGGTCATAATCGGTTCTGTCAGCGATACCCCAGAGTTCTCCCCAGCCGAACGGGAACAGGAATTCAATATCGGTAGTACCCTTTGAGTAGAAGCAGAGTTCTTCGGGATTATGGTCACGAAGTCTCATTTCATCTTCCTTAATGCCGAGGCTCAATAACCAGTCACGGCAGAAACCTCTCCAGTATCGGAACCACTCAAGATCTGTTCCGGGCTTGCAGAAGAATTCAAGTTCCATCTGTTCAAACTCTCTTGTTCTGAAAGTAAAGTTGCCGGGTGTGATCTCGTTTCTGAATGATTTACCGATCTGGCCGATACCGAAAGGAACTTTCTTTCTTGAAGTTCTCTGAACATTCTTAAAGTTAACGAAAATACCCTGCGCTGTTTCAGGTCTTAAATAAACGGTATTTTTTGCATCTTCGGTTACGCCCTGGAATGTCTTGAACATAAGGTTAAACTGTCTGATGTCGGTAAAATCATGTTTTCCGCATGTAGGACAGGGAATGGCATTGTCTTTAATGAAAGCCATCATTTCATCCTGTGAAAATGCATCTATGGGCTTTGGAAGTGTGATATTGTTATCTGCTGCAAAATCTTCGATAAGTTTGTCTGCTCTGAATCTTTCATGGCACTGCTTGCAATCCATCAAAGGATCGGAGAAACCGCCGAGATGTCCTGATGCAACCCATGTCTGAGGGTTCATAAGAATAGCACAGTCAACGCCTACGTTGTAGGGATTTTCCTGAACGAATTTCTGCCACCATGCTTTTTTAACATTATTCTTAAGTTCAACACCAAGGTTGCCGTAATCCCATGTATTGGCAAGTCCGCCGTAGATTTCGGAACCGGGATAAATAAATCCTCTGCCCTTGGCCAAAGCAACAATCTTATCCATTGATTTTTCCATATCAAGACCTCCGTATGATCCGTATTCGAAACATAAATTTTTCATCTTAAACCTGAAGCGTATTCAGGCAGAATAAAAATGTTTTCTTACCGAGAAAACATTTAGTATTATACATATATGTTATTTTATTGTCAAAGCATTTATTCAAGAGTGTTTAAAAGATTTAATCGATCAGTTCAAGCGAAGTAAATTTTCTGTCAAAAGTATAATCCGAAATTTCCGTTGCAAGTCTTATCAGTTCATTCTCGCTTTCTTCCGAAAGTTTAAAAGAAAATACTTTGTTTACGGGCGACTCCGTAATGAATTTAACGGCTTTTACAACCGACGGCGAAAATCTGCTTTCATCCACGGGAGGAAGTTCCCCGTTTATCTGAATTGCTTTTATTTCAAAGACAGCTTTAACAAATTTTAGGGAATGAATGGGATTTTCAAGTACTCTCACGCCCTGAAAAAGAAGCCTTAAAAGATCTGCATCTTCAGCATTTTCTCTTGAATAATAATCGGCTATCTCGAGAAAATACATTCCGTAAAATGCCATTCTTATATCGCTTCTCATATTTTCGAAATAATTATCGATAAAAACTTCTCTTAAAGAATAAGCACTGCGTCCGACAAAAAGAGTAAATCTTCCAAAAGCAAAAGGGTTTGTTGCAGCCGACAGTATTGAATTCTGTCTTCTCGCCCCTTTGGCAAAAACAGATATTTTACCTTTTTCTTTTGTAAGTATAACTATTCTTCTGTCAAATTCGCCGCTTGGTTCCTGTTTTAAAACCATGCCGGTAACGGTCAGAAGATTTTCCGTCAAATTGTTATTCATCGCCATCCTCAGAAACAAGTCCGAAATTCTTTAACAGATAATCAGAATCGCGCCAGTTTTCCTTCGTCTTTACAAAAAGCTGAAGATTAACTTTTTTATCAAGAAGTTTTTCAGTATCGATCCTTGATTTCATTCCGATCTCTTTTATTTTCGAAGCACCTTTACCGATTATCATTCCCTTATGGGAATCTCTTTCGCAGATAATGCTGGCTTCGATATCGACGATATTTTTTGAAAACTTCATGCTTTCGATCACTACTGCGATGCCATGAGGTATTTCATCTCCGAGGCATCTTAAACATTTTTCGCGGATTATTTCCGAAACGATCTGCCTTTCGGGCTGGTCCGTCAATGTTTCGGGATCGTAATAAAAAGGACCTTCGGGAATATATTTCTCAATAACTTCAAGAAGCGTATCCAGATTCTTTCCCGTTTTCGCCGATAATGGAACGATCTCGGCGAAATCCATTACTTTTGAAAATGTTTCAATAACCTTGAAAACCTGACCCTTGTCTATCCTGTCGGTTTTGTTTATAACGAGTATTATCGGAATATCGACAGTACGCAAAAGAGAGAGGATGTTTTCATCCTGCTCTCCTATAAAGGTGTCCGCCTCTACAAGATAGAGGCAGACATCCGATTCATTAAAAGTTCTTTTTGCCGTGGATACCATGCTTTCGCCAAGTTTGTTTTTTGCTTTATGAAGTCCCGGTGTATCCACGAATACCATCTGAGTATTTCCTTTGGTATAAACCGTGGAAATCCTGGTTCTGGTAGTCTGCGGTTTGCTCGAAGTAATGGCAATTTTCTGTCCGATGATCTTATTCATAAGAGTACTTTTTCCGACATTCGGTCTGCCTATTATCGAAACAAATCCTGATTTTGTTTTGTTTTCCATTTTCACACTTTCCGATTTTCGATATTGCGAAATCATTTTCTATTTTGTTTCTTTTTTATCTTCTGCTTTTTCTTCTTTTTTATCTTCTGCTTTTTCTTCTTTTTTGTCTTCGGATTTGGCAGCTTTTTCAAGAATGTTGTCTTCGTGTAACCTGTCAGTAAAATCCTTTGACTTTTTAGCGTTCTTTTTCTTAACGGTTACAATAATGATTCTGATTACGATAAAGATAATAAGAACCGGTATTGCAAGGCAGATAAGGCCGCGGATAATGTAAGGAAGGTTGATGACAAGATTGATGAAGAAATCTCTTGTTCCGATAAGTACATCCGAAAGGCTGTTTTCAAATCCTTCTTTTAACTCTTCTGCAGGTGTCTTTTCAACTACAACGGTAGGTGTGAGAACCTGAACTTCGTTGATCGTGAAATTGACTGTGGCATAAGCAACAAGATCGTCATAAACTCTTAAAGAAGATTCCATGGATTCGATGTTGTATCTTATCTCTGTAAGTCTCTGTGTAAGATATGTGATATCTTCGATCGTTTCAGCTTTTTCAAGTAATCCAAGAAGGCTTTCCTGCTCTGCAAGATACATCTCTTTCTTGCTTTCGGTATCAACGTAATTTAATGTAACATCCTGAGTTGAAGTAGTTTTTTCAGTGATATTACCAACGCCTGCAACATCTTTGACGAATGAATCAAGAGCTGTATCGGGAATTCTTACGGTAATAGTCGCATACTTATTCTTTTGGGAATTATTGTAAGCGCTTCCGTTATATGAATACTGATTTTCAATGTATCCGCCGATAGCTGCAATCTTGTTTTCAAGATCTGCGATAGTTGCATCATAGTTAACGGTTTCAATTGTAAGATTTACCGTTTTGATGAGTTTTCTGTTCTTGGCTACCGAAGCATTCGCCTGAGTTTCGTTTATGGGCTGGCTTCCTGTGTCACCGCCGAATCCGCCATTATCTTCGGATGCGTACTCTTCATCATAATAATCATAGTCGGCTTCATATGCGGGTGCTGCTGCATCAGCCATCATGGGAGTATCGCCGGCCGAATAGTCTTTGTAATCATATTCATAAGCAGTAGATGCCGAATTCGATTTACTGCATGCAGCCAATGATGCAGACATAGCTATGACAGAAGCTATAACACACAGTTTTTTAAACAAATCTTTCTTTTTCATAATCCATCCTCCTGTATCATATAAATGATATTTTTCATTTCTGATAAATATACGAACCACAAAAAAATATTTATGGGTATTTTTTAAATTTTAATCAGAACAGGATGTCATACCAGATTTTTAATCTCGTTGAACAGTTCTTTGTTTTCTTTTATTTTACCTTCCGAACCGATAACACATATGTTTTCTTCGGAAAATGCAGCTTCAATATGATCAGCAAGAGACCTGATATCATCTTTCGTGCAGGAAAGGATTTCATCTCTTATTTTCTGTCTGTCTGCTTCGCTTACGCCCGCAATATAATAAACGTAATTGGCTTTTCCTTCCATTGCCGGCGTCTGAGGCATATCCAGATCGGATATCGCACCGATAATAAACTGATTCATCTGTCTGTCGCTGCATTCAAAGTTTCTGACAAATTCAGCGAGTCCTCTGAATATATTCAGAGTATTTTTTAAGTGCGGATCTCTGTAAGAGACAAGAGAACATATTCCGTGCATGGAGAAGTTTGCAAAACATCCGTAAGCACCGCCTTTTACTCTAACATTGTTCCAAAGGTAATCATAACCGAGAATCGTCTTTAACACACTGAATGCACCTGTGTATGAATAGCCTTTTGTTTTATATTCGCCCATACATGCCACATACTGGACCTGTCCCGGGAATACAAATCCTTCGTTACCCTTTTTTAATTCAATCACTCTCTCTTTATCGGAAGGCTTTCCTTCAAAAAGAGAATCGATAAAATCTTTAAGTTCATCATCGAGAATATTCTGTTTGTCCAAAGGCGAAACAAGATTGATAAACAGTTTATCTTTTCTGAAAATAAGCGTTACAAGCGCATTTAATTCTTCTTTAATCAGTCCTATGGAATTATCGAAATCCTTATCAAGTTTTGAGATAAGTCTGACCGCTTCAATTCCGCTGGATAAATCCTGAAGTGCATAGTTTTTATCAAAGTAAGAACCCGCTCTGGTTAAAGCAACATTATGAGCTGCGGATATCAGCATGCTCTCTCCCTGCGAACGCATTTCGCTGAGATATTCTCTGATCTTGTCATCATCATCGAAATTACTGTTAAGAATGATTTCTTTTATGATGTCGAATACTTTTTTCTTATTTTCATATAAGAATTTGGTATTTATCTCAAGATAAGAAGCAATCTTTCCGGTCTTAATATTTCTCTGGCTTGTATGGCCAATATTAAAGCCGCCTGTATACATCTTGATCTCATTGGAAATTTCACCGTAAGTCATATTTTCCGTATCCATTCTGCCTGCGAAACTCGAAAGCAGCGGAACGAATCTTAAATGTTCGACGGGAATATCGGAAATATCAAACGAAAGCGTCAGATACGCAATACCGGAAGTATAAATATCCTGTTTCAAATATTTGATCCCGTTTATTTCATAAAGTTTGTTTTTGTCAGGTCTTGTCGTTTTCTTAATATCCGAAACCTTTAAAAGTTTGATCTTTTCAAGGTCTTCTTTTCTGTCTTCGCTTTCCTGATAGTTTTTTAATTCTTCGGTATCCCTGACGATCTTATCAATTTCTTCTTTCGAAAGAGAATCTTTGATCTTCTTTAATCTGTCGGCAAGTTCTTTTTCCTTTTTCATTGTAAGGCCTTTAACGGGAACACCCGTACAGATAACTTTATGATTGTTATTTAAGAAATACTTTTCAAGAATTTTTTCAAAATAATCAGTTGAAACGGCATCTTTCAAGAACTTGTAAGTATCCAGACTTTCAATGTGATAAAAAGGCATCGAATCATCATAAAGCCAGGCATCGAAAAGATCGAGACCGTACGCAAGTCCCTTGGGGAGTCTTCCGAAATCCGCTTCGCGATATTTAAACTCCTCCCTTACAAGAAATGCAAGAAGTGTCTTTTTATCAAAACCTTCCTTAACGGTTCTTTTAATTTCATTGTCGATTATTTCAAGGAATTTATCCCTGTCTTCTTCGTTTGCGCCTTTAACGTAGAATCCGAAACAATTCTGTTTAATCGAGGTATCCGAGGAAGTATAGAATTCATCTCCGATTCCTGCATCAAGCATGGCTTTTCTCAAAGGAGCTGCAGGGTTTCCTGAAAAAGCATAATCAAGCGCTCTTAATACTATCGGAAGTTCTTTGTTTGAATAATCATCCATGCAGTATGTAAGATTAAGATATGTCTTATCTTCTGTATCCTCATTTTCTGTAATGGGATATTCGCTTACGACTTCAACTGCCTTGTCAAAAGGCTTCTGAGAAACGATCTCCGAGACGTTGTCGATCTTTTCGTATTTGGAAAGATATTCGGAATCAATATACTCAAGTCTCTCGGTCATATCACAGTTTCCGTAAAGGAAAATATAGCTGTTTGAAGGATGATAATACTTTGAATGGAAATCAAGAAAATCACGGTATGTAAGTTCAGGGATCACATCGGGATCACCGCCTGATTCAACACCGTAAGGCGTATCAGGGAAAAGCGAATTCATGATCTGTCTTTCGAATATGTCATCGGGATCGGAGAACGCACCTTTCATTTCAGAATAAACAACACCGTTTATCTTAAGGTCATCTTCGGCGCCGGCCATATCATAATGCCAGCCTTCCTGTTTAAATATCTTCTCTTCCTTGTAAATATTCGGATGGAAAACCGCATCAAGATAAACATCCATTAAATTCTTAAAATCAAAATCATTACAGCTTGCTACGGGATAAACAGTCTTATCCGGATAAGTCATCGCATTAAGAAATGTATTGAGACTTCCCTTGCAAAGTTCAACAAACGGATCCTTAATGGGATATTTGTCGGAACCGCAAAGAACGGTATGTTCAACGATATGCGCAACACCCGTCGAATCCTTCGGAGGTGTTCTGAATCCTATATAAAAAACTTTGTTTTCTTCATCGTTGGGCATAATAACAACACGCGCACCTGTCTTTTTGTGCTTAAGATAATACGCATCCGTATTTATGTCCGAAAGAAACTTATGTTCAATTATTTCGTATTCTTTTAAATTTTCAACTGACATTATTATTCTCCTGTAAAGCGGAAATTTTTAAATTTTCATTATTCTGATAAAAACAATTTACTCACTCGAAGATAAACTTCGAGCGAGTATTCTTAAAAACACAATCTTAAAATCCGAACTAAATCGCATTCGCATCAAGTTCGTTACAGAATTTCGGAATATAGATATAAATATTCTCGAACAGTTTGGACTGGGAGGCCATATACTGATAAGAGCCTTCTTCAGTCTCAATCTTCTTGGAATAAAGCTCGGTATCCGTGATAACTTTCTTAAATACCGGGACATTAAACTGGTTAACGGGATCGGTCGAATTCGAAAGGTCTGCGAATATGTTACCGCCGGTAATCTCGAGTTTGCCTTTTGTACCGCCCATCGAAACAGGGTTGGCTGCAAGAAGAACAACTTTATGAACACCGTTCATTATCCTCGTTACGCCATAACCGTGATATGTTCCGATACCGCCGACTTCAGAACCTTCAACATAAATGAAGATCTGCTCTGCCGAGCTTCTGATATCCATATCACCGTCCAGAGATCCGATACCCATGCCGCTCATTGAATGAACGTTGCAGGAAACGAAACCTGAAATAACATTTACATTGCCCTTGCCGTACTGCAATACACCGATACCGGTAGCGCGGCTTCCCGATGCATCAAGTTCAACATCGGCACTGATATTGATATCAACCTTTCCTTCCATGGAACCGATACCGATCGCATCCGCACCCGATGAAGAAATTGCCACATGTGACTGGTTGACCGTGATATGCGTAAATCCTTTCATCGATCCTATGCCGACCGTCTTGGAACCGTTAACGATAATCTCAACATTACCTGAATCAATCTTGATTCTTGAATTCTCATCCGAAAGGAATCCTCCGATTGCAAACGCCTGGTCGGAGTTGGCTTCGATTCTGAGTGTTCCCGTGCCTTCAAAGCAGATATCGCCGTAAGGAATCTTTTCATCCGAACCGGAGCCGATGCCGATACCGTTATTGTGGTCGACTCTGATTGTAAGATTGCCTTTACCCGTAATATTAAGCCTTGATGTTGCAGGTACTTTGATACCTTCGTACGAGAATATGTTGTTGCCTTCAAGAGCAAGTGTAACAAAGGAGTTTTCGCCGATTTCAATAACGGCATTGTCACGTCCTCTGATATTAACGTCTTTAAGGTTGATAACAGTCTCGATATTGTCGGGAACCTTAATGCACATATTGACTTCTTTTTTGGTCTTCATTCCGACAAGATTAACCGAAGGCTGTTCAACGATAATCTGTGAATAGAAATCAAGTGCAAGGTTGATAAGAGAAATGGTCTCGAAATTGCCGGGTGTATATGACTTATTCTCAAGAGCAAGTTTTGCAAGCTTGAGATTGATGGCCATAATCTCTTCTTCAACATCGGCCGAGATGGTTTCGGCAATAACCTTGCCCGGTCTTCCTGTATAGAAGCCCTGGATAAGATGACATCCGAGCTGAATGACCATCTGAAGTTCATCGGGTGTTTCAACACCTTCGGCAAGAATCTTCATACCATGGTTGTTACCGAATGAAACAGTATTGCTTACGATCTGCTGCTTACGAGAGTCTGTATCGATACCCATGATAATGGAATGGTCGATCTTAATGTAATGAGGTGAATTGTTCAAAAGAGTCGACGCATTCGAATAACCTGTACCATAGTCGTCAAGTGCAAGTTCACAGCCTGATTTTTTCATATACTTGTGAACCGTTTCACAGGAATCTTCGGACTGCATTCCGTTTTCGGTAATCTCTATTACAAGGTTTTTCATAACCTCTTTGTACATATTGTGCAGCTCGTTAAACTCATTTTCCTTAATGATAACAGTGGGAATCGAATTGATGAAAAGCTTGCGGTTCTCAAATATCTTTGCATTCTCGCTCATTATCTTTATTACGTTAAAGAAAGTATAATGTTCAACTTCGTAAAGTCTGTCCTGTCTTTCCGCAAGTTCAAGAACGTCGGTGGGTGAAAATCCGATTTCCTTGTTGGTACGCATAAGTGCTTCGTAAGCGAAGATCTTACCGGTCTTGGCGGAAACGATAGGCTGGAAATTATACTGAAGTTCATTGCCGTCGAGGATCTTTCTAATCTTGTCATCTTTGATATATTCGGATTCCTGACGTCTGAAAGCATCAGCTGAGAAATAATGAGGTTCGCTCTTTTTGAACATTGCTGCTTCCATTACGGCAAAGTTTGTGAACTGAATCATATCCTCGATATGCTTGCCCTGTAGTGATGAGCAGTAACCGCAGTATACGCTGAAGTTCTCCGTAGTCGGAAGTCTTAATACTATTTCATTGATACCGTTCATTATATCAAGAAGATAATTCTGGATGTCCCTGGATTCAACTTCGTTTGTCATTACAACAAATTCATGGCCCGATTTACATCCGAGAGTAACGTATCTCTCTCCCATTCTCTTCTGATACATTTTGAAAATGTTGCCGATTTCAGCCATTGTGTCAGCTGCTTTCTGATAACCGACAAAGTGACGAAGGTGTTCGAGACCTTCGATTTCAAAAGAAGCCAGATAAACATCGGACATCGATAACGTAAGCTGAGTTTCGGCCGTACGCGTAAAAGAATCAAAATAAGGCAGACCGGTTTCCGGATCCACATCATCAGATTCAATCATGTTTGAATATACGGGTAAATCGTCACGCTGAAAGGCTTTGACCATCTTGAGAGCTATGGTAATTCCGAAAAGGAAGAAAGCAGCTCCCATCGAGAAATACGCTGCCGCAAACCATGTAAGTGACGCAAACGAGAATACATAGTAAAATCCGACAGCAAACAAAAGAAATGCAAGTACTATCAATATATTTTCAACTATAAGAAAGTATCTTATCTTCTTATAGCCGGTAGGTTTATTATCCTGCTCTAATTCCATATCTTCACCCCAAAATATGATATTTTATTATATCAAAGATACGCGTAAAACACAAGGGAAGCTGTCTTTCGCGTAGTTTTGTTTTCAAATAATCCTTTATCCCTTTCAATCGAAAAACAAAACATATAAATGCAAACCCCCGAAAAGCGACCGAAATCATCCGTAAAGGGACCTTTGAAAAAATAAAAAAGCAACCAGATAAATCTGATTGCAGTCTAACTACCTGGAACAATTTCCGTTACGGCTTACGACTTTGCGTCCTTTTCTTTCAAAAAGTTTGCCCTGATATTATTTTATTATATCACAACATTTCTATCAAGTCGAAAAAGCCAGCAAAGCAAGTTTGTTAAATACTATTTCCTCGACAAAGATCTTCTCGCCGGAGGCATAAAGTTCATAGAATTCATCGGGAGACAAAGTTTTGGATTTGTAAACTTCCGAATTCCTTTTTACCGTATAAATTCCGACTTTAAATTTGATCTTAAGCTGCTTTATGACCTGGTATGCGAAATCCGACGAATCTACACTTCCCATCAGATCGCACACTTTCATTTCCGTCTGTTCGTGAGAGCCGAAATACTTGTTGAAAATCGCCTTAACCTTGAAAGGCACATCTTCATAAGACATCATCTCTTTTACGGTCATCTGAGCTCCCAGATACACATGAGTCATGTCCTGAACAACAGCTTTAAATTCTCTGTTTAACATTTCCATAATAAAAATCCAAATCAGTTTTCGTCTATTATTTCTATTCCGCCGGTTATCGTAAGAACTTCTCTTATGAATTCTTCCTCAAAGTCGCCGAACGAACAGAGTTCTTTAATACTTACGTTTCTTCCGAGAGTCTGAGCAAGTTCTTTCGCTTTGTCAAGAACTTCGTTGGCATTCTCAGCCCATGTATTACTCTTTCCAATCTCATTATTGTCTTCGTAAAGAAGCTCTTCCATGGCAGACATGATACAGTCGGATATGAATCTGTCGAGTTCTTTTACATCCGTCTGAAAATCAAGCGAATCGACTATAACGGCAAGAGCAACGTTTCCCTCGCCTATCAGATCCTCGATCGTAACTCCCGAACCGGTATATAACTTTGCAGTCTCGACAACATCCCAGAGATAACTTTCAATAAGTCTGTCTTTTAAAGAAGAATCTCCGGAAACGAAACCTTTAAGAATTTCATATTTTTCTTTCTGCGTTGATTTTTTGATGCTTTCAAGTTCATCGATATACATCTGCAGAAAATCGGTATCTTCCTCGCCAAGAATTTCGTCTAAATCAAAAGGCTCATCAACTCCTATCTTGGCGTCATAAAGGAAATTGTAGATAAGCTGTTTCTTCTCTTCGTTTAAATCGATATCCTTAAAATATTCATCAACTTCGGCTTTGGAAACACAGTTGTTATTCTCTCTGCCTTTTTTGATGAGTTTATCCATCTGAGCAATGAATTGCTTTTTCTCGTCCATTTATTACCTCTGAAATGAAAACTATTCAATATGTTTGTGCGTAAAAAGATGCTCATTGCAGTATTCGTAGTTGCCGTTACATTTGGAGCAGTATCTGAATGTAAGTTCGGGATTTGAAACATCCGTACGTCCGCAGACCGCACACTTATGTCTTATACTTGATACAGGCTGTTCAGCCTCTTTGATCTTTTTCTTGAATTCCTTCTGTCTCTTAATCTCCTTAAAACGCCTCTTTCCGCTTCTGAGAATAAGATAAAAAATGAGAACATTAAGCAGCGAACTTCCGATGGAAACAAGGGAAATGATACCGTTTGAAACATCACCCGACGCAAATGAAAGTGCAATGGTAAATACAAGGAAAATAACATAAATGATTCCGAGCACTTTAACTTTGATTGGTATGATAAACATGAAAAGCACTCTCATGTTCGGATATGTTATAGCATAAGCAAGGAATATGGAAAGGTTCAGATAATATGTTCCGAAGTTAAGGGCCATATAATTGTAAAACCATGAACCTCCCATGGCTTTGGTGCATTCATACCCTATCATGCTTCGATATATCGCTTCATAACGCGAAACATATGCAGGATTTAATATTTCAAAATATCCGTAAAGAACGAATGATCCCAGAACGGTAAGGATAATACCCGAAAAGAAGAAGAAATTAAATGCAAACTTTCCCCACGTCACTTCCAGATTTCGTCCTATCGAATAGTAAAAGAACAGGTAAATACAAACAAATATTATGTTCATCGATCCTTCCGGAACAAGAACCCACGAAAAAAGTCTCCATACCTGCCCGTGAAGGATTGCGTGCGGATTAAGTGAAATAAAATAAATCCATTCAGGCTTAAACGCATTCATCAAAAAACCGAATCCGTAGCAGATTACTATAAAAAGCGGCAAATTGCTGATGGCATACCTGCCGAATTTTCTTTCCATTTTGTTAAACCAAGTCATATTTTTCTACCGTTTCATAAAATTACTTGCAAAGTGAAGCAACTACTTCATTGATAACCTTGCCGTCTGCTTTTCCTTTGAGAACGGGCATAACTTCTTTCATGATCATGCCTTTGTTTTTGCTTTCGATTACGGAAGCAAATTTGTCTTTAAGGAAAGCTTCAACTTCTTCTGCACTCATAAGTTTGGGAGCATATTCTTCAAATACTTTAAGTCTTGCATTATATTCTTCAAGAAGTTCTGTTCTGTCTTTTGGACAGGTTTCGATCTGCTCCTTAATGCTCTTTAATTCTTTCATAATCGCGGCATCAACCATGTCTTCGGGAATGTCTTCTCTGCATCCCGCATCAATTCCTGCCTTCTTTGCTGCGGAATAAAGTGCGGCGATCGAATCTTTTCTTGCCTTATCTTTAGCCTTCATGGCTTCCATCATATCTTTTTGAAGTTTTTCTACAGTCATTTTGTTTTCCTCCGAACCTAAGTCATTAAAACATAATTTTATTAAAAATGTATGAACTCCTATATATCCGAACCGATGTTTTCAACATCATAGGGCGTTGTCTGATATACGTAGTAATTAAGCCAGTTGCTGTAAAGATTGATGCTGTGGCTTCTCCACTGAAGCAGAGGTCTGTTTTCGGGATTGTCGTCGGGATAATAATTTACCGGCATCTTGGGATTAAGGCCTTTGTTAATATCTCTCTTGTATTCACTGTCGAGAGTAAATCTGTCATATTCGGGATGACCGGTTACAAATACCTGTTTTCCGCCTTCGCTCATGCAGATAAATACACCTGCTTCTTCCGAAACCGCAAGAATCTTGAGTTTGTCGCAGTTTTCGACGTCTTCCAAAGCAACTTCGGTATATCTTGAATGAGGCGCATAAAACTCATCGTCAAAGCCTCTTACAAGCGGCTCTTTTCTGTTCTTAACCCTGTGTTTGTAAATACCGGAAATCTTTTCTTTAAGATCTTTTTTCTGCAATCCGAAATGATAGTAAAGTCCCGCCTGAGCGCCCCAGCAGATGTGAAGCGTACTGGTAACGTTTTTCTTGGACCACTCAAATATGTCGCAAAGTTCATCCCAGTAATCAACATCTTCGAAAGGAAGCTGTTCAACAGGCGCACCGGTAATGATGAGGCCGTCGAATTTCATATTCTTTATGTCATCATAAAAAGAATAAAATTTATTAAGATGACTTGCGGATGTATTCTGCGAAATATGTGTTTTTACATTTAAAAATGTGACATCGATCTGAAGAGGCGTATTTGAAAGGACCCTGAGAAGCTGCAGCTCCGTTTCTTCTTTAAGAGGCATAACGTTTAATATCGCAACCTTTAAAGGTCTTATATCCTGATGCATCGCTCTAGTCTCATCCATCACAAAAATATTCTCATTTTCGAGTTTTTCTTTGGCGGGCAGATCGCTCTGAATTCTGATAGGCATAGCATTCTCCAATCTTATTTTTTATATATTGTATTCACTCAGAAAATCTTCTTCGGAAATAATCCTTATTCCGAGGTCTTTGGCTTTTTTATTCTTTCCCGATGCGGAATTCACATCATTGTTTATGAGGGCTTCCGTTTTTGCGGAAACACTTCCTGCAACTTTTCCGCCTCTGCTTTCAATGATTTCCTTTAAAGCATCTCTGTTTTCGAATCTGTTCAGAGATCCGGTAATAACAAAAGTTTTGCCTTTTAGATCCTGTTCGTTGTCATTGACGGGAACTTCAATTTCAACAAACTCAAGAAGGTTATCGATTTCTTTTCTTCTCGCTTCGTTTCTGAAATAATCATACACCGATGTTGCAATAACTTCTCCGACCTGATCGATGGTTGAAAGTTCGTCAACCGATGCATTTCTTATTTTATCAAAATCATAATCATAGAAAGATGCGATAAGTTTCGCATTTGCAAGTCCGACATTATCGATTCCGAGAGCATAAATGAGTCTTGGAAGCGTAACCTTCTTTGCCTTCTCGCAGGATGCGATTATATTATCATAAGATTTTTGTCCGAAGCCTTCCATATTGACGATATCATACATGAATCTGTCGAGTTTAAAGAAATCGGCAAACTCTTTTATAAAGCCTTTTTCAATAAACTTAACAATGGTCTCTTCGGAAACTCCGTCTATGTTAAAAGCATTTCTTGATGCAAAAAGAGTAAGTCCCTTGGTCTGTTTAACGGGACATAATTCATTTTTGCACATCAAAACATCGGTTCCGTCCGTCGATTCAATAACGAGAGGATTCGAACATGCGGGACATATTTTAGGTATTTCAATATTATCGCTTTTCGTCAGATTTTCGGAAATCTGCGGAATAATCATGTTTGCCTTGTAAACAAGAATCTCGTCTCCGATACCGAGTTTAAGGGATCGCATTACAGATAAATTATGAACGCTTGCTCTCGATACATTCGTACCCTCAAGGTCAACGGTGTCAAAAATCGCAACCGGATTGATAAGGCCGGTACGCGAAGGACTCCACTCTATTTTACGAAGAACGGTTTTGGCCTGTTCGTCCTGCCATTTAAAAGCTATAGCGCTTCTCGGTGCTTTTGCGGTATTTCCAAGCGACTCGCCGTAAGCAATGTCATCATACATAAGCACGAGACCGTCAGACGGTATGTCGAATTCCTTTATCTTTTCGGAATATAGTTCTATTGTCTCGAGAATGTTTTCCGAATCAACCATTATCTCTTCAACACATTCAAATCCGAGAGACGCAAGATATTTCATCTGATTAAGTCTTGAATTCTCAAAATCGACGTCAGATGCTTCTACAAGCGAAAAAGCATAGAAGCAGACATTTCTGGATGCCGTTACTTTGGGATCGAGCTGTCTGACTGAACCTGAGCAGAGGTTTCTTGGATTCTTGTACTGCTCATCCGGATTTTCGATCCTCTCGTTTATATTCTTGAAATCGGAATACGAAATAACAGCCTCGCCTCGGATCACAAGATGCCCTTTATATGAAATGCCGACAGGAAGATTCTTGAAGCATTCAGCGTTCTGCGTAATAACTTCTCCCACTTCCCCGTTTCCTCTGGTTACTGCATTCGTAAGTTTTCCGTTATCGTAAGTAAGAACGACAGTCAGGCCGTCAAGTTTCCAGGAAAGAAGTCCTTTTTTATCCTTAAGCCATGCTTTAAGTTCTTCCCTGTCCTTGGTCTTCGATAAAGAAAGCATCGGTGAAGCATGCGTATATTTCGGAAGAAACGAAACAGGCTCGTATCCGACTTTCCTCGTGGGCGAATCAGACAGAACAATTCCTGTTTCTTCTTCAAGTTTTACAAGTTCGTCATATAGAGCATCATATTCGAAATTCGACATGATCTCTTCATCTTTTGCATAATAAGCTTCGCTTGCTTTATTCAGTTTATCACATAAATCTTTTATTCTTTCAAGATCGGTCATAAATCAGTTCTCCGGTGATTTAAAAACTGTATCATACAATTCCTTCAGTTCTTCGCCTTCAATTTCCCTGTATTCCGAAGGCTTAAGATCTCCGAGAAATATATTGCATACCCTGATACGTTTAAGTTTGATCACATCAAGTCCGCATTCGAAACACATGCGTCTTATCTGCCTGTTAAGGCCCTGTGTGAGCGTGATCTTAAATGTTTTCGAATCAACAGGCTCTACTTTGCAGGGCTTCGTTTCGACTTTAAGATCGAAAAGATAAATACCTTTGCGCATCCTGTCAAAAATCATCGGATCTATGTCTCTGTCAACTTCGACAATATATTCTTTTTCATGATTGTTAGAACCGCCCATCATGCAGTGGATAAGGTCTCCGTCATTAGTCATTATCAAAAGGCCTTCGGATTCCTCATCAAGTCTTCCCGCATACGTGAGTCTGGTCGGATAATGGAAAGCTTCGCTTAATGTTATATTGGCATGAACATCGGCCTCGGTAACGGTTACTCCTACGGGCTTATAGTAAGCAACAACTTTTTTCTCTTCTGGTTTGACTTCCTTGCCGTCAAGAGTGACAATGTCTCCTTCGTTAACTTTGCTTCCGAGCTCAGCTTTATCGCCGTTAATCATGACTCTCCCCGCAACAATGAGATCGTCCGCTTCTCTTCTTGAACATATCCCGCAAAGCGCTATATATTTGTTAATCCTGCTTTCTTTCATCGTGAATCACCTGTAAGTAAAAATATAGTGCATAACCGTTAAAGGATTATGCACTACGGAAATTTTTATTGTACATAGTCAGTCTTGACATAAGCATCTTTGCCGTTATATTTAATCTTAGTCCATCCGTTGGACAGTTTCTCGACAAATTCAAGCTTGTCACCGTTATAAGCAAATCCGACTCTTTCAGAATCTATATCCGCTTCGGCTCTGATATTTACATTATCTATCGCTGTAACGTATTTTGTTTCATTGTCATTGTTATTTCCGGTTGCGGTTGTTGTAGTAGTTGTATCCGTACCGTTATTGTTATTATCCGTATCGGGAGTTGTTTCAACCACGTTTCCGTTCTCATCGACAACCTGAAGATACTGGGATTTGATATATGCTTCTTTACCCTCGTATTCAACCTTTGACCAGCCGTTAAGTTTTTCTTCAACTCGTACGATCACGGTTCCTTCGCTTACCGTGCCGAGTCTTTCGGCTGTTTCGGAATCAGATGATCTGACATTAACTGATGTAAGCGCTTTTACATTCTGTCTTACGGGGCCTGCAGGCTCTGTGCCCGTATCTTCTTCCGCACTTATTCTTTCTCTTTCTTCGTTAAGTGCAACCATATCCTCGTTTACGATTTCATGATACGAAAGAATGAAATCGGAAAGCTTTTCGTCGGATTCAAGTGTTTCGTTATAAGAAAGTGAAATCTGGTTATAAATATCCTGAACATCCTGCTGCATGTAAGCGATATAGAAATTCTCAAGAACTTCGTTGCTCATGTAGTTTTTCTTGTAAATCTTATATTCGCCTTCTGCATCTTTTGCATAATAAATACCGATAACGGCAGGAACCGAAGTCTCTATGCCAACGATATGCAGATCGTATGTTGTATACACATAGAATGATTCATCGGCGTAGCCCTGCTGGGTATAGCAGACAATATTATCGTAATAATCAATGTATTTGCTTTTAACCGCTATGTTATCAAGTTCATTGGAATTAACATCCGACAGACAGCTTTTCAAATATTCCTGATCGTTTTCGGCAAGAGCGTTAAGATATTTTGTCATTGCCTCGTTAACAAAATCGTATGCATCTTTTGCAAGTGTAAAATCCTGAGCAAGAAGTGCTTTCTCTTCATCAGACAAAGCATCGTATGCACGCTGCCTTGCTTTGTTTTCCCTTATTCTGGTAGCCGCTACAAGTCCGAGCGAAACAAGAATAAGTACAACCACAAAGACCAAAGTTGCCGAAACAAGTATATTTTTCTTAACAATAACCCAGACTTTTTCAAGTAAGGATTTTGAATTATCTTTCATATAATAAAACTCCCAATCCGAATAACCTCGTATGCACCCGACAGGAATCGAACCTGCATCCTTGGCGTCGGAGGCCAATATTCTATCCATTAGACTACGAGTGCGATTCAATCCTAGGACCAAAACATACGAGAGTATTCTAACACTTTCGGCTTCATTTGTCTACTTTTTTAGTCTTTGTGAACAATATGTCAAGCGCTATAAAATAAGCATTTTTTAGTATTATGATGCACATGTGATGCATCGCTTTTCAAAATTGTAAATATATGCATGATCGGATAAAATATCCGTTACCGGTACCTGGGTTTCATTAACCTCGCAGATCATTTCATCGAGTCTTGAAATCTCATCCACGAGCATTGACGGAATCATGATTACCTCATGCACACTGGAAGGAAGTATAAACATATCCCCTTTTACGATATCCTTAAACTGACTCATAACATTATCGTACAAAAGTACAGACGCGCCAAACATATTCTTGTCATTCGAAAGCACATACATGTTGCATCCTCCGGATAATAAATCTTCTTCGATATTTTCCTCCCCGGGAAGGAGCGCCTTTAATGTTTCTTCAATGCTTTTAATATCCGCTTTCAATAGTTCAGGTGCGTTTTCCTTTGCAATGGCATCAATATCTTCAACGCTTTTGCCCCACATCTTAATATGTGAATTGTTGATCAGAATCGAACCGTTATTGAAAGCTTCTTCGCCGATAAGAATGTAATAAACGATTGCGAGATCAAGGAACTTTTTGTAAGGAACATTTTCAAGAAGCTCGGCATTCTTTTCAAAATTGATAAGCTTAAATACTATCCTGTCTTTTACGCTTTCAAAATCAATAAGGGAATCCACGTCAATGTTTCCTTCGACTGTATTATCCCTTATAACGTTTTCTATCATGTCGCAAATTGAACACATATCATTGCTTTTTTCAAACATAGAATAATAATCGTTCACATATACGGTCGGAAATAATCTGTTGCCGCTTGTCTTTACAACAAGCCCGTCAAGTTTCACTCCGTTGTTTTTCAATACCTCTTTGTATTCAAATTCGTTGTCTGCAAATCTTTCTTTCATACCATCAAGTATGCATTCTTTAAACATTTTATAATCCATATTGTAATCCTCCAATTCTAAACCGCGGCGATAATCCTTTACCCATACCTTTAAAAGAAAACCTGAAAAACAAAATAAAAAGACGATGAATAATTTTCTTATATTCATCGTCTTGTAAGCTGATTTATTTCGATTAAAAATTAAACTCTGGAAAGATATTCGCCGGTTCTTGTATCAATTTTAATCTTTTCACCGATTTCAACGAAGAGGGGAACCATAACCTGAGCTCCTGTCTCAACGATAGCGGGTTTTGAAGCACCTGTAGCTGTATCACCCTTGAATCCGGGTTCTGTCTCTGTGATTTCAAGTTCTACGAAAAGAGGAGGCTCAACAGAAAATACCTGTCCGTTGTGGGAAAGCATTTTAACCATTTCGTTCTCTTTAACAAACTTAAGAGCATCACCGATCTCGTCCTGACTTAATGCGATCTGCTCATATGTTTCAGTGTCCATGAAGTTATACATATCACCGTCTGCATAAAGATACTGCATATCCTTACGATCAATACGTGCCTGAGGACATTTTTCCGTAGGTCTGAAAGTTTTTTCAACTACGCCGCCGTTCTTGATGTTTTTAAGCTTGGTTCTGACAAAAGCAGCACCCTTACCCGGTTTAACGTGCTGGAATTCAATAATCTGGTAAACATTACCTTCCAACTCAATAGTAACACCGTTTCTAAAATCTCCGGCTGAAATCATATATTTTCCTCCTAATTGGTTTTTAAAGCGTTAATACTAAAACATTTTATAATAAGAATTATGATAATTCAAGCAAAAATTTCAAAAATTTTCCTTACCCGAAATTTTTTCCCGACTTTGCAAAATGGTTCTGATTCGCTTATTTAACAGAATAATCAATAAACGAAATAATCATCTCCGACTTTCCGCTTACTCCCGCAACGTCATCCGTTGCATATTTCCACATCTTGAACCTGTATGGAAAATCAGGGAGTTCCTCTTCCTGATCAAGCATAATGTCATAATATGATATCGAAGTATAATTCATGTTGCAGAGAAGCCATTCCTTGTTGCCGTAAAGAATACAGTTAAGTCCCGCCTCGTTTATCTTATCCATAAAAGCTCTCGAAACGGTGGTCTTTTCTTCGGGCGTTGTGTCTTCCACTCTTGCTTTGTCATTGGGAATATAATCCATATAAAAGCATACGGGATAATCAATCTTTTCTTCTCCGAGAGAATCCAGGACAAACTGGGCTTCTTCCTGAGCTTCTTCCGTTGTCACAGCCTGCGAAAAGAAAAGCACGCCTGTATGAAGTCCCGCATCTTGTGCATTCTTTAAATTCGAATAGAAGTTATCGTCAAGCGAAAGGTTACCGGTGTTATATCCTCTCTGGCCGAGTTTGATAAAAACAAAGTCTATATTGTCTCTTTTAACTTTGGCAAAATCCACAAAGTCATCGTTTTTGTCTACGATAATGCCGGTATGCGATACCTTTTCCCCGTCAACATAGTAATCAAGACGACCGTTCTTTAAAACAAAAGCGGCATTGTCAAGCTCGTTCGGAGCAAGATATTTGTTGATCTTAAGCCAGACCTCACTGCCGTCGCTCTTTTTCACCTTTGTTTTGGTTCCGCCCTCTGAAAGATCTTCTTCCTTCGGTTCTTCCGGTTCTTCAGCAATCACAACCGGTTCTTCCTTTTCTTTATCATCCAGATATTCATTCCATATATCAAGATCATCGGATACCTTATCGCTGCCCGAAATATAATCATCAAGATTTACATATCCTTCCGATTTTGATGAAGCCTGAGGAATATCTTTATCTTTTCCGAATTTAAGATTATCTCTGTTGACAATGAGAACAACGATAATTATTAATCCCACAATCACTCCGGAAAACAAGAGCGCTGCACCGATTAACGGTCTGCCGGATTCATCGGATTCAACATTATAAAAATCATCGTCCCGTTTCATAACAATTCCCCTGTATATTACAAATAAAACTATTTCCTGAAAACTAAGAAAAGCCAAAAATTTATCAATATCAAAAACTGAAAATAATACTCTGATAAAATATATATCTTTACAAATGTATAAATCAAAATACCCGAATCAAATACAGTTCTTTTTTCATGAATATTTCAAAAACCGAATCAAATACAGTTCTTTTTTCATGAATATTTCAAAAAACCGAATCAAATACAGTTCTTTTTTCATGAATATATCAAAATACCGAATAAAATACAGTTCTTTTTTCATGAATATATCAAAATACCCGAATCAGTAAAAGATTGCCGGATTTGCATGATACAAAAGCTTTTTCGCATCCTGCTTTGACTTCATTGCTGACACCGTACTGATACACACTTTCGATTGCCGCATTTTCAAGCGGATATTTTGCATCGCGGATGTTTATCCCTTCACATTTATCCGACAAGGTCAGCAGCGAAAAGAAAGAAAATTTTGAATCAATATATAAGCCTTCTTCGCTGACAGCTTCCATCTCGGAATAATCGTCAATAATTTTGCCCTTAAGTCCAAGACTTTTTATCATTAAAAGAAGCGATACATTTCCGAGAGTATGGTCGAGTCTCTCGCCTATGCAGCCTATAAGAAGAAAATCATCAAATCCTTTTTCAATGCATACTTTCAGAGCATGGCATGTATCGGTATCATCCTTTTCGCAGGGAAGCACTATTGTTTCAACATCCATATGAGGATTTTCATGCGAATCAAAATCACCGACGATAAGATCTGGTTTTCTATTCAGCTTTTCAAGATGTTTAAGTCCGCCGTCGCAGTAAACGTAAAAGAAATCATCCGTAAGATATTCTTTTATCTTCTCGTAATTATTTATTATCGCACTGCCGACTATAACACATTTTTTCAAGTCACTTCCCTCGTTTTCGTTAAATTAATCTGCAAATATAAGACTGATCTCCCCTGAGTCGACATTCCTTTTCGTCCCGTCATCCATGGTGATCACAAGTTCGCCTTTATCGGTAAAAGCCGAAGCAAGTCCTTTCGCAAAAACTCCTTCAGCCCCCGAAAGCTCAACCTTCCTTCCTAGAACCATTGAATTCTTCCTGTAATCATCCATATAAAGAGAAAGATTGTTTTCGTTAAAAAAGTTTTTTAATCCGTTAATTATTCCGGAAACAATTTCATCGGCATAACTTCCTTTTCGTTCCGGGTAATCTTTATTATCTCTGCTCTCGTTTTCAAAAACTGTTTTCTCATTTATGAGACAACCCGCTTTTTGTCTGATCTCATCGGGAAAGTCCTCAGTGGAAATATTAATTCCTATGCCGGTCACTACGGCATTACAGATTCCTTCACTTTCATTTCCCATAGCCCATTCGCAAAGAATCCCGCAGACTTTTCTTTCACAAAAATACAGATCGTTAACCCATTTAATCTTGCAGTCAGTCCCGAGAACCTCTTTTAACACACGATAAACTATAACACTTGAAGCAATTGTTACCGACAGACTTTCTTCAACGGATGAAGAAGTAAAATGCGTGAATGTAAGATATATGCCCGTATCCTTTGGCGAATAAAAGCTTCTTCCTTTTCTGCCTTTACCTGCTGTCTGTTTTCTTGCAACAATCACAAAATCATCCTTTTCACCGGATTTTATTCTTCTTTTTGCTTCTTCATTGCTCGAATCGATTTCATCAAGAATCGATAAAGGAATATTTACTTTATTTTTTATATATTCGTAATCGTACATTTCAACCGTAAAATATTGGTAAAAACACAATATATATTGCTTCGGAATTTTTAAATCACAATTTATTATAATACATATTACCGATTTTCACCAGTATTCCGTCAGTCTCCATCTCCACAAGTTCTGAAGTCAGTTCTTCAACGGATATATTTGTGGAAAGACTGTCAGCTATCAGGGAAAGAGTTTTCCCGTCATCCTTTATTGTTTCCATGATTTTCTTTCTTAAATCCGATAAATTATCTGTGTTGTTTTTATTTCGTTTTATTTCAGAGAAATTATCGAATTTGTATTTTAATCTAAGACATTCAAGCACGCTTTCGGCGCAATCCGCCACACCCGATCCTGAGCCAATAAGACGGTTACACCCTTCAGACAAGGAATCCGTTATCCTTCCCGGAACCGCAAAAACTTCTCTTCCCTGTTCCAAAGCCTGCGTAACAGTAATATATGTTCCGCTTTTTCTTCTCGCTTCCACAACAAGCACGATATCCGAAAGTCCCGATATTATTCTGTTTCTTTGAGGAAAGAATTGTCTTAACGGCTGAACGCCCGGAGGATATTCGCTTATAAGCCCGCCCGATTTGGTAATGCTTTTAAATATATCATCATTGTCTCTCGGATATACAATATCTATTCCGCAGCCTAAAATTCCAAACGTCGAACCGTTTGCATTAATCGCACTTCTTTGCGCAATCCCGTCTACGCCTCTTGCCATTCCGCTAATTATCTGAACGCCTGCCATGGCAAGTTCCTTTCCAAACATAACTGCAGTTTTCTCCCCGTATACCGAACAGTTCCTTGCTCCTATAATCGCAACAGACGGAATATCCTCTCTTATCAACTCTCCCTTATAATAAAGGATCAAAGGAGAATCATGTATCTGAAGAAGCCTTTCCGGATAATCTTTACTGTTAACATGTGTCCATTTAATCCCTTTTTCATTTAATTTCTCATAAAATAACACCGCTTCTTCCTTAAGGAAATTCTCTTCTTTTTGAATAGATTCGGTTATATTTTTGATCTTTATAAGATTTAATTTTGCGCAATTTACAGCGTCATCATCCTTAATTCCGTTGATCAAACTGTCGGTGTAAAGGTCCTTAAAATCTGTATGGGCAAGATTTTCAAATCCGCCAAATAGTTTACATAATATTTTCGCCGAGTTTAAAGCCAAGCCTTTATTTTTGTAGATATAAGCATATATATCTTCATTTGTAATTTCTTTCATTTTCCTCCATTATCACTTAATATTCATTCTGTAATTCAAAGCTTGTGCCAAATACTTGTCACTTTTTATTCATTCCGTGATTCAAATACTTCAGCCAAATACTTATCACTTTATATTATTGTAATTCAATGCTTCAGCCAAATACTTATCACTTAATATTCATTCTGTAATTCAATGCTTCAGCCAGATGTTTTCTTTGAATATTTGTTTCACCGTCAACATCCGCAATCGTTCTCGCAACTCTTAAAATCTTATGATATGCTCTCGCACTGAGATTCATATTTTTAAATGCTTTCTCAAGAAACAATTCATTGCTTTTATCAAGCACGCAGAATTTCTTTATCTCATGAACGGTCATCTCGCCATTAAACCTGATAGCCGAACCGGTAAATCTCTTATTCTGTATTTCTCTTGCTTTAAAGATCTTTTCTCTCATCGAAGCAGAGCTCTCTTCATCTTCAATCTTTGAATTAAGATTCTCAAAATCTATGGCTTCACCCTGTACGCAAAGATCGATTCGATCAAGAATCGGACCTGATAATTTATCCAGATAATTCTTAATCTGAACCGGCGTACAGTTGCATTTGTTTCTGTCGGGATAATATCCGCAGGGACACGGATTGATGGCAGCAACCAGAATGAAATCAGAAGGATACTCGAATGTACCCGTACTTCTGCTTATGACTATTTTACGGTCTTCCAGCGGCTGCCTTAGAATTTCAAGAACTTTTTTATCGAAGTGAACCGCCTCATCAAGAAATAAAACTCCTCTGTGAGACAATGATATGACTCCCGGTTTCGGAACAGCTCCGCCTCCAGACAGCGCCGTTTCCGTAATCGTATGATGAGGCGAATAATATGGCCTTTTCGTAACAAGAGAATCAAACTCTTTTATAAATCCTGCTACTGAATAAATCTTGCTTACTTCAAGACTTTCCTCATAAGAAAGAGGTGGAAGTATCGTAGGAATTCTTTTTGCTGCCATAGTTTTGCCGCATCCCGGCGGACCGACAAAAAGCATATGATGGAAACCCGCCGCTGCAAGAAGGCACGCTCTTTTTAATTCCTTCTGTCCGGCTATTTCATTAAAATCAAGAGTGTAATTTAACTGATTACTTCCAAACAGCTTCTTAATATTAATTTTCGTTTCTTTGTAATCTTCTTTTTGTTCTTTTTCATCCAAAGAAAGAAATCTTACAACATCAAGAAGACTTTCCATTCCATAAACTTTTATCCCTTCCACAGCAGCCGCTTCATATGCATTGGCTCTCGGAAGAATGATTTTATCGAATCCTTCTTTTTTCGCTTCAAGCGCAATCGGAAGAACACCCTTTACGAATCGCAATTCTCCGTTCAAGCCAAGTTCTCCGAGAAAAAGGATTTTCTCAACTGATTCCTGAGTGATTTCTCCAAGCGCAATAAGAAAAGAAACAGCAATCGGAAGATCAAACTTGGTCCCGTCTTTTCTTATATCAGCAGGCGATAGATTAACTGTGACACGTAAAGGCGGAATTGTAAATCCATTATTCTTTAAAGCAACTTTAACTCTCTCTTTTGCTTCTCTTACTTCGGAATTAAGCAATCCAACCATATCAAAAGACGGAAGTCCGCTCGAAGCATCCGTCTCAACTTTTACAATGAAACTGTCTATTCCCAGAACAGTTCCGGAAAAAACATAACTGAACATAATACCCCCTTTTTAAATTCACACAACAAAAAGACCCGATAAATTTTAGGAAAACTTATTTAAGAAAAACTTTGAAAACTATTGATCCAAGATAAATACTAATAAGAATAGTAAATGAAATAATAAGAATAATTTTAAGAATACTAAAATGAAACAAAAAATACTTTTATAAATACTAAATAAAATGAATATTTTTAAGATTTTTTAGGAAATATGAAATATTTTATGTAAAGAAACTTTTAAGAAAAATAAACGAATGTGTTTCGGAAAAGATTATTTAAAAGTTCGGGCGGATAAGAAATCCGCCCGAAAAAATGCTTAATTAAAGCGGTGCCTGAACACCTTTGAGACCAAGTTTCTGAATCATTCCGACAGGATCCTGTGCGAACTGAACAACCATTTCCTGGTCAATCTTGCCTTCGAGATAAAGCTGTGTTAAAGCTTCATCCATTGTAATCATACCCATCTTTCTGTTTGTCTGCATTACAGACTGTAACTGGTGTGATTTACCTTCACGAATAAGGTTTCTTACAGCATGGTTACCAAGCATTACTTCGAAAGCTGCAACACGGGAACGTCCATCTGCTGTAGGAATAAGCTGCTGTGAAATAACCGCTTCAAGAACGTTAGCAAGCTGTACTCTGATCTGCTGCTGCTGATGAGGCGGGAAAACGTCGATAATACGGTCAATGGTTGAAGCAGCACCGATTGTATGGAGTGTTGACAATACAAGGTGACCTGTTTCGGCTGCGGTTACGGCTACGGAAATTGTTTCGTAGTCACGCATTTCACCTACGAGGATGATATCGGGATCTTCTCGAAGTGCAGCTCTTAAGGCATTTGCATAACTCATTGTATCGAATCCGACTTCTCTCTGGTTAACCATCGCTACTTTATGTAAGTGTAAGTATTCGATAGGGTCTTCCAGTGTAATAATATGTGCATCACGATTATTGTTAGCTTTATCGATAATTGAAGCAAGCGTTGTGGATTTACCTGAACCTGTAGGTCCGGTAACAAGGACAAGTCCTCTCTTTCTGTTATAAAGATCAACAACCGCGTTGGGCACACCCAACTGTGCGGGAGTAGGAATTACTGTATTAACGGCACGAAGCGCCATAGCTACAGAACCACGCTGACGGAATGCATTTACACGGTAACGGCCAAGGTTTGTTACCGCGAATGACATATCGAGTTCCCCTCTCTCTTCAAACATCTGTTTCTGATGTTCCGTCATAATCTGTCCGACAATATCCAAAGTATCCTCAGGTTTAAGCACAGGAAAGTCCATGTTAAGAAGGTGTCCGTTAACACGCATCTTAGGAGGAAGACCGGCAGTTAAATGAATATCCGACGCTCTTGAATCCATAGCAACCTGTAAAACTTCTTCAATTCTTACCATAACTAATGTCCCCTTTTCGTAACATTATATTTTTCACGGGTATACCGCGACTTATTTATTATACCTTTTTATATCGAATCTTTCAAGTAATATATGCCAAACAAAAGGCAATATACATAACATTTCATATTTTTTTGATCAAATAAAATCACTCCAAACATAATTTGCAAGATCGCGTCCCTTTTCAGTGAGTTTCATATTTCTTTCATCAATGTATAAGAGCCCTTCATTTTCATGCTTGTTAATTACATTTTGATATATTTCAAAAATACTTTTCCCGAATAGTTTTTCAAACTCAGCCAGGTTTATTCCTTCATTCATTCTGAGTCCGAGAATAATGTATTCGGAAATTTTATCTTCTTGTTTTAACACCTCATATTCTTCGAATATTTCTGATTTTTTCAAATAAAACTCATCTTTCGATGAATCATTTATCTTTTCATTCAAATAAAAGTCCATGTATTTATTTATATCCGGAATATTCTTAAATCTGTATTCATTATCCTCGTTTGCTGTTTTATTATTTCCATTTGTTGTTTTATTATGTCCGCTTGCTGTTTTATTATTTCCATTTGCCGTTTTATTATGTCCATTTACTGTTTTATTATTTTCATCTGTATCATTATTATATGAATCAGCATCAAAAATATCTGTATTTACAGCTTTAATTTTTGAATTTGCAGTTATATGCGAAAATAAAAAATTTAAATCTTTGCTTCCAAAACATCCATCTTTAATCAATGAGGCCGAAGATAATCCAAATCCAAGATATTCATCTCTCTTCCAGTATTTAATATTGTGTCTGCATTCATAACCCTTTTTTGCATAGTTGGATATTTCATACTGAGAATAACCCGTAAGTACGTCGGGTATCATATGAACCATTTCCCGCTCATCTTCTTCAGTCGGCAGATCAAGTTTCATATCATAAAAGGGAGTGTTTTCTTCTATGATAAGCGAATAGATCGAAACATGTTCGGGCGAAAGTTTTTTAATCTTTAAAAGATTCGATTCGAATGAAGATAAGGTCTGAAGAGGAATTGCGCTCATCAGATCGACGTTAATATTTTTGAACCCTTCTTCTCTTGCATTGTTAAATGAATCAAGAAAATCTTTTTCGTTATGAATCCTTCCGAGAACTTTCAGTTCATTATCATTAAATGACTGCAACCCCATACTCAGACGATTTACTCCGAAAGATCTGTAAGCTTTTAGTTTGTCCTTATCAAGCGTGCCGGGATTCGTTTCGATTGTTATTTCCGCATTATCTTTAATATCAAAAAAAGAACGAAGACAGTCGAATATCCTGCCCGTCTGTTCGGGTAAAAGAATACTCGGCGTACCTCCGCCCATAAATACCGTGTCAATTTTTCTGTCAGAAAAACATACGGATCTGAATTTTATTTCTTCACATAAAGCATCTATATATCTGTTTTTGATTTCATCTGAAAAAGAAGCAGAATTAAAGTCACAGTAATTGCACTTTTTTACACAAAAAGGAATATGAATATATATACCAAGATTATTATCGTTCATCTAAATCCTTTTAAAACAATCTGACTTTTATATCTTTCTTAAAAAAAGAGGAACTCAGACACAAAGAGTAAATCTTTTTTCAAATGAAATACTTTTTATAAAAATCGGGTTATCAGTTTTTATCATCAAGTTTAAGAACTGACATGAAAGCTGCCTGCGGAATTTCAACATTTCCGACCTGACGCATACGTTTTTTACCTTCTTTCTGCTTTTCAAGAAGTTTCTTCTTACGTGTAATATCGCCGCCGTAACATTTTGCAAGAACGTCTTTTCTCATGGCTCTTACGGTTTCTCTGGCAATGATCTTTCCGCCTACAGCCGCCTGAATGGGAATCTCAAAAAGGTGTCTGGGAATTTCATCTTTTAATTTCTCACACATCTTACGTCCGCGTTCATAAGCCGTATCTTTGTGAACTATGAAAGATAAAGCATCCACTTCTTCATGATTTACAAGAATATCAAGTTTTACAAGCTCCGACTGTTCGTATCCTTTTAAATCATAATCAAATGAAGCATATCCCTTCGAGCGGCTCTTAAGAGCATCGAAGAAATCGTAAATAATCTCATTAAGAGGCAGTTCATATTTAAGAAGCGCTCTGGTTTCTTCCATATATTCCATGCCAAGATATCTGCCTCGTCTTTCCTGGCAGAGTTCCATGATCGAACCGATAAATTCTGTTGTGACCATAATCTCGGCAGAAACAATCGGTTCTTCCATATAATCTATCAATGAAGCATCCGGAAGATTCGAAGGATTGGTAAGTTCAATCATCTCTCCTGCAGTCGTATGTACGTGATAAACTACACCCGGTGCCGTTGTTACAAGATCGAGATTATATTCTCTTTCAAGTCTTTCCTGAATGATTTCAAGATGAAGGAGTCCGAGGAATCCGCATCTGAATCCGAATCCGAGTGCAATCGATGTTTCCGGTTCATAATTCAAAGAAGCATCGTTTAACTGAAGCTTTTCCAAAGCATCTCTTAAATCAGGATACTTGGCACCATCTGCAGGGTAAACACCGCAGTATACCATGGAATGAACTTTCTTGTATCCGGGACAGGGCTCATCACAGGGTCTTTTTAATTCAGTAACCGTATCTCCGACTGCTGTGTCCCTTACATTTTTGATGGAAGCTGTAAAATAACCTACCATACCGGCGGTAAGTTCATCACAGGGGATAAACTGTCCGGCACCAAAATAACCAACCTCAACTACTTCACATGTTGCTTTGGTAGCCATCATAAGTACCTGAGTACCTTTAGTGATTCTGCCTTCCATCATTCTGCAGAAAACAATAACGCCTTTATATGAATCATATAAAGAATCAAAAATAAGCGCTTTTAAAGGAGCATCGGGATTGCCCTTCGGAGCAGGTATTTTATGAACGATAGCCTCAAGGACTTCATCAATACCGATACCGTTTTTGGCGGATATCAGAGGAGCATCCTGAGCTTCAAGACCGATAACGTCTTCTATTTCATCTATTACCCTCTGCGGTTCAGCAGACGGCAGATCGATTTTATTGATAACAGGAAATACATCGAGATTGTGATCAAGAGCAAGATAAACATTTGCAAGCGTCTGTGCTTCTATACCCTGTGCGGCATCTACGACAAGAATCGCACCGTCACAGGCAGCAAGAGATCTGCTGACTTCATAATTAAAATCCACATGGCCGGGAGTATCAATAAGATTGAATATATACTCATTGCCATCTTTCGCTTTATAAATCGTACGGACAGCCTGGGATTTGATCGTAATCCCTCTCTCACGTTCAAGATCCATATTATCAAGAACCTGAGCCTGCATTTCTCTGCTGGTAAGAAGACCTGTGCTCTCAATGATTCTGTCGGCAAGAGTAGATTTACCGTGGTCTATATGTGCAACTATACAAAAATTTCTGATTTTGCTCTGATCGATCATTTTCTTTCCTATAAAAAACTCTTCCACATGACGGTATGGAAGAGTTTTAAAAATTCCAATTTAATATTAAGATTAGTCCATTTTATTAACAGCAAGAGAAAGACGAGAAACTTTTCTTGAAGCGTAATTCTTATGATAAACGCCCTTGCTTGTAGCTTTCTCGATAACGCTGGTTGCATTGATTAATGCAGCTTTAGCAGCTTCCTTGTCGTTAGAATCGATTGCAGCGTAAACTTTCTTTACAGCTGTCTTAACGCCTGAACGGATAGCTTTATTTCTCTCAGCATTTCTTGCAGATACTTCAATTCTCTTCTTTGCAGATTTGATATTAGCCAAGACCTACACCTCCATTTTAATAATCTTGAACATTAAAGCCGGACACGGACGATTTAATGTATACATACATTGTTATATTATCCGCAATTTGTGAAATTTGTCAACAAAAAATTATATTTTCAATCATATTGTCTAAAATGATCAATATTTATAATTTCTTTTTCTTGATTGAGGGCTCTCCAAAGGTTTTGTAATATCTGTGGTTTCTCTTGCATCTATTACAACACTAATGGGAGCCGAAACTATTTCCTCCGATGAATCTCCGTTTGCTTTTTTGTTCTTGCCTTTTTTGTTTCTTTTCTTTTTGTTTCTCGATTCCGAAGGGACGGTTTCCTTTACCGCTTCAGGCTTTTTTACAGATTCTTCATCCTTAACGGGAATATATTCACCGTTTCTGATTACGGCAATCACCTTCTGTTTATCGCTGAAAACTCTTTCAAGTTTATCTTCTTTCTTTACTTCCTTAGGCTGTTCTTCAACATTTCTTGTAATCTTTGTACTCTTGATTACTCTGGCGTTCTTGAACACTATTGAAGTATCATATTCTTTTCCTAAATAAACAGGTTTCTTTGCTGTCTGGCTTATTGAAGGCGAGGGCGAGATCGAATCATTCTTCAAATCGGATTTTTCAAATAATTTATCATCCACAAAGCCGTCTTTGTCCTTATGTTCAGCCGTCGTCTCAAACTCATCAACATTTGCTTCAAAAGCCGCTTTTGACGTACCGTCACCGAATAATTCTTTGATAAGCTTTGTCTTCTCATCATCAGCAGCTGCCTCATCGACACTTGTTTCCTGCGAAGGCTCGCTTACAAATTCTTCCTTAAATGAAGTATCTGTTGCAGCAGATTCATTTTCAATGCTTTCACTTGCAGAAGCGAATTCATCGACAACCGTACTATCGATGTCATTTGCAGCTTCTTTTGAAATTAAGATTTCGTCTGGACTTGCAGTTTCACTGAAGGAAACTTTCTCTGCTTCACTTGTGAAATCAGCCTTTACAACTGCTTCATTGGCAGAAACTTCTTTTGCTTCTTCTGTTTTCTTTTCTTCAACAGGTTTAAATTCTTCTTTTCTTTCTGAAATTGAAGAATTATAGAAAGAAGGAGCATCTTTTATAATTACATTTTCCTGTTTCTTTTCTTCAGGTTGTTCAGTACGTACAGGTTTATTTCTGTATCTTAAGCTCTTTCTGGGATTAAGTTTGCTGTGATCAACTGCTCCGTATTCTCTTTCGAGTTCGGCAAACATCTCATCCTCAAGTTCTTCAGGCGTCTTTTCTTTCTTGATCTTGGAATAGTCGTACTGAGAACCTGAATCCTTAATAATCGTATAAGAATTATCATTATCGCCTCTTGAAGCAGAACTGTACGAATTATCTTCTTTCTTGATTTCATTGTTTGAAATATGAGAAGAAGTATATCCCTTGCCGCCGTCAAGGTCATCAAGAACATGGTCCATAGCACCTTTTCTGCCAACGTTGCTTAAAGCAAAACCGTCTCCGAAAAGCGCGCTCGATGTTCCTCTGACTATTCTGTCATCATGTTCAGCCGGCTCTGTCAGGCTGTCTGTTGTTCCATGGAATCCAACACCCCATCTGTTAACAATAGCTCTGCTGGCTGCCTGTTCATCAATCTTTGAAAGTGAATCTTCTTCAAGATTTTCTTCGAATTTGGCAAATTCATCAGCATCTTCTTTTGCATCGGATGATGTTTCTTCTGCAGATTCTTCCTCCGCTTCTTCGTTTCTTACATCGTCCTCAAACGAAATATTCTCTTCTGAAACTTCTTCTGTTTCAGTTTCTTCGGTTCCTTCTGTTTCTTCTTCAACTTCAGCTTCTTCAGCCTCTTCGAATTCTTCGACTTCTTCTTCAACTTCGGCTTCTTCAACCTCTTCGAATTCTTCTGCTTCTTCTTCAGCTTCAGCTTCTTCTAATTCTTCAGTTTCTTCTTCGGCTTCAGCTTCTTCAGCCTCTTCGAATTCTTCGACTTCTTCTTCAACTTCGGCTTCTTCAGCCTCTTCGAATTCTTCGACTTCTTCTTCGGCTTCAGCTTCTTCAGTCTCTTCGAATTCTTCAGCTAATTCTTCAACTAATTCTTCTACTTCAGCTTCTTCTGTTTCTTCGAATTCTTCAACTAATTCTTCAGTTTCGGCCTCTTCTGTTTCTTCGAATTCTTCAACTAATTCTTCAGTTTCAGCTTCTTCGGTTTCTTCGAACTCTTCAGCTAATTCTTCTGCTTCAGCTTCTTCGGTTTCTTCGAACTCTTCCGTTTCTTCAGCAGCCTCTGATTCCTCAAATTCACCGGTTTCTACTGATGTTTCTTCATCGACTGCTTCTGCAACTTCATTTTCAGTTTCATAAACTGCTTCTTCTGTATCTTCGACAACTTCTTCGATTACTTCTTCATTTGCCTCTTCAGGCTCTGATTCTCCGTTATTCTTTTTAACGTATTCCTCGTACTTGTTCTCTCTCTTTTCACCTGAATACTCGGATTTCTTCACGAAAACAATACCGGACTCTTCGGAATCGGGATCTTTATTTTCATTATCAAATTCAGCCGGTCTGGAAATTACAGTATCAAAAGGATTAATACTGTACTTGCTGTAATCGGCATTTGATGATTTTTCAATCTCATCTTTATCAATATATCGTTCGTGAGGATTGGGTTTTCCGGAAACAAAATCAGGTTCAAATGTTTCAACTTTCGAGAATGTAACGGGTGCAGCACCTGCATCTGTATTCTCATTGACTTTTTCTCTGGAAATAACAACTTCAGCCTCGTTAACTCCTTCTGCATTTCTCTTGTCAGAGAAGTTAAGAACTTTGGCGAACATATTCTTAATATTCTTTCTAACGCCGCCGCCCTGTGCTCTGCCAAACGCACCGGAATTGCCGATAATACCGTGAGATTTTCTGGAAAAGCTTGTCCTTGCGCCGGGCAGACTGATTTCTTCCTCATTCTCAGTCTCATTAGTTTCAGTATTATCCTCAGCCTTTTCTTCTTTATCCTCAGTAGTATCTGTTGTTTCTTCTTCAGCTTCTTCCTCTGTATCAGCGATCTCAAAATTGAAATTCTTCTCAACGTTTTGTATATCTGCATTGAGCAAATATTTTTCAAGAATTTCCTGAGCCTCTATGCCGCTGATCGTCTTTGTGTGAGAACCGCTAACTGATTCATTTTCTACTTCATCCGCTTCTTCAGAATCTTCGATTTCTTCTTCAGCTTCTGCTTCTTCTGCCGCTTCTTCGAATTCTTCGGTTTCTTCTTCGACCTCGGTTTCTTCTTCGACTTCTGCTTCTTCTGCTGCTTCTTCGAATTCTTCAGTTTCTTCTTCAGCCTCTGCTTCTTCTGCTGCTTCTTCAAATTCTTCGGTTTCTTCTTCGGCTTCGGTTTCTTCTGCTGCTTCTTCGAATTCTTCGATCTCTTCTTCAGCCTCTGCTTCTTCTGCTGCTTCTTCGAATTCTTCGGTTTCTTCTTCGGCTTCGGTTTCTTCTACTGCTTCTTCGAATTCTTCAGTTTCTTCTTCTACGGCTTCATCGATTTCTTCATCTGCTTGTTCAGCTTCTGTTTCTTCGAATCCAACTTCTTCATATTCCTGTTCTTCTGCAACTTCTTCTGTTTCTGCTTCGGCAGGAATTTCGGTTTCGATTTCTTCCTCAGCTATATCCGCAGCAGTTTCTTCTGAGATTTCTTTTTCTGCTTCGGCTGCTTTAAGAGCTTCTTCTTTTGCTTTCTGTCTCTTTAACTTTTCAGCTTCCATTTCTCTTTCGAAAGCTTCAATGTCAAATACAGGATATCCGTCAACATAGTTTTCTTCAGGATAAGAATCTGCAGCCCCGGCAACTGCTTTATCATCTTTTACTTCTTCAGAAACTTCATCTGTTTCTTCAACTGCTTCCTCAGATTCAGGAACTGCATTTGCGTTGATTACAGATTCATCAAAAGATTCCTCCTGAACTTCTTCTTCAAGAGAACTGAATTCATCAGCAAAATCTTCATTTGAAGCTTCACTGTTTTCTTCTTCTGTTTCTTCATCTACTGTCTCAAATTCATCTGCTGATTCCTCAACCTCTTCCTCATACTCTGCGTTATCTTCGGATTCTATCTCATATTCTGCAGCTTCTTCTGTTTCTTCTATAAATTCTTCTGTTTCAGCAGAATCTTCTGCGAATTCTTCTGCGGATTCTTCAACTTCTTCATCATACTCTGTGTTATCTTCGGATTCGGTTTCATATTCTGCAAATTCTTCTTCAGCCTCTGCTTCTTCTGCCACTTCTTCGAATTCTTCGTTTTCTTCTTCAGCCTCTGCTTCTTCTGTCTCTTCGAATTCTTCGATATATCCTTCAGCCTCAGTTTCTTCTACTGCATCTTCGAATTCCTCAGTTTCATCTTCAGCTGCAGCTTCTTCAGATACTTCTTCTTCAAATGAAACGGCATCTGCATCATAGGAAACAAACTCTTCCTGAGTTTCTGTTTCGTATACAGCTTCTGTATTTTCTTCAAATGCAGCATTTTCTTCGTTCTCAAATGAAACCTGTTCACCTTCGTAAACAGATTCTGTATTTTCGAATGTTGCATTTTCACTTTCATCCTCAAAAACAACGGGAGCCTTCGCTACTTCCTGAACGTATGAGGAATTGTTTCCGGATGAATAAAGTGCGCTGCCTGTTACAGGATTAACCTCGGGTGTTTCATCCACTGTAATGGGAATTGTTTTTCCGGGTCTTGCTGCAATAACAACGGAATCATTAAGAATAACAGGCTCGCTGAATTCTTCCTTGGGCTCTGCTTTCTTAATAGGTGTCATCATGGGACGGCGCATTCTTCTTGCGGGAACATAGTCGCCCGAATTTTCGGAATCTTTGTTCTCGATTTTTTTCTGAACGGGAACGCCATTGCCTCTGTATTCACCTTCACCGGAAAGTAATGCCGAATTGTATGATTTATCGGAATCCGCTTCGGAAACATCATTGATATTCCAAACATTATCCTTTGAAGCGACATTATTGAGAATATTGTTAACCGCTTCGAAAGATGTCCTCATAACTTCATCGATTGAACTGAATCTGTGCTGACCGTTACGTCCTACACAGTAAAGATTGCCAAAGCCGTTAAGGAACTTCTTAATAAAGTTAAGATTATCATAACCGTCATAGTAAGCAGGGAAAGCCTTGCTGTATTTAACTTTGTTGTAACCGATAAGACAGTCTTCGGAAGGAATGATACCAAGTTTAAGAAGGTCTTTAACGATGGCCTGCTTCCAGTCACGGTTGCTCATCGACCAGTAATAGTCGCCTTCATTGCAATAATAGTTCATTCCGAGATAATAATGATTCTCGTTTCTTATCATGTAAGGCGAGAAGTTATTATATACCTGAATTCTCGATACTTTGACGTTGGGATTGGAAATATATACAACCGAATCGGCAGTAATATCGCCGATAGTTTTTAATTCGGGGTTATCATTCTTCCAGTTAATCTCGGAAAGTTCAACGCAGACTCCGACCATACCGCGGTATGAAAGATTCTCTGCAGCAAGACAAATGTTGCCTTCAACACCTTCCATTCCAAGAATCAGATCTCTGATAGGCATTGAAGAAATAACATAATCGCAGTGAACAACGAATTCATCACCGTCTGCACAGCATTTAACGGAAGTGATCTTGTTCTGACCGACAGTCAGTGAAGTAACCTTGCAGTTCTTATGAATGCTGCCGCCCATTTCAATAAATCTGTCAGCAACATTTTCCCAGAGCTGGTATGCACCGTATTTGGGATAATAGTATCTGTTTGCATAAGGAGCCGGAAGTTTTTCGGCATCACGATTTGCTTTTTCCATGGAAATAATGGGAGCGATAAGGCTCTTTTCCGAAATCGGACCGAATTCCTGGCTTATGCGTGAAGGTTCTTTACCCCAGATTTTATTAAGATATTCTTCAAGAAATCTGGAATAAAGCTGTTTGCCGTATTTACTTATATAATAATCTTCAAGATTGTTCTGTTTCTGTTTGAAAACGTTACCGCCAAGCTGGGAAAAGCCGGATTTGATAGACGTTGCGAAGCCTAAGTTCTTAATGGCGTCTTTATTGAAATAAACAGGATTGTCATAATACTTGTTATCCTTTAAGATCCTCATGTTTTTTTCACGCGACAAAAGAACATCGTCACTTTCATCCGGATCCGGACCGCCGTTACGAATCTTAACATATCTGTCTAAAATTTTATCGTCTTTGGATGGTTTGCCCTGAGCAGGTAAAATGGAATTCCAGAACTTCTTTACCTCAGGGTTCTTTGAAACATACATATGACCGCCCGCATCCAAAACGTTTTCTTCGTTTTCAAAGCGTGCACAAAGACCGCCTACAACAGAGGCTTCCTCTATTATAGTGACATCATAATCCGATGATTTGGAAAGCAAATCATATCCGGCCGTCAATCCGGCAGGACCAGCACCAATAATTATAACCTTTTTCATTCCCCAAACCCCTTTTAATTATTATTGGTATTTTATTTGTCTTTCTTTTTGTTTTCCTCTTTATTTCTCACCTCGTCGATGAGCTGCTCTATAAGCATTTTTTTGATGAAAACATCGTAGCTCAAAAGACTAATTAATAAGAATAATCTTAAATACTCTCCGTCCTCGCCTTCGATTTCGGAAAAAGCATCCATGCTTGCCCGATATTTATCCTGAATATCGCTTCTGAGAAGACCGATTCTTTCTTCTCCGATCTTAAGGATTTCATCATACATCTGATCGAATGTAATTACCCCGCCGCCGTCAAAATAATTGTCGGTAATGGGATTGATGATCGAGTAAACGTCATTAATGGATAAATTGCTCTTAAAGAAATAGATGAAAATAAGAGTCATCATATGTTCTTTGGTATATTTTTTGTTAACCGGGCGAGGAAGCAGATCGTTTTTTGCATAATTGTTAATCATGGTTTTTGTAAAAACTTTCTCTTCTCCGGAATCGGTATTTCTTCTGGTATAGTCGAGTTTTTCGTCTAAAAAAGAAAGCACCTGATCCATATATAAATCTATATTTGGAATATCGTTGCTTTTTATATTGAGTATTCTGTCCATCTCATCAAGGATGGAATTTAAAACTTCATCAAAAGACCGTTCCTTATACTCTTTAGCCTTATTTTTCGACCCCATAATTATTACCGCGTTTATCCATTTTCTGTCCGTGCATGTTCAAGTCTTATTATACTCAAAAAAGCGTTAAAAGTAAAGAATTAACGATTGAATTAAATGAACTGATATGTTATACTTCATTAAAACACTTTAGAAGTGTAAAGTTTTAAAGTTTTTAAGTGTTAAAGCAGGAGGTTGAATTATGAACCCTAAACTGAAAACGGAGGCCATGGACTCTCTTTTTGATGCGATTCTCTGCCTGGAAACAAAGGAAGACTGTTATACATTTTTTGAAGATTTATGCACAATAAACGAGCTTCTTTCGCTCTCACAGAGATTTGAAGTCGCTACCATGCTTAGAGATAAAAAGACTTATATGGAAATTGTGGAAAAGACCGGTGCGTCCACCGCAACCATAAGCAGAGTCAACAGATCTCTAAATTACGGCTGCGACGGCTACGAAATGATCTTCAACAGACTTAACGAAAAGAAAAACAAGAAATAATCAGCCCGATATTTCAATCATGTCAAAAGGATTAATATAGGTATTCTCGTATAAAATATGATATGCGAGGGTACCTTTATTTTTTGTCGATTCGAATATCATCTGTCCCTTTAACACTTCATCTCCCGTTTTGATCTTGGGTTCTTCGGAGTATCTGAAAACAGTCTGATATCCGTTCTGATGGTCGATTTTTACAAGATACCCGTAAATGTCATCTCCTGAAACTTCGGCTACGATTCCGTTCCCGGTGGCGATGATTTTCGATCCTTTTTCAAGTGAAATCTCAAGCGTATAGGGGTTCATAAGCGAATCTTCGAACTCGCTTCCCGCGGTTTCCGCTTCATCTTCTCCTTCTGCAGGATCCGACAGGATTGTCGCCTGTCCGCTTACCGGGATTCCGATGGGCATTTTCTTTGCTTCTTCGAGCGTTTTGTTCTCATTTTCGATGGTAACATGTTCGGCAAGAAGAGCCACTTTCTGCTTGAGAGTAGCTATCTCGGTTTCATAGTCTTTATTCTGTTCTTCGGTTATGGTTTTAAGGTCATTGAAGTCTGAATTTATCCTGATAAGAGTTACCACAAAAACCACGTTAACGGCAAGAAAAATCAAGGTCATCATCAATAGCCAGTACATCAAAACGCTATTGTTTTTCTTGTTGTTATCATTGTCTTTTTTCATTGATTAATTCCTTTAAAACACCTTTACATTCAATTTTTATTATGATATTCTATTCTTGTTGCGGATGCAACAAGATTTTTTACGGAGGTATACCGGCATGAAAGGTACAGTTAAGTGGTTTAACAACCAGAAGGGTTACGGATTTATTTCCGACGAATCCGGTAAGGACATTTTCGTTCACTACTCAGGAATCGTTTCTGATGGTTTCAAAACGCTTGAAGAAGGTGCTGCTGTTGAGTTCGAAGTTATCGAAGGTGACAAGGGCGTTCAGGCAGTAAATGTAACCAAGTTATAATTAGTCATTTATAAATATGTTTTAATATATTGATTTAATATAGAAAAGATGTTTAGAAAGTAGATTAAAAATTAACTAGATTCAAAAAGGACCGAAATTTTCGGTCCTTTTCCTTTTCCATACTGTAATTTTCAAAACTTCTGATTATCTGTCCGTATACTCATTTGCCACTTTCGAGAATTTCAGATTTCCGCCGAAAATATCCAGTGCTGAACCGATTGTGTAATCTATTCTTCCGTTTGATGCATCCCTTACCGCTTCGATGTCTTGATATGAACGGATTCCTCCCGCATAAGTGATCGCATTTCCTTTATATAATGACAATTCCTTAATAATATCAAGTTCGGGTCCGTTCTGTTTGCCTTCAACATCGACTGCATGAATAAGATATTCATCACAGTATCCTGAAAGTTCATTTAACAGATCCGAATTCATGCATGTATCCGTTATCGTCTGCCATCTGTCTGTGGCTATGAAGTATTTATCCTGGACCTTTTTACACGACAGATCGAATACTATGTTTTTCTTTGATACCGAATCATTAAGTCTTTTCATTCTTTCAAATGAAAGTTTGCCGTTTTCAAAAAGATATGAGGTAACTATAACATGCGATGCACCCATTTTAATAAAATCCGATGCATTCGTGTCCGTTATCCCGCCTCCTATCTGAAGGCCGTTCGGATACTCTTTGAAAGCCTTCATCGCCTCGTTTTTAGAGTCTTCATATTCAGGAGTACCGAACTTATTTAGAATAATGATATGTCCGCCCGGAAGTCCGTTTTCTTTATAAAGCTTTGCATAGAAATCCGCACCATTTCCGGATACGAAATTCTCCGTCGGATCGGAATTATCCTTAAGACTCGAGCCGACTATCTGTTTGACTTTTCCGTTATGGATATCTATACAGGGTCTGAATTTCATACATTTACCTTTTAAAGCTATCCTATTACATCCTGCATTGTGTAGAAGCCGCTCTCTTTTCCCGCAAGGAATTTGGCAGCTGCAATTGCTCCTTTTGCAAAAAGAGCTCTTGAATAAGCTGTGTGACTGAATGTGATCACTTCATCTTCGCCTGCAAAGATAACGTCATGATCTCCGACGATCGTACCGCCTCTGACTGCAGAAATGCCGATTTCTTTTTCTCTTCTTGCTTCGCTTCTGTCCGATCTGTCAAAAACATAATCGTACTCGTTGTTAAGCGATTCGTTTATGGTATCTGCAAGAGCGAGAGCAGTTCCGCTCGGAGCATCTTTTTTCATCTTGTGATGTTTCTCTACTATTTCAATATCAAATCCGGCTTCTTTTAAAACAGGAGCTGCGTCTTTTAAAAGTTTCATAAAAAGATTGATTCCGAGAGACATATTTGCGGATTTAAGAACCGCTGTCTTTTCGGATGTTTTTGTAACTTTATTTAACTGCTCTTCGCTAAGGCCCGTGGTACATAAAACAACAGGCAGATTTTTATTTACGCAGTAGTCCAAAAGACCGTCAACCGCTTTGTTTGACGCAAAATCAATTACCACATCGGCTTCGATATTGCAGTCCGCGATATTGGCAAATACGGGATAATCATTTTTAACACTGTCAAAAGGATCCACACCCGCAACTATTTCCATATTGTTTTCTTCTTTAACGAGTTTTGTAATAAACTGCCCCATTCTGCCGTTGCAGCCATGCATGATAACTCTTACCATATATGTTTTCCAAACGTAAACGTTCGGATTCCTCCTTTATTATTCAATTATTTACAAAAAACGGGGCGCCTGAAAAAGGTGCCCCGAAAGTTTCAAAAAATTATAACAAGCCGTAAGCTTTCATCTCATTCTTAAGTGCTTCTGCCTTTGTCTCGTCCATCGTGCAAAGCGGAGCTCTGTAGATATCATTGCATGTTCCCATGAAATTCATTGCTTTCTTTATGGGAATAGGATTTACTTCGCTGAACAAAGCATCGATAAGAGGAACTGCCTTAATCTGCATTTCTCTTGCTTCATCAACTTTGCCTTCAAAGAACTTCGCACACATATCGTGAGTTTCTTCGGGAGCGATATTGGAAAGAACCGAGATAACACCTTTGGCTCCTATGGAAAGGAACGGAAGAATCATAATATCATCTCCGCAGTAAATATCTACTTTTCCTTTTGCAAGATTGTAAAGTCTTGCGGTCTGAGCAAGGTCTCCTGTTGCTTCCTTAACACCGACTATATTTTCCACTTCCGTGCAAAGCTTAACGATCGTCTGGGGAAGAATGTTAACTCCCGTACGACCGGGGATATTGTAAAGAATACAGGGAATCTTTACCGAATCTGCAATAGCTTTGAAATGAAGGAACAAGCCTTTCTGAGTGGATTTATTGTAATAAGGTGATACAAGTAATAACGCATCGGCTCCTCTCTTCTCGGCTTCCGTCGACAAATGAATGGCTTCAGCCGTTGAGTTCGATCCGGTTCCTGCGATCACAGGTACTCTGCCGTTTACACGCTTGACACATGCCTCAATAACGTCCAGATGTTCTTCGTGACTCATTGTCGATGACTCACCGGTTGTACCGCATACAACGATGGCATCAGTCTTATGAGCGATCTGGAACTCAATATTCTTGTAAAACTGTTCGTAATCGACTTCCTGGTTTTCTTTAAACGGCGTTACTATGGCAACTGCCGCGCCTGTAAAAACTGACATATTTCACCTCTCCTTTCAAAAATTAACAATTCCCATTATAGCGAAACGCCTTTAATTGTCAACTTTAAATACAATAAAAAACTCAAATTATTGCCCCTGTAATTAAGATATGATAAAATAAAGCGATAAATGAATATATTTATTTATATGGATATTAAACGAACTGTCGGGGTTAACTGTATGCCAAATATATTCTCAAAAATCAAACATTTTCTTACAAAAGATGTAAAAAACGAATCGGAATCCAAAGATTTGGCCGTTTTGCTACGTCTTTTATGCATAGTTACCAGTCTTTATATCCTGTTCAATTCCATTTACTTTGCGATTAATGCTTCATATTTTTTCGCAATACTTTCCATTCCGATTATTTGTCTGTATGTCGGCGTATTTATAGAAACGTACGAAAACAAAACCAAATTTGCGCTTCACCTGTTTAATTATACGACCATTGTCACTTCGATAGTATTCACTTTGTTTACCGGATGGGACAAAAATTATCAGTGGCTTCTCTGTATCGTCTGTATGCTGATTTTCTTTTCCGTTGATGCAGACTCCAAATTTAAGATCAACAATATGGAAATAATATTAATCACACTCGTTGCAATTTCCATACTGTCCCACCTTATCGGCGTACATAAAACCGGAAGTCAGGGTTCAAATATTTACTTTTCCATTATCACAGCTGCTTATTACGGCTCGGCAATATCACTGATATCCTTTAATTTCTCAAAGAAATTCAACGCTTCCGAATTAAAGCTTCGTTCATACAACCAGAAACTTCAGGAAATGGCTTCTCTTGATGCCCTGACATTACTTCCCAACAGAAGAAGCATGAATGAGTATCTTTCACAACTGGTATTTGAAAAAGAAAAGAAAGGCGATATTTTCTGTATAGCGATTGCCGACCTCGACTTCTTCAAAAAAGTAAACGACCAGTACGGACACGAAGCAGGCGATTTTATTCTTAAAGAAACTGCAAAAATCCTTCAGATGAACATGGAAGGCAGAGGAAAAGTTTCAAGATGGGGCGGCGAAGAATTTCTCTTCTGTTTTGACAATCTGAATATGGAACAGAGTTTTAAAATCCTTGATGAAATACGCTCCATTATTGAAAGCAGAAAATTCATCTACAAAGGAAATGAAATAAAGATAACGATTACCATAGGTCTTGAAGAGTACTATCACATTTCCGGAATCGAAGGTACGATTTCAAACGCAGACAAGAAACTGTACAAAGGAAAATCAAGCGGAAGAAACCGCGTAGTAACATAAAATAATCGGATATGAAAATATCCGATTTTTTATTACATGTCATAAAAGAAATATTCTATCAAATTCCGTTTTCTCTATTCTGTCGCTAAATAAAAATTACTGTAAATTTCCAATTTCCGCCATAAGTTGTCAAAGAAATTTTCCAAATTTTTATTTTCTTTTATAAGTCAGGAAAGAAAATGTATTGTCAAAATACGTCTGTTCGTCAGATTCGCTTACAGTCTCCCACTCATCATCTTTATCAAGATTCGGGAAATAGGAATCAGCCGAAAACTCCCGATCAACCTTTGTGATAAGTGCGGTATCGCAAAAGGGAAGAAACTGTTTGTAGATACTCGCCCCGCCGATAATGTAAACATCTTCGCGATCGTATTCTTTAAGTTTTTCAAGACATTCATCCATATTCTTAACGTATATTTCTTCTTCTCTTACAGAAGGATTTTCTGCAGACGAAAGAACAATGTTCACTCTGTTCTTAAGCGGCTTTCCTCCCGGAAAAGAATCAAGAGTTTTTCTTCCCATTACAACCACTTTTCCGGTTGTCGTCTCGCGAAAAAACTTCTGATCGGAAGGTATTCTTACAAGCAGCTCGTTTTTATATCCGATTCCCCAGTTTGAATCTACGCATGCAATCAGTTTCATTTATTCACACCTCCGTATTTTTTAGATGGCAATAGGAATATTTTCAATCTGCGGTCCGGTCACATAGTTTTCTACTTTTACGTCATTTCTTGTAAATTCATAGAAATCGTGAATATCCGGATTAAGCCAGAATTTGGGCGCATCGTAAACAGGTCTTGAAATAAGTTCTTTAATGATAGGAACATGCCTGTCATAAATATGCGCATCGGCAATCACATGCACCAGTTCACCGACATTCATGTCACATACCTGTGCAAGCATGTGAAGCAAAACGGAATACTGAACGACATTCCAGTTGTTTGCAGCAAGAACATCCTGCGATCTCTGATTAAGAATCGCATTAAGAGTAAGTCTGTCTTCACCTTTCTTCTGCGTAACATTAAAAGTCATGCTGTAAGCGCAGGGATAAAGATTCATCTCATGAAGATCCTGATGTACGTATATATTTGTCATGATACGTCTTGAAAAAGGATTGTTTTTAAGATCATAAATAACTCTGTCTACCTGATCCATCATTCCTTCTTTATATTGATGTTTTACCCCGAGCTGATATCCGTATGCTTTTCCGATCGAACCGTCTTCATCAGCCCATTCATCCCATATATGGCTGTGCAGATCGTTGATATTGTTTGACTTTTGCTGCCAGATCCAGAGTATCTCGTCAGTAGCAGATTTAAGTGCTGTTTTTCGAAGCGTTATAAGCGGGAATTCCTTTGAAAGATCATAACGGTTTACAACACCGAATTTTTTGATCGTATATGCACTGGTACCGTCTTCCCAGTGAGGTCTTACCTTCTCTCCTTCGGTGCTCGTACCGTTTTCGAGAATGTCTTTGCACATATTAATAAAAACCTGATCTGCATAACTCATTTCTTTTCCCCTTTATCGCGAAAATTAAATTTACTAAATATGATACTTACAGCCAAAATATTCAGCCTTTATCTGTTAAAAAAACTTTTTTAACAAAACAGCCAATGCAAGCGCGGTTGCAATTAACAAGCCGCTTTAAAATAACGCAAAACAACATTTCTATAATGCGTACATGCATTTTGTTTCTTCCGTTTTTTCAATGCTTCCTTTTGTAAGATTTTTAAGATCGTCATTTGTTTTCTCATATATATCCTGCGAAATGACGATTTTAACACTGACACTGTCTGTATATTCCGTGTTCAGTACTTTTATGTTTTTGTCTCTGAAATAAGAAGCAACGATAGCATCAAAATTATAAGAATATCTGTATTCAAGCAAAAACGCCGGAATTTCATCCGCAAAAGTACTGTTTTCCAAGGCGTCCTTCAGTGATTCGGAATATGCTCTTACAAGTCCGCCCGTTCCCAAAAGTGTTCCGCCGAAATACCTTGTCACAACACAAAGGATATCTGTCAGACCCTCTCTTTGCAGAATTTCCAGCATGGGTTTTCCGGCAGTTCCGGAAGGTTCTCCGTCATCACTGCATTTTACATTTGCTCCCGTTTCACCATAAACAAAAGCATAACAGTGATGTTTCGCATCAAAGTATTTTTTCTTTTCCGCTTTCAGTATTTCCTGGATCTCATCCTGATTTGTGACTTTAAACAGATGGCATATGAATTTTGACTTTTTTTCGACATAATTTCCTTCTGCCGGAGTGATTAATTTCTTCATTTTGAACCTCGCAATATATTGTAACAAAAGGCATGATTTTTTACAAGTAACACTATATATGACAAAAAGGATTAATAAACTTAACAAAAAATAATATTTGTGATAATATATATAGTTGATTTAGTTTGTTCTTATATTTATGCAATTTGAAGATAAATATTTATAGTTTAGCTTTATATTTACTACTGAAAGGATTTTACTATGAATTTTTCCAAGCTCGGAATAAAAAGAACTTTAAGACAGATGCGATCAAAAGGAATAAAGGTTGCGAATCTTTTTAAAGTTTCAATCTTACAATTATTATTTATAGGTTTTATCATATCCTGCGTTCTCGGCATGTGTGTCGGAATCGGAGCATTCAACGGAATCTTAAGTTCTTCTCCCGAAATCGATGAATTTGACCTTATTCCCACAGGTTACGCTACACTGGTTTATGACTCCGAAGGACACGAAATGACCAAACTGGTTTCTTCCAACGCAAACAGAAGTTACGTCACAATGGATAAAATTCCCCAGGATCTCTGCGATGCTGTTGTTGCTATCGAAGACGAACGTTTTTATCAGCATAACGGTATCGACATTAAGGGTATCATCCGTGCCGGTTACAGAGGTATCAAAAACGGCGGTAAGTTCAAGGAAGGTGCTTCAACCATTACACAGCAGCTTTTAAAGAACAACGTTTTCGATGACAGCTGGGTAACCGAAACAAATATGGTCAACAAGTTTAAGCGTAAGATTCAGGAACAGTACCTTGCAATCCAAATCGAAAAGAAAATGGATAAATCCCAGATTCTCGAATATTACCTTAATACGATCAACCTCGGTCAGAGTACTCTCGGTGTTCAGGCTGCTTCCCAGAGATACTTCGGAAAGCCCGTATATCAGTTAAACCTTTCCGAAAGTGCCGTACTTGCAGGTATTACCCAGAACCCTTCAAAGTACAACCCCATTACGCATCCCGACAGAAATGCAGAGAAAAGAAGTACCGTTCTTGAATATATGTACAAACAGGGTTACATTGATAAATCGGAATACGATCAGGCAATGAACGACGATGTATATTCAAGAATCAAAAAATATAACGAAGAAGTTTCAACAACCAATATCAACTCCTACTTCGTAGATGAGCTTACAAATCAGGTTGCCGAAGACCTTATCAACATAGCCGGTTACGATAAAGACAACGCATACAAGCTCTTATATGCCGGAGGTCTTAAAATCTATTCGACGCAGAATCCCGAAATCCAGTCCTACTGTGACGAAGTATTCGGCAACGAAGAAAGCTATGCGGGAAAAACCAAATATCTTCTTTCATATCAGTTGACTGTCGAGAAGCCCGACGGCGAACTCGTTAACCACTCAACCGAAATGTTCCAGTCATTCTATCAGGAAACCAATAAAGATTTTAAACTTCTTTATGAATCCGAAGAGGATGCATTGGCTGCCATAGAAAACTACAAGGCAAATGTAATGGAAGAAAATGATGATGTCAGAGCTGAGACATATAATCTCACTCCTCAGCCTCAGGCTTCCATCACTGTTATGGATCAGCATAACGGATATGTACTTGCCATGGTCGGAGGACGCGGTCAGAAAATCGCAAGTAAAACGCTTAACAGAGCATGCGATTCCGAAAGACAGCCCGGTTCACTTTTCAAGGTTCTTTCCACTTATGCTCCGGCTATTGATGCCTGCGGCTTTACTCTCGGCGACGTTCAGTATGACGGTCCTTTCACTTATAAGAACGGTCGACCGATTTCAAACTGGTACGGACAGGCCTACAGAGGAAACTGTTCATTACGAAGAGGTATTAAAGAGTCCCTTAACATCGTAACGGTTAAAGTACTTACGCAGATTACACCTCAGATGGGCTATAACTACCTTGTTAACTTTGGATTTACCACGCTCGTGGAAAGAGAAGTTACAAAGAACGGCGAAGTAATGACCGATGTTCATCAGGCTCTTGCTCTCGGCGGTATCACACACGGTGTTACAAACCTCGAAACAAATGCTGCTTTTGCAACTATCGCAAATGAAGGTGTCTATAACAGACCTATATTATATTCAAAGGTTACTGATTCAGACGGAAATATCATCCTTGACAGTTCCATGAGCGAACCTCACAGAGTACTTAAAGAAACAACCGCTTTCCTTCTTACAAGTGCAATGCAGGACGTTGTTAATTCAGGTACCGGTACAATGGCAAGAATTCCGGATATGAATATCGCAGGAAAAACAGGTACAACCTCTTCATACAACGATATCTGGTTTTCAGGATACTCACCCTACTATACAGCTACAGTATGGGTAGGCTTCGACAATAACGTAGACCTTGCCGGAAACCAGCATGATATTGCTAAATACCTCTGGAAAGAATGTATGAGCAGAATTCACGCAGGACTTCCCAACGCACCTTTTGATATGCCTAACGGAATTACTCAGTGCGCTATATGTTCAGAATCAGGAAAGCTTCCCAGAGACGGCTTATGCAACGACCACGTTCGCATGGAATACTATGAAGTCGGTACAGAACCCTATGAATACTGTGATGTTCATTACATGGGCAATATCTGCGGATATGATGGAAAGATTGCTTGTGATACATGTCCTTTCGCTCACGAAGGCGTAGCTACTCTTCCTTTAAGAGAAGACAGTTCACTTGATTACGGTCAGACCACTCCCAACAACTACTGCTGTCACAACAATGCGTTCTTCGCACAACCCAATTATCAGGATATCCTCAACCAGCAGATGTGGGAAATGCAGAACAGATAAGGCATTTGAATTCAGTTATCTTACTGTAGTATTGCACCCGTAGTTATTGCAAAACAAATAAGATACTTTACGAGTGTATCAGCGGGATTTGCTATTACACCCGTAGTTTTCGATATTTATATCTTTAACACTACGGGTGATAATTCGTACATAATAAACACTTTTGTAAATATAGAGAAAAGAAAAAGCTGCGAATTCATTTGATTCGCAGCTTTTAAATCATCTAGGTTTTGATTCGAAGCATATAAATTAATAAATTTTTTAATTCAAGTTTTTAAATTATCAGCATTTAAATCACCTTGTTTTTTAGTTCTGTGTTTCGGTATTTCCTTCTGCAGGTGTTTCTTCAGTATCAGTACTCTCTCCGTCTTCGGCTTCACCGTCGGTCTCTGAACTATCCTGGGGTTCTTTAACCTTGGCATTACCGTTTTCGTCAAGTTCTACATACTCTTCATATTCACCCATATCATTTAAGAACATCGGAACGATTTCCACATACTCGGCGAATACATATGCAGGTCTGCCATCATACTCGATCTTAATCCACTCGGAATTATCTTTTGAAAGTATCTTATAGTCGAAACCTTTATACGCAGAACCAAGACGTTCAGATTCGGTTGTAGGACCGGAACGTATATTAACGTTATCTTCAATTAATCTCGCACGGTCTTCAATTTCAATCTTTACGGCTCTGTCTTCTTCCTGCGGATTCTGAGCACTGACCTCAAGATCAATTTCCTCTTTCTCGGGAAGATAAAAGTTATTATCTTCTATAACTTTAGGTCTTGTCGCTATTTTCACGATGCAAAAGCTTATAGCCACAAGCAGACAGATAATAACACCGTACATTATAGAAGTACGTGATTTTTTATCCAGCAAAGTAAAATTTTTCATATATTCCTCTGGTAATTAACGATATGCCTTAAATTCAATGTCTTCTTTAAATACACCGGGCATGTCGCCATACTGTAATTTTATGATCATGGTGCCTGTTATACAGTCACCGTCTATTGTACCGTCCATGGTAATCTCATATTTTCCGTCGGTATCATTAATACCGAAGAGATGCTCTGCCATCTTTCCTTCTTTGTCTTCATCAAGAACATAAAGATGGAACTCGTTCTGAGGATTGTCGATGAGAAGATCCCCGTCTCCGTAATGAGATATGCCTTTGTCAAAGTTTTCATATGTAATGAAATTCTTGTTGTGGAATTTCTGATATCCAAAGAACTCGCCCATATAAACTGCCATATCCCATGCAGCAGGAGTTGTATTGGCATCATTATATAATGCAATGGCAAAATCTCTTTCAAGCTGGTCCGTAAGAAGTTCGTTAACATCAACCTGAATTCCCTTGGATGCAAGATAAAAAGCAAGATCTTCGGAACCGTATGTATTTACAACAGTGCTTGTTCCGCTGTAATTACCGTAATAATCAGATGAATTGGAATAATCCTTTTGGGCCGGTTTGTTCAAAAGAAATGCGATTACAAATATTGCAACAACAAGAAGAACAAAAGCTATGGATAATACTACGAATATAAGTATGGCAATAAGACATCCTTTGCCTTTTTTCTTGGGTTTCTCACCCTTAGCTGCTGTTGCTGTCGCAGCAGTTGCATTAGCTGTATTCTGAGCAGGTGCTGCATTTGCCACAGGCTGTGCAGGTGCTGCATTTGCTGCAGGTTGTACGGGTACTGTCGATGCATTAACTATATTCTGAACAGGCACTACATTTACAGTCTGAGCTGCAGGCTGTACGGGCGTTTCTGTTTTAACTTCTTCAACTACAGGCTGTGCAGGTGCCTCTGTCTTTACTTCTTCAACTACATGCTGTACAGGCGCTTCCGCTTTTACTTCATCAACTACAGGCTGTACAGGTGTCTCTGTCTTTACTTCTTCAACTACAGGCTGTACAGGTGCCTCTGTCTTTACTTCTTCAACTACGGGCTCTACAGGTGCCGCTGTCTTTATTTCTTCAACTACGGGCTCTACAGGTGCCTCTGTCTTTACTTCTTCTGCAACGGGCTGTACAGGTGCTTCTGTTTTTACTTCTTCAACTATGGGCTGTACTGTTGCCTCTGCTTTTACTTCTTCCGTTACAGGATTAGAAGCAGGAGCTGCTTCAGGCTGTGTTTCTTCAACAATCTGAACCGCAACTTTAGTTCCGCAATTATAACAAAACTGTGCTTTATCATCCAGTTTTGTACCACATGTGCTACAATACATACCGAAATTCTCCTTTACAATATTAGTTTTTTACACTCTTTTTATTATACATTTCAATCCCCTCATATACAACACTTTTAAAATGAAAAATACGTATGAAAAAGCAAAAATAAGCTCAAAAAGAAAAAGCATCATAAACCTTTGGTTTACAATGCTTTCTTTATAATTTTTTTAAAAGCTGCTAACGGGAATCGGACCCGTGACCTCCGCACTACCAATGCGACGCTCTACCTACTGAGCCATAGCAGCATTCACAACGAGAATTATATTATCAAATTTAGCATTTATTGTCAATAAATTTGTATTCCTTAAACAAAAACACTGTGGATTGCTCCACAGTGTCTGATAAGTCTTATTTGATCACAAGTGTGTTCCATGAATCAGCGGGAACAAATGCAATGTATGTTTTACCGGTATTAAGTTCGATTTCTTTTCCGGTTGTTTTGTAATAGTAATGTGTAATTCCTTCGGGTTTAGCCTTGGACCATGTAATGGGTACTGCATATCCCTTTGAAAGATAATATCCTTCGTGTGTTGTCGAATCGGTTACGTTGTATGTAAGATAACCGTTTTCATCAAGCTGTGTAAAAGAGATAGCTTCAAGAATTACATTTGTAAAGCTTGTAACTTCACCGTCGAGAGCATCGATATGAGGATTACCGTATTCTTCATACTCATATGCTTTCTTTGCGGCATTGTATTTAAGCTTTGATTTGTTGTGAGGGAAAGGAAGCTCAACTGTTTCTGCTTTCTTTGCATCATTTGAAGACTCGATCTTATTGTTTCCTTTTTCTGCAAATATCCAGTGCTTTCCTTCGTAATACTGGTTATAGTCTACAGAGAAACCTGCACTTTCGATTCTTGCCTTAAGTCCGGGAAAAGATTTTCCCGTATTGGGATTCGTGTAGTCATCGTAAGTTACGTATTCGGTAAATTCATAATTCTTTCCGTTTGAAAATCTTGCAAATCCGGCTGAAAGATGATTGCAGTAAGGCATTCCGATGTAATCATTGATATAAAAAGGACCGCCGTCATGTACAAGGATTGCATTCCATTCGCCGGAAAGCATTACGTTTGTTGTACGTGTACTTCTAATACTTCCAAACTGTTCAATTTTGGCATAATCCTTAACAAGGCACATAAGTCGTGTAACTCTGCCGTTTGCTGTTGAATTCATGAGTTCATAAACAACGTCGGCCTGGTTTACACCGAAATGATCGAGTGCAGTAAGTTCATTATCAACCATTACTGCGATGGGTCTCTGTTTCTCGAGTTCCTCATCGATCCATTCGTTTGTTAATTCGCTTCTTACATAACCGGCTTTTGTTTCTTCATATTCAGCGTCATCTTCAATTTCCGTATCATCAGTATCATCTTCGACAGGCTGAATGATGTCACTGTCAATCGTAACTACGGCTGTATCCGGTTCCGTAGGTTCTATGGGTGATGTCGTAACATTTTTGTTACACGCGAAAGCCATACCCGCAACTGCCAGCGCAACACAGGATGCTGCAAGGGCGGTTTTAATCTTTTTCAAATTCATAAAATACATCCTCTCTTAAAATATTTTGGTTATAAACCACAATACCTATTAATTATAGCACCCCAACACACAAAATAAAAGGGTTAATCATTAAATTGTCCATACCTCTCTTTTTCATAAATCTCGTTTATGAAACTGACATCGGCATTCATTTTTTTCTTTATGTCTTCAGATCTTTCTCTGGGTGTATGGAATCTGTAAATCTGATATCCTTCTTTGGCTTTCTTCTCGATAAGTTTTTTATACATCTTTCGTATCTTGCTTAATTTGACACGTCTGGATTTTCTTCTCTGAACAATATTTTCTCTGATTTCGATAACAGCATCATCTTCAACTTTATATACCTTTTTCTGCCTGTTGAAAACAATGGCCTTGTATATTGAAATGATCATTTTTATGCCAAGGAAAACAAGAAGTCCAACGATGAAAATGTAAGTAATCACGGCAATTACGTTTACAACTACGCTGTTGCCGCCCATCTCTTCTTCCTGAGGCAGAACCAGAGGTTCGATCTCAACCATTTCATCGCTGAAAATTTTTGAAAAAATAAATTCGAGGAATTCCAGCGTTTTTTTTATGATAATTCCTATAAGACCTGCGATCTTAAAATAAATATCAAGCGCTATCTTATCGACAAAATCAAACCTTGCAATAACCATTATAATCACCGAGACAATGACAAAAGGTATCGCAAGTTTTGCACTGTTAATGATCATGTCTCTTAACGGCATCTTGTCATTTCTCTTTTTTTCGATATACAGATAATTCACATTTTCTGTAAAAAGACGGACATAGTATAAAACAAAGAAAAGTATGCCAAAGATAAATATCATAAACATCGTAAATCTTCTGTGAAAGATATCCATGGCAAGATACGCGCCGGCAAACGCAAAAACAAAACCGAAATGTATGGGAGCAAAACCATCTTCTTTTAAGTTTCCGCTAAACCAGTTCTTTATATTAAGTCCGGCAAATAAAAGAATGAATCCGGTAAGGAATATTCTCGTGAAAGCATCCATCGGAACGAATATAAAAGCCGCAAAAGGAATTATATGCAAAAGAAAATATACAACAAAATTCGTAACGTATTTTCTTATTCCGTATGAGAATAAAAGAAACGCAAAAATAACACCCGGCATAACAAAATAATCCGGTACCTTTACAAGCGCATTCCACACACTGCCTACGGTAAATGTAAAGAGAAAGATCATTATGAAATTTGAAGCTTCCGAAAGGAAATAATAGTTTTTAGAATGCATCTTCAATTACCCATTTATAAGCTTCGTTGCTGTTATCCGGAAAAGGTCCGATATCGGATCTCGCAAATTCCGGAATGATCAGATTAACATTAATTCCGTCTTTGCGAAGTCTTTTGTATTCATTTACAAAATCATCTTTTCTGTAATTGGAGATTATGATAAATTCAGAATCTTCCATTTTTTCAATATGCTCTTCCATCAGCTTCAAAAACGGATATTTAATGTTTTTTATACTGAGTCTTGCAAGAGCAATATCTATATTTCTTATATGTCCTTCATCGCAGCCGGCTTCTATTTCAACAATCTCGCCTGTTTCATAATCTTCACCGTTCGTATAAAGAGCAACGGGGATATTTTCCGAAATAAACATGTCGGTAAGACACGAAGCAACTCTTATTGTTCCTTCGGCTAGCTGTTCAGCGTTTCTTATTAGATTCATGTCAAGATTAACAAGTATAACCACGTTCTTTCTGTGTGTGGTATTAAACGTGTTTACCATCAGCGAATCAGTTTTCGCACTTGCTTTCCAGTTAATGTGATTCATCGAATCATACGGCTGGTATTCCCTGATCGAATTGAATTCAAAAGGGTCTTCCATAAGTTTGATCTTTTTGACCACATCACCGGCGAATTTTAGCAGGTCATCCGACAGTCTTTCTCTCGGAATTCTTCCGGGCAAAACAAGAACAGACGAATACTCATCCGAATTTGCGAAAAAACTTCTGTTCATGAAAATGTCTTTTCCGATAATATCGATCGAAGAAATTTTGTATTCGCCGCGCTTGGTTGCTTTGAACATATATTTTCTTGTAATTATCTGATAAGGCCTGCAAGTAAAATAATCGTTTCTGTAATAGAGATCGGTAACGGCCGTATTGCTTTCCTTCATAAACTCAAATGTTCTCGTTATGGAGAATTTGAGCTGAAGGACAGGCAAAAGAAGCGCTTTGTCGTTTCTTATCACTTCGACAAGCGCATTCTTATCTCCTTCCCTGATAATGGGTTCCTGGAAATCAATATTTACCTTTAGACCTTTTAAC
>JAIKXN010000203.1 GCA_024684055.1 Lachnospiraceae bacterium | reverse complement strand
CCGATGTACATTTCGGAAGCACTTCACCAAAAAAGAGATGATATAAAGATTGTCTGGCTTCTCGATAAAAACGTTAAGGCAGACCTGCCGGATTATGTGACAAGGAAAGACAGCGGATATTTCAGCGCGGCACGCGAACTTGTTTCTTCCAAAGTCTGGGTGGATTCAAACAACAAATTCAAAGGTGTCACAAAAAGAAAAAATCAGCTCTACATTCAGACCTGGCACGGAAGTTACGGCATCAAAAAAATCGGTCTGGACCTTGCCGAAAAACTGCCGATTCTCGACAAATCCATCAATCTCTACAATTTCAGAATCGCAGACACCGTCGTCACAAACAGCAGGCGCACAACGGAAATCTATAAAAGAGCTTTTCTTTACAACAATAACGTTCTTGAAGTCGGAAGCCCCCGAAACGATATCTTTTTCGGTGACGATGCAAAAAGCATTTCCGAAAATGTAAGAAAATGCTTCGGAATCAGAAACGCGAAGATCGTCCTGTTCGCTCCCACATTCAGAAGCAATTTCAGCCTCGATTTCCTTGATCTTGATTTCGAAAAACTCTTAAATGTTTTATCCGAAAAAGACGGATGCGAATGGCGTGTTCTCGTAAGACTCCATCCGCAGAATTTAAACGATGCGGGCAATCTTACCTACAGTGAACGCATAATCAATGCCTCGGAATATAATGTAATGCAGGAACTTCTGGTTGCTTCGGATATCCTTATCACGGATTATTCCAGCTGCATGTTTGATTTCGTAACCATTCCCAAGCCCTGCTTCATCTATGCTCCGGATCTGGAAGAATATGAAAATGACAGAGGCAACTATTTCAAGATGAGCGAACTGCCTTTCCCTCTTGCCAAGACAAATGACGAACTGGCTGAAAACATAAAGAAATTCAACGAAGAAGAATATATTAAGAAGGTTAAAGCACTTCATGAAAGCGTCGGTCTTTGCGAAACTGGACACGCTTCCGTGAAGGCTGCGGACTATATCCTGGAGTTTATTGACAAAAAAACCGAATGATCATCCGGCTGAGCGCCAAAATAATCTGTATTTTGGTCATTTCAATATATGCATCTCTTTACACAGAGTTTTCAACGATAACCGACAGGATCGATCTGTATCCGTATCATTTCAAAGCAATTCCTGTTTGTTTGAATGTTTTGCAGAAGGATTTTTCGGTTTTTCAGGAATTTTTTTCAACACTTTCAGAAAGGATAAGCATACACCATGAATATATTAATAATGGGATTGTCGACGCTCAATAACATGGGTGAAAAATATATCATTGACTGTACTAAATTCCTTTTAAAAGATAAATGCGACAAAGTCAGCGAATGCGATTTCGAGCCCTCGCTCGGAATCTTCAGATTTTTTCCTTATTACTTTGTACTGACGCTCTCAAAGATCATAAAAAACGACGCACTTTATTCAAAACTCGAATATGCGGCGGTTAAGATACGCTGCGCTTCCGCCTACAAAAAAGCGATCAAAGAAAGCGACGGCGTGATCTTCGCAGCCGGAAGTCTTAAGTACGGAACCCAGAAACTTTGGGCATACTATTCTCTCGCTGTCGAGATTGCAAATAAATACGGAAAGAAAGTAATGTTTGATGCGATGAATGTCCAGAAGCACAATGACTCATGGAAATGTGCATTCTTAAACGAGCATCTGAATTATCCCAATGTATCCGTGATAACAAGCAGGGACGGCGAAGCGGGTGTCAAAAGACTAAGGGGTGAATACCGCCTCGATGAGCGTATCGTCTGTGAAGGCGTCGGGGATGTCGCTTTCTGGATTCCCGAGTGTTATAACGCAAAAAGAAATCCCGGCGATACATTCGGTGTTAACCTGATAATGGAAAACATTTTCCTAAAATACGGCGGAACACTTACCGAAGACGAACTTCTCTCAACTTACCTTGACATCCTTAATACACTCGACAAAGAAGGTATCAAATGGGAGCTTTTTACGAACGGACTTCCAAAGGATCATCAGTTCGGTCTTAAGCTTCTTGAAAAATATAATTCCGACAGGCAGATTAAAATCTTCGTTCCGAAAACCGCGGAAGAATTGATTGAAAAGATCACGGGATACAGATGCATACTCGGCGCAAGACTTCACGCATGCATCTGTGCATACGCCACCGACACTCCCGTTGCAGGTTTTTGCTGGGATGAAAAGATGACCAATTTCTCAATCGTCGCAGGTCTCAGGGATCGCTTCTTTTCGGAAGAACAGATACGAAACGGGGAAGTTTCAAAGAATCTTTCTGAACTTTTTGAATCCGGTTACGAGTTTGACACGGATAAGAGAAATAACTTAAAATCTAAAACGAACGATTATATAAACAGATTTATCGCAAGCGTGGATAAATAAATGAAAAAACTTTTGGAACGATATAAAGGTTTATCGATTCAGACAAAAGCCACTCTCTGGTTCACCGTCAGCAATACGATCCAGAAGGGCTTTCTGTTTTTGACGGTACCCATATATACGCATCTTCTTACCCAAAATGAATACGGAAAATACAGCATATTCCTTTCATGGCTTGAAATAATCGAGATTCTCGCTACATTTCGAATCGGATGGGGCGGATATGTCGTGGGACTTAGCAAATTCGAAGATGACAGAGACCGTTACACATCTTCAATGCAGTGTTTAAGCGTTGTCATTACAACCGCCGCGCTGCTTATTTACCTTGCTTTGCGCGGTCCCATAAACACTCTCACAAAACTTGATACGCCATTCATTCTTTCCATTTTCGGAATAGTTTATGCTCTTCCGGCAATACAGTTCTGGATGGTCAGAAAAAGAGTCGAACTGAAATACATAAGCGTATTCATTTTCTCAGCATTATCAAGTGCGGCAGTGATCGGTTTCGGTACGCTTTCGGCTTTTTACTTTCCGCAGAAAGACATTGCCGTTGTTGTTTCAAGACTTGCCGTTCAGGGCCTTATCGGTATCGCACTTATCTGGATCAACTGCCACCGCAATTTCACGTTTTTTGAAAAGACTTACTGGAAAAGAGCGCTTACTTTCAATGTTCCGCTCATTCCCTACTATCTTTCCATGGTTGTTTTGCACAGTTCGGACAGGATCATCATCGGCAATCTGGAAGGCGAAGCGTGTGCCGCAATTTACGGCGCAGCCTATGCAATAGCGTCATGCATGCAGATTTTCAACCAGTCATTTACAAATACTATCCAGCCCTGGATGTACAAGTGCATGCGTGAAAACGATACGAAAAAAGTCAGCAGAATCATTTCAATATCAATGCTTATCATCGCTATACTCAACATTATGCTGATCTCACTGGCACCGGAACTCCTGCTCATTACGCCGAGCAAATACCGTGAAGCGGTATGGATCATCCCGCCTCTTGCGGCAAGTGCGGTTGTAATGTATTTTTATCAGCAGTTCGTCAACGTCGAATTTTATTTCGAAGAGAGCAAACTTATAGCCATCGCCTCGATCGGCGCCGCAATGTTAAACGTATTCCTTAACTACGTGTTCATTCCGAAATTCGGATATTTTGCGGCAGGATATACGACACTTGCAAGCTATTCGGTATTTGCAGTCTGCCACTACATTTTCATGATAATCGTCTGCAAAAAGAAAAAGTACAAAGAAAAACTCATCGACATGAAGCAGATGCTTCTTATCCTCGTTTCATTCTTCGTATTTGCAATCGCGCTGATGATCGGATACAAGTTCTTTGTGATCAGATACGCAGGACTGCTTGTTACATGCATATTGCTGTTCTGCTTTAGAAACAAGATAAAAGAAATATTTGAATTAAAGAAGAAAAAGAAGCAGGAGCAAGGAAATATTTGAATTAAAGAAGGAAAGAAGCAGGAGCAAGGAAATATTTAAATTAAAGAAGGAAAGAAGCACAAAAATAAGCCGACTGCCGTCGGCTTATTTTTGTGCCAGTATCTGACTGACTCTGTCGTCGAAATCACCTTTTTTGAACCATATATAATAACCGTCCCCGAGATCGTGACGTACGAAGTCGTTGTTTGTCAGGGATTTTTCAAAAGTTTCATCTCCGAACCATGTCACAACCAT
>JAIKXN010000169.1 GCA_024684055.1 Lachnospiraceae bacterium | reverse complement strand
TTATCAACCGCATAAGGAGAAAATGCTTCCGCACTCATAAAGATAAGATTTTTGCCTTCAAAAATCCCTGTATATTCGTTTTGCTTCGACGGTTCCAGCGAGCCGAAATATTCGTGCATTTTCTTTATTCTGTCATTGCTTTCATTCTCAATTAAAGATGCAAAATCAACGCACGCATTATAAGCATATTCTTTCGGGTTTTCCTGCTCTTTTTTATTTTCTTCTGAATCTGTTTTGCTTCCTTCGCTTCCCGGCTTCAGAGAATCAGAAGCATTATTTTCGTTGGAATCATTTATATCTGTGTTCAAAGCAGAACTTCCATTATTCCCATAGCCATTTTCATTTGCATCATTTGTGGCAGAACTCGAATTTGAATCCTCATTATTTGCATCACTTTGAGCAGCACCCGGATCTGCTGCCGTTCCGCCTCCATTATTTTCCGGTGTCCAAACAACAAAGTCATCTTCCTCTATGGGTGCTTCGGGTGTGCCGGTAATGATATATGCTATTTCAAGTCTGAAAGAATTCAAAAGACCAATCCGGGGCACGCTGTTACATACTGCGAAATCATATGTATAAACGTTTCCGAATTCTCCGAATCTCGCAATTAATGATGCCCCGATCTGAAGAATCAACATGGGAACAAGAATTATGGGTAGTATTTTAACGGGATATTTTTTCTTCGGAAGAATCCGGTTTGAAAAGGCGATAAAAACTATTAAAGGAATCAGGAAAATCGCTTCCTGAAAGATATATTTTAAAGCAACGGACCACACAACCGATGAGAAATCGCCCATCACCTGCCCGGTCATTCCTGCGGCATATGTGATTCCGTAATACATCTTGTAAAACTGATTGCAGTCGTATTCAACGCAAAACAAAATCCAAAGCAAGGCTATCGTAATTCCCGACAGAATTCGCGATAAAATCACCGGACGGATCAAAGTGAAGATCAGGCAAAATAATAAACCCGCACTTATCGAAAAAAGAACGGTTGTTAAGATCGATACGTTCCACGGAGAATTATAATTGTCCGTAAACTTAAGCATCAATTCACAAAAAACAATCGTTACTGGGTAAAAGATAAGTGCGGGTAAATATGTTTTTATACTTGCTTTGGCATCCTCTGCCGTCTTGGTTTCCGGGGTTTCCATTCAGGTTTTGTCCTTAACTGTCTGGCAAATAGTAAGTGAACGATTACAGAAATACATGCTCTGACATTCTTGATACAAGACTTGTGTAATCGCTTAAATCTTTTTCAAATACAGCCAGTTTGTCTTCGGTGATTCCAAGTTCTCCTGCCAGTTCCTTGATGTTTTCTCTTTCTTCGGTATCGTATTTATCATCGGATAAGCATAAGCCGATAAGTTCGAAAACAATTATGTTTTTAGCTTCAGCGGAGCTTCCTGCAAGTGCTTCGATATTTTCCTCAAAAGTCTTGTCTTCGATAGTACCGTCAAACTGCATTTCGGCACAGTACATATCAAGCATATACGTTTCAGTCTCGCTTACAATTCCATTCGCCTCGGCAACAATAGCTGCAAGGTTAATGAAAACCTGTTTTTCGTTTGAATTAAGCTTGCTTAAATACATTTTATTCCTCCCTGATGAACAAATAAATTTTGTTTATTTAGCATTATTTTAATTTTTTTACCAACCGTTGTTTATTATAACATAAATACATCTGTATTACTTCTATCAATTACTATTTTTCCGTTAAACAATAACTTTATTCAGTATATTCAATTCGAAGATAATACAGATTCAAAACGCTCTTAAGGTTTTTTTGAATCGCCTTTTCCACACCAATAATACAGATTAAAATCCCGCATCCGGAATTTAGTTTTATGAATCACATTTTTCGACAACAATAATACAGTTCGATGCCGGGAACTCGCAGGGTTCGTCATTCTCATCAAAAAGATCGAGTTTTTCGGAAAGATGCGCGGGGTAACCAGGCTCAAGAAGTTCCTTCGCCTCTATGATTTCGGCACCGAGGCTCTTGAAAAACTCTTTGTATTCATTAAGCGTAAAATACCCGAACTGCTCCTGAACTTCGTGCGCATAACTTTCATTGCCCCATGTATATGTATACATGAATTCACGAATGAAATTTATATCGCCTGTGACAGTGAAATTATCTTCATCGATCGAAGTAACTTTTTCTTCTTCGGAAAGATCTTTTAGTCCTTTAAAATCCCGAAGATAATTCTTAAAAAATTCCATGCCTTCAGATGCTTTAAACTTTATTTTTCTTAACGCACGTCCTTCAGTTTTGATGCCGTCACGAATAATTATCCTTCCGTCATTCGACAAAGAATCAAATGCATTTGCCAGGGCTTTCTTAACGCTCTCGATATCGAATCTTCCGTTCTCGCCCTCCGTATAAGAAAAGATTTCATGAAGGATTGATGAGAAAATAATGCTGTCGACCTTTTCTCTGTAAGGACAGTCTACCATGTTGTGAACTTCAACGCTCCAGTTATGTCCTTCTTGCTTTTTCTTCAGATTCAGCGTTTCGATAACATTGCTTGAAATATCCGTTCCGATAATGTCTTTGTCGGGATATTTTTTCTCGAGTCTGTCAAGCAGTATTCCGCCGCCGCTTCCGATATCCATAACCTTCTGTCCGGTAACGAAATCGATGATCGAATCCTTTGTGCTCGAAACAACATCATTCATGGTCGAGAGATAACTTTCCTCGTTATTCAGTCTGTCAAAAGCGTCCCTTCTGAATCCGAACATGTCATATAACACTACGATGCTTTTCTCGAAAGTAAGAAGTCCGCTTCTTTCCGCTTCTACACAGAATTCAATCAGTTTCTCACAAACCTTCGTGAATTCATAATCGACAAATGCCGTGTGATTTTCAAATCTCACATTAAGTTTTACATGCTTTACGGAAGGATCGCGCAAATACTTTTCGATTATTCTTTTGCGGTAAACATTGATGTGTTTTTCACCCTTGTAATCATAGTAAAGCGAATCGGCAAGAGGCTTGAAATTTATGTGCATTATCTTTTCATTTTGTTCTCTCGAAATATTAATTGTTTCGGCAACGATCGCACGTATCTGCGTCAGATCGAAGTCTGAAAGTGCCGATGAAAAATACCAGAGTTCATAAAAAGGAAATACCTCTTTTGCAAAAAAGTAGGCATCATCATCGAAAATGTCTATTTCTTTCGGACAGAGTTTTTCAAGACGAAACGAAGCCGTATATTCCGACAGATCTTCATGTATGATCCTGTCAATCAAAGCAAAAGCTTCAGTTTTTACGTCCCTCCAGATTTCCTCGCTCACACCGCGAATAATGCACTCATTTAATGCAGGCAAAAGGGAATTAAGATTGCAAAGCTCACCTTCTTTGCACCCTGAATTAATCGTAAGAATTTCCGCATTGGATGAAACGGGATTCTCTCCTCTGATACTCTGACCGATAAGACCGTGCGTACGGATTAGTATCTCGGTTATCTTTATAAATTCATCCGCTTTATCGGAAAATCTTTCTTTAAACGCTCTGAAAAGTTCGCCTTCTTTTTGGGCAGCCTCATCTGCAAAAATCGAAGCGGAAGCAACATTATGAATTGAGAGCGGATACCCTTTCTTAAGCCACTCATCACGTTCTTTTCTTAAGCCCCCCTTTGAAACTTCCGACCATTTAAGAACAGTCTCGACAAGGAATGCCGTGTCTGCATCAATGGTCTCCCTGATTTCATCAAGAACATCAAGAGTTCTTATTACATATAAAACCGTTTCCTTTCCGGAGATACCGCCAATGCTTTTTACTCTCTCGGCATTAACGTAAATATTGTCCGTTACCGTAAGGTATTCAAGCCACTTGTTCTTTTTAAGTTCATCTTCTCTGACGTTTCCAGCCTTGTCAAAAAAAATTTCAAAATTCGATCCCATTTTTATCCCCTATAAAAGCCAACTTATTTAACCGTATTTACAAGATATTGTGGTTTGTTTTTTCACATAATAATTTTAGAAAAATTTGCACAAATCATCAACAATATCTTCTACTAAAAAGCTCTTTACTTTTACGAACATTTGTTCTATTATGGTCGTACACCTCAAAACCCGACAGGAGAGATTTATGAATTATCAGATAATCGCGGTCGACTTCGACGGGACCCTTTGCTACAGCAACTGGCCCGAACTCGGAGAGCCGAACACAGAATTAATTGAATATCTGAAATCATGGAAAAAGCAGGGCAACAAGCTGATCCTTTGGACTTGCCGTGCAGGCGACGCACTCGATCTGGCAGTAAACTGGTGCATCGAACACGATCTCTCTTTTGATGCCATAAATGACAATCTTCCTGAAATCGTCGAATTATACGGCAACAATTCCAGGAAGATCACATGCGATTATTATATTGATGATAAGGCAGTTTTACCGGGTATGATCAACTAAAGCTAAATTTCTTATTTTCTTTTATTACTGTTTTGTCTTGTAAACGCTATCATAAAAGTTGACCTGTGAAGGTGCAGATTTTTCATTGACGTTTACATTTGTCTTTTAATCATTACAATTATTTCCGCAAATGTTTTATATATGATTAATACTGCCATTTACTGCATCCTGCTTTTCAAAAGCGGAATTCCCTTTTTTATCCACCAGTTTCCGGAAACGGTACCGGTATTTTTTGTTCCATGCGAAAACTTTTTTATCTGAACTTCACTTTTTTCCGTCATTTCCTCGCCGGATAATTTCAAGAACTCATCCATGATCCATTTTTCGAGTTCTTCAGGCGACTCTATATCTTTCTTTTCAGACTGCGTACGAAGATAATCCCAGAAGAAAGGATCACCTCTGAGTCCCCAGTGTTTAGGTGCCTCCAAGAAGATTCTTGCCAAAGCAAGGTTCTTGAAAGTCGCATTAAATACGTCATAATTCTTGCTGTCCCATTCCGAACAGTATACCGCAAAAACAATTCTCTCAAATACTTTTGGAAATTCCTGCAAAGCCGTCTTATACGCTCTTGCCACCACCTTGGGATTATTCTTAAAAGCACCGCATCCGAAAGCGCCGAGAACAAGCGTGTCAGCACCTTTGTACGCCGCCACGGTCA
>JAIKXN010000118.1 GCA_024684055.1 Lachnospiraceae bacterium | reverse complement strand
CTTAAAGAGTCTTCGGAATACGGTTTCTTCCGCATCGCCTATAGCGCTTCCGATATAAGTTACCGTGAGCATACAGAATACGTATGTCTGGATTGCCCCCGAGAACAAATCGAAGTAAACATGAAGTGCGGCAGGCCATCCCTAAGCAATCTTTGCAAGGAGACCGTAAACAAGTGCCATCATAACGGTACCGGAAAGGATGTTTGCGAAAAGACGCAGCGAAAGCGATACCGGAACGGCACAGTCGCCGATGATGTTAATGGGAAGCCAGATGGGAAGCCAGGGAGGAAGGGGTGAACATTTGTCCTTCCAGATTGCCCACGGACTGTTGAATCTGACTTCATTTATTCTGATAAGTGAGAAAGTAATAAGTCCCAGAGGAAGTGTTACTCCGTAGTCTGCCGTCGGGGGTCTGAGTCCGAGCAGACCGGATATATTCGAGAATAAAATGAATATAAAGAGAACGCCTATGTAGTTTCTGAAGCCTTTGCCCTTCGAGCCCATTGCGCCATCGGTTATTCCGTAAAGGAATTCAACCGCAAATTCAAGCGCACACTGGAAATAACCGGGAACGGCTTTCGCATGTTTAAACACCTGTCCGCCCACAAAGAAAAAGATAAGCAGACAGACAACTACTATAAGCAAACATACATGTGAAGTTGTAATCCATACTTCATGTCCGAACAGATTGTAGGAAAAAATCCCGTGGATCATGAAGTCGACGCCATCAGCGCCCGCTAACATCAGGTGTGTCGTCAATGTTTTCCTCCTCCAAATCCTCCGAGCCGTCCGACTCCAAGGCATTCGGGTTGATTTTTAAATTTATTTTATGTATGAGCGGCGTAAGATACGTCGCAAATTTCAATGAAAATATTCCGATAAAAGTCGCTATCGGATTCGCATAAGGCGAAATGCATGCCACAACCATTACGATGATCGCGAGCAGATATCTGAAAATGTAAGCCGCCCTGACACGGAAAACCGCTTTGCTCTCATCCGAAACGGCTTTTACTATGGCATTTGCCATATTGTGACTCATTACAAGCGCGGTCACTGTTCCGAGTATTCCGCCCAGAACATATGCAAGTCTGTCTTTTGGAAACCACATTCCTATCAGAATATTAAGTATTCCGCAAATAATTACGCCGATCTGAAGCTCTCTCAGCGTCTGCCTGAAAAATTTCATTCTTCGTGATCCTTAAAGGTACTCCTGACAAGTTTGTAAATACCGGTCATGCCGCCGGCTGCTCCCAAAAAGAAGAAAATAATGCAAAGAAACGACGTGCCGAATTTCCTGTCCAGATAAAGACCGAGGAAAAACAGCCCTGCAGTCGGAACCAGCATTATTAAGGTGAACTGGGAAATAAAAGAAAGCATTTTGACAATCTTTGACACATTCGATACCCCTTAATACACCTTTTGCATACACAAAAAAATTATACAAATTTTCAGACGGTTTGTCCAGCAAATTTGAGCCGATCAAATGCCTAATTTCATCTTTTTTATATATCGGACTTTTTTGTTTGACTTTTACCCCCAATCTGTGTAAACTTTTTAAATATAGTATCTTTTTGGGCAAAGTGGCGCAATATATGGGAGAAAACGTATGGGTGATCTGATTCTCTATCGTAAAAGACTTATTCCCGATGAAAATGTTCTTTTAAACAAGGACACTGTTATTTATGCGGACGACAGCAAGATCGTTACCAGATGGAATGCGATTAATCCCAGAAAGGACATCGACCACGGCTATTCGCTGTATCTTCCCGAGTTCGGATATAAAATAAGCAAATTCTTAAGGAAAGACAATTCTCTTCTTAAGTGGTACTGCGACATAGTCGAATTCTATTTTGACAAAGAGAACAATTCCTGCACCACCCTGGATCTTCTCCTTGACGTAACGATAAGCGAAACCGGCGAAATAAGGCTTCTCGACATGGACGAGCTCGCCGAGGCACATCAGAAAGGGCTTATCGATGACGACCTTTTAAGAAAATCGCTTTTCAGGGCTGACAAACTTCTTAAAACGGTTTATTCGGGAAACTTCAACAAATATTCGGATATCCTCGATTCTTACATCGAATAAAGAAAAAAAGACTTCAAGCGAAGTCTTTTTTATTTTAGTAGAATATGTGATTTCCTATCTGGATTCCGGTAAGTCCGGGAATCGGCGTTCTGAAATATACGCAGTTTCCGACATTGGTCACTCCGGACATCGCCTCGTCTGCCGCACGGTAACACGATGCCGTTGCCGAGTTTTTGGCAAGCGCAAGAGCAAGTCTTCCGCTTCCGGCCGGCGAAAACTGGCTTCTCTGATAGATTACATCATATACCGAGTCGGGATAACAGCTTGAAAGCAGTCTGTTTATTACTACCGCGCCAACTGCAAGCTGACCTTCATACGGTTCGCCGCCCGCCTCACAGTAGATAAGATTCGCAAGCAGATATCTGTCGTTATCGGCGAATTTCACTTCCGAAATATCCCTTCTTGACGACTGTGAAGCTATCTGCGAGAGTCTTAATTCCTCTTCATATCTTTTCTTAAGTTCCTCGATATCTGCTTCCTGAGCCTTTATCTCAGCTTCTTTGTCGGCAATTTCCTGTTCGAGTTTTGCAATTTCCTCGCTTGCATCGTCAATCTGCACCGAATACTGTTTTACAAAATCATTCGTTGTATTAATAAGCGTCGTGATCCTGCTTTGTTCTTCCATGCTTAACGCTTCAAGTTCTTCAAGATCCGCCAGTTCTTTTTCAAGTTCCGCCTCTTTTTCGGAAACTTCAACGGTGGTCTGTTTGTAATCTTCCAGAAGACCGTTGTCGTACTGGGAAATCATGAAAATATAATCGGCAAGATTTAAGAAAGTCGAGAAATCCTTGCTTGAAAGAATCATGGCAAGATAGATGTCATCAGGCTGTTCGTAAATATACTGAAGACGTTTCTTCATTGTCGCATACTGTTCTTCTTCCTCGGCGATCGCCTCGGCAAGTTCAGCCTTTTTCGCCTCGATCTCATCCTTTTTGTCGCTTATGTCGGCAAGAATTTCGTTGTATTTTCTGTTTTCGTTTTCCAGATCGGCATTGAACGAATCCAGCTGATTTTTAAGCGAACCCTGCTGAAACTGCAGCTGATTCAGTTCATCCTTTTTGTCGTCTCTGTTCTCTTCTGCCGCTTCTTTCTGCTTTTCGGTCTGTTTTTTCTGCTGTTCGGCCTGATTGATCTGATCAAGCAGTCCGCCCGTGGCGTTTACCCTGACAGACAGCGCCGAAAAGGCAAGCACAAGACCGAGTATGAACGCGAGACTTTTGCATAAAACTTTTTTCATAAAACTTAAACTTCTATCGTAATCTTTCTTCCCGATTTTTTGTACTGAATGCACTTTACGCCTGCTGCCTCAAACATCTTCTTGGCAGCAATGTTGGTCGGTGTGTTATTGTACTTGTCGGAATCATAAACAACTTCCCTGATACCGCACTGGATTATCGCTTTGGCACATTCGTTGCAGGGGAAAAGAGAAACATAGATTTTTGCTCCTTCAAGATTGCCACCCCTGTAATTAAGTATTGCGTTAAGTTCACTGTGCGCCACGAATGCATACTTTGTATCGAGAACATCGCCTTCTCTTGCCCACGGAAACAGATCATCGCTGCATCCGTTCGGGAAGCCGTTGTAGCCTACCGACAGAATTCGGTTGTTCCTGTCTACTATGCATGCACCCACCTGGGTATTGGGATCCTTGGAACGAAGTCCCGAAAGAATTGCTATTCCGGTAAAATATTCGTCCCATGAAATGTAATCTTCTCTTTTATTCATAGCCTACCCCTCAATCATCCTGCCATACCGACAGTATTAAAATAATACAATAAGTTTTTCTTTTTTTCAAATACGGTATTTTTTCGCTTATTTTGTACCGAAAATTCTGTCTCCGGCATCACCGAGTCCGGGAACGATGTAAGCATGATCATTGAGTTTCTCATCCTTTGCGCCGATGTAGATGTCAATGTCGGGATGATCTTTTGTAAGTCTGTCGATTCCTTCGGGTGCAGCTATAATGCACATGAAGTGAATGTTTTTGCAGCCCTTTGCCTTAAGCATCGTGATTGCTGCGGATGCGCTTCCGCCTGTTGCAAGCATGGGGTCAACCACGAAGATCTCTCTCTGTGAACAGTCCTCGGGAAGCTTGCAGTAATATTCTACAGGTTCATGTGTTTCGGGATCTCTGTAAAGACCGATATGTCCGACCTTTGCGGCGGGAATAAGCGTAAGCATTCCGTCCACCATTCCGAGACCCGCTCTCAAAATAGGAACTATGGCCATTTTCTTACCCTTAAGTTCCTTTACCGTTGTCTCACAAATAGGCGTCTCGATGCTGACCTCTTCAAGCTGAAGATCCCTGGTTGCTTCATAGCAGATAAGCATCGCGATCTCGCTTATCGTCTGTCTGAAATCCTTGGTACCCGTATCCTTTCTTCTGATATAACCGATTTTGTGCTGAATCAAAGGATGATCCATTAATACTACCTTGCCCATTGTGTGTTTCCTCCCTATATAGTTTTATTTTAGTCTGATTATTATAAATTATTCTATTTTGTCGATTCTTCTCTGATGTCTTTCGGAATTGCTGAAATCAGTTCCGAGGAATGTATCAACTATATTCATCGCAAGTATTTCACCTACGATTCCCGCACCGATAACAAGAACGTTTGCATTGTTGTGCTGTCTTGTAAGAGATGCCGATACGCTGTCTGAACAAAGAGCTGCCCTGATCCCTTTAATCTTGTTTGCGACCATACTCATTCCGATGCCGGTTGTGCAGATGAGAATACCGAAATCAACTTCTTTGTCGGCAACCGCCTGCGCAGCAGGTCTTCCGAAATCGGGATAATCGCAGGATGCAAGACTGTCGGTTCCGAAGTCCTTTACCTCGATGCCTTTCTCTTCAAGATGTTTCTTTACGGCTTCCTTTAACACGAATCCGCCGTGATCGCTGGCTATTGATACTTTCATTGAAATACCTCCGTTATACATCGATAATATTGTGTCCCGCAGCCTTAATCAGCCTGTTCATTAATGCCGCGCCTATTCCTTTATCCGAAAAACTTTCGGAAAGAATGTAACTTACGTTTTCGTCGTCGCATTCTCTTAATACCCTGTAAATGTTGGAAGCGATCTCGTCGTAATCTTCAAGACTTCCCACATTTTTAACCGTCATGCCTTCATACATATGTACGTGTTCTTTTGCACATATTACCGCGCAGTTTTCTTTTTCTTTTGAAAGCCTGTTGATCTCGGCCGCCACTTTTCCGGCTTCTCCTCTTACTATGAGCATATCGGCCTTCGGGGCGTAATGCCTGTATCTCATGCCGGGAGCTTTCGGTCTTTCCTTGCAGTTCGAATCAAGAATTGTCGGATCGACGTTTACCTGATTAATAACTTCCTCAAGCATTTCCTTTGAAACAAATCCCGGTCTTAAGATCATGGGCGAATCCGAAGTCATGTCGACTATCGTGGATTCAAGTCCGATGGGAATGTTTCCGCCGTCGATGATCATATCGACTCTGCCGTCCATATCCTGGATAACGTATTTCGCAAGCGTGGGGCTCGGTCTTCCCGAAAGATTGGCGCTCGGAGCCGCAACAAATCCGCCCGAGGCTTTTATAAATTCCGCCGCCACTTTATGAACCGGAAATCTTACCGCCACAGTATCAAGTCCGCCCGTTGTTTCGTAAGGAACCACGCTTTTCTTCTTAAATATAAGCGTAAGCGGTCCCGGCCAGAAAGCATCCATCACGGCTTCCGCATTTTCGCTGACATCTTCCGCAATTTTGTAAAGATCTTCTTTCTTTGCGATATGAACTATCAGAGGATTGTCCGAAGGTCTTCCTTTTGCGGCATATATTTTTTTCGAAGATTCGGGATTGAGCGCATCGCCGCCGAGTCCGTAAACCGTTTCGGTCGGAAATGCGACAAGTCCGCCGGCTTTGATTATTTCTCCGGCTTTTTTGATCTCTTCGTCGTTTATATTGTCTTCACTTATAACACTTATTATGGTTTTCATTTTAACGGTTTAAATACTCCTGGATCACTGCCCATGCCTCGGGTGTATCAAATCCGAGTTTCCATTCCGCAACGCCTGCGCAACCCTGCGCTTCCATAACGGAAAGTTTGGCCTTTATCGATTCGGGATCCTCCATCCATACCTGATAAAGAATCGAGTTCATTTCCTTTTCGCCGTAGTACTGACATGTGCCGTCATCCCAGTTGAGTTCGACGCCGCATTCCGTGCACCACTCTGCCGTTGACTGCATGGACATCGTATCGCAGGTTACGCTTCCGTCCTTTGTCTTCCATACTCTCGTATAGAAAGGAATCGCATTTACGATCTTGTCCGGGCTTACGCCGCAGTCGATTGTTTTCGAAATGCCTTCCTGAACAAATCCGATCGAAGCAACGCTTCCTGCCACTCCGCCGCTTGCCCAGTGCTCGTCGTAACCCATCACGACAACATAATCGCAAACCTGACCCTGAACGTCTCTTGCATAATGAAGAGTGGACGCCGTAGGCGCATAGTTGTCGACCGAAAGCACTATTCCTTCTTTGTGGGTTTCAACCGAAAGTTCTCTTAAAAATTCCGCCCAGTCCTTACCCGCCGAAGAAGGGATTTTTTCGAAGTCGAGATTGATGCCGTCTATATTGTTTTCCTTTGTCAGCGTGATCATGGAATCTATGAACTGCTTTCTCTTTTCGTACGAGGAAAGCATTACCGACAGATCTACTTCGTCATCAACGTCTGTCCACAAAGCCCAGACCTTGACGCCCGCATTATGCGCATTTTCGATATACCGGTTATTTACCACGCTCTTTATTGTGCCGTCATTGTCGCCGACTCTGAAGAAAGTGGGCGAGATAACGTTAATTCCGGCATCTGCGGGAACATCCGTGAAATCGCTGGCATTCGCATCAAAGAGCTGATGGAACGCCATATTGATCCTTCCGTCCGTCTTTATCGGCGTGAATTCAAGAGGAATGCTGCACTGCTCCACGCTGACGCCTTCGGACGATTTTTTGTCATATTTCTTAATTTCCGCATACCCGATAAATCCGTCGGTTGTCTGAACCTTTGCCCAGTCTTCCATTTCTTCGAGAACGTAAACGGTATCTCCGACTTTGACATCCTTTAAGATATCGCTCTTTACGCCGCCTCTGTAACGAACCTGGGTATCCTTGTTGATCTCGGCTTTCTGAAGAGAAGTATCTTTTGTATAAATGACCATCCTCTTGGGATTGTCGTAAATATCGACTTTCATCGACACGAAAATTTTCAGATAATCAAGTGAAAAATAAGTCTTTCCGTCGTTGGTGATAACGGGTGCGCATCCGAGTTCCCTTTTTTCGTCGCCGTAATAATAACAGAAATCCTCGGACTGATTAAGATCGGCTCTTACTATTACATCCTGAGTCGTATAAAATGCATTCTGCTCGTTGATATTTACATAGAAATGATCCGTAAAGAAATGCTTCACATCGTCTTCAGACAGATAATAATTGTTTTTATAAAATACAGCCTTTTCTTCGACTTTGGCATTATCCACTATCATCGCAACCTGATAATCGTGAAGAACTCCGAAATATTCCTGCAGATCCGCATATTTTCCGGAATATCTGTATTTTTCCACCAGTTCTTTTCCGTAGAAAAAGCTTACCAGGCCGATAATAAGTGCGATCGCAACAAAAACGGGGATAACCTTCCCGAGAGATTCAAAGAATTTTCTCTTTCTTCTGCGTCTTGCCACTTCGTTCGGGCGTTTTCTGCTTTTAATTCTTCTTCTTGTACGGGTCTTTCTGACTCTTCCCGCATCCATTGAATTTCGTTCGCCGGAAGAACTTCTTCGTCTTACTTCGTTCGAAGAATTCCTTCTGCTTTGTTCAGGTCTCATCTTTAAGCCTCCTTTGCACACACCGATTATTATATCAAAAAAATAAAATGTAGTCATTACCTTTTCATTTTTGGCATTCGTTCGGCAGAATAAAGCCGGCTCGAGGGATTTAAATACCAAAAGGAACGTGATGAAATATCAAAAAGGCAATGCTACATTTATTTTCCGATGCTTAAACAGTACCAAATATTAACTCTTTAAAAAATTAGGGAAATTGTGCGAAATGCACGCGCTTAACAAGACGTTCGCAGAAATGCGAAAACGAAAAAATGAAAATCACTTCGACCCCCTTTCGGGTACATGATTTGTCATGCATCGTGATTGTATTATATATCTTTTTGTGCAAAATTACAAGAGCTTTTTATTTTCGTTTGTGTATTTTCCACAAAGTCCCTGTCTAAATATATTTGCTTTTTATGCCGATATATATTAAAATAAAGAAAAAATTGCACGAGGGTCGCCTATGAAAATCAACAAAATAAACGACAATCAAATAAAGTGCATACTGACAGAGCAGGATTTGGAGGATCGTCATCTTAACCTTCGCGAAATGTCTTACAACTCGGCAGAGATAAGAAAGCTTTTCGCAGAAGTAATCCGTCTCGCCTACAACAATTTAGGCTTTGACGCAAACAATGTTCCTCTTAAGATAGATGTAATACCTTTAAGAACATCCGCAGTTTTATTCATTACAAAAGTTGAGGAGCCTGAGGAACTTAATCCTTCCTATTCGCACTTCTCTCCTTCAGTTTATGAAAAGATGAAAAATCCTCCCAATGAAGAACAGTCCGATTTATCGGAAAGCTTCAAGAATCTGATAAATGCATTATTCCCCGAAGGCGGAGAAGCACTTCCCGCACAGTCGATCGAAGAAATGCCGGCAGCAAATGCCATCATCTATTCGTTCTCCAAAGCGGAAGGCGTCATCGATGCCTGCAAGGCAATAAGCGCAACTTATGACCATTGCAGTTCACTTTATTTTGATAAGTCCAAAAACTTATATTACTTAAAACTTTATATGGATGGTACGCCCGATCCCAACTTCAGACAGAACTGCATTACTCTTCTCGAGTACGGAAAGACGATTAAAAGCGACAGCTATTTCGAAAGCTATTTAAGCGAGAATACCGAACTCATCGCAGAAGGCAATGTTGTCGAAAGAATGGGCGGCAAAAAAGACTGACAATGAGCTTTGGCTCACACAATAAAAAGACCGGAAATCCGGTCTTTTTTTGTGTCCTTTTTCATTCAGACTGCAAAGATAAACTTTCCTTTCGGAAAATGATTTTTCCCAGAGTCCTTCGATAAAAAATTACTGTTCTTTTTTGTTGAGTGCAAATACAAGTGCGTCAACATCGATACCGTGAACCATACTTGCCTCTTCAAGAGTTTCTCCCTGAGCTGCGGGGCATCCGATGCAGTGCATTCCGGCACTCATAAGAATGGGAACCGCATTGGGATCTGCATTTATAATTTCACCGATTGTCATATCTTTTGTAAACTCAGCCATTTTATTTACCTCCGTTTTAATAGTTAACTGCAAGTATAATACATTTTATTTGGGCGGTCAACGCATTATTCGTTGCGCTTCTTTCTCATATTTTGTATTTTTGAATTTATGTAATCGATGTCTTTTTTGGTTTTTACCGCATCGATAAAATACCATAGAACAAAGACGATCCCGACATAGATAAAGGCCATCCAGAAATTGCTTTTGTAAAACCAGCCCACAATGAATCCGAGAAGCATTACAAGGGCAGTCGCAACAAAATATTTTACTATGTAACTCCATATTATCGGAAGCGATGTAAACTCATCCAAAAAGTAGTTGGCTGAAGAAATAATAAGTGAGAGCACGAAAAGATAAAGCACAAGTTTGATCTCATCCGTCATCCCCATCCATATTATGGATATTGCAAATACACTTAATGTCATTAATGCAAAAAGTATGCATGTATCTCTTAAAATTCTTTTCATATTCCCTCTTTTTTAAAGATCTTCTTGATCGCCGGAAGATATTTCCTCGATACGATCAGTTTCTCGTCATTATCCATAACAGCTTCCAGATGGCTGTTTCTTATCTGTTTGATCTCTTTAAGATAATCCGTGTTCATGATACAGGTCCTGGATATTCTGACAAGCCCCGTATCTTCCATTCTTTTTTCAACATCAGACATACTGCCGTCAAACCTGTAAACATTCTCTCTTGTATAAATGAAAAGTTTTCTTTCGACATTTTCTATGTAATAGATGTCGGAAATGCTGACGCTGACACTTTTTTCATCGGTCCTTCCCACAAAAGAAATGTCCATCATGCCAATCTTTCTTGCCAGTGCATCCACGGATTCATTCCATTTGGGATATTCAATTATGACGGTAAGCGGTTGGTCTTCAACCAGTCTTTTTTCTATTCTCATTTTTTCTCTTTATAAAAATACTTATTACTGCTGCGATTACGACAAACGCAAGTATGATAATGCCGCCCGAGAAACTGTAAGGCGCCCATATAAACATTATTTCTCCGAGTCCTGCTCCGAATACAGCCGGCATAACAATGCAAACGGTCAGAAGGAGGATTAATGCTGCTGCTCCAAGTACCAGAATAATGGAACGCTTTTTCAAATTAATTTCCACAACGATCATTATAATCCCAATAAGAGACAGAATGCTGAAAACAATATCAAAGACCGTCCATACATCCGTCGGGATCCTGTCGGCATTTCCTTCGGTTATAAGTCTGAAAATACCGTTGCAGAGGCCGTCAGTGGATGCTGCGACATTCATATCCGTAAGAACGCAGACTCCTGTTTTTCCGTCATCCGAGAAAACCATTCTGGACGAATAATTCGATGTTCCTCCGGAATGGCCGATCACGCCCCCTTCGAAGAGTTCCCATCCCGAATAATAATCTCCCGTTCCTTTGAGCCGTTTCTTAACAGTATTAATAAGTATGGTGTATTCTTCAGGAATATCTGCTTCGCCGAGCCAGATCAGCATCCATCTTGCCATATCGGAAGTATTCGAATAAAAATATCCCGCAGGAATCCTTCCTTCGAAAACCTGAATATCATATTTAAAAGCCCTTCTGTATCCCGCTCTTTTGCCCGATACGATCCTTCCTTCGTCGTCGGGCTTTCCGACATATGTATCGTTTAACCCGAGCGGAATAAGGATTTCTTCATACATATATTCTTCATATGATTTCCCGCTCACCCTCTCTATGATCGCACCGAGAAGATTGTAATTCACATTCGAATATGCGTATTTCTCTCCGGGTTTTGAACTCAGTTCCTTGCCGGTAATACTTCCAACCCATTCCGCCAGGGACATGTCCTCTGATGCAGCCGGATAATCTTTTTCTTTGTTGGTATACCCGCTCGTCTGCGAAAGCAGCTGACCTACCGTTATTTCAACAGGCTTTGAATCGTAAAATGCACTGAATCCGGGAAGCAGTTCACTGACACTGTCATCCTCGTCTATAAAACCTTCGTTTATGATTTTTAAGACAGCAAGTCCGGTAAAAGCCTTCGTCATCGATCCTATCTGATAAAGAGCATTCTCATCACCGTAGTATTCGATTCCTTTTCCGGTTACTGTAACCGCGCTTACGCACTCGCATTTCGTTTCTTTTTGAAAATCCCATATATAATCATTGATCGACGCAGGGTTTGCGGCGTGAACGAAAACTATGTTATTTGTCAGGAATATAATTGTAATAATTAACAGAAAGAGTCTTAAATTACTTGTCTTTCCTTTTTGGCTTTTACTGTTTACACAGCCTTTATTTCTTTTTGCGCTTTCATTGTTTGCACAGCCTGTATTTCTTTGGGTGCTTTTACTGTTTACCTCGCCTGTCGTATTAATCTCGCCCGTTTTGCATATCTTTCTCATCCGCATACCTCCATGAAAAACTAAGTTAATCATAAGGTCATGTCAGTAAAGATACCATATACGCCAACACTTGTTGCAATTTGGCTTTCACTTGTTGCAAGGCGTATCATACATTTTTGCGAAAATCCCCGATCTCACCGAGCATCTTGCCGAGGCTGTGATACCTGCCGGAATAAATAACGGGATCAAGCAGAGTCAGATCCAGGTCAAATATATCCTTGGGCGACAGTCTCTCATCCATCTGAATATTTCTTATGCGGCAGAAAAATGTGGTTGAATCTCCCATCTCCACGCTTCTTTCAACCTCACATTCATATACCCACGGGCTGTCGTCCAGTGTGGGAACATCCAGAGCGATTCCGCGACTGACGCTGTATTCGACATCATTCTTCTTTCCGTCCTTTGCATGTTTGGAGCCGAAATAATCCATGAGCGGCAGCATCTCCACGCTTACAAGATTTGCACTGAACACCCCCGTTCTTATAACATTCTGCTTCGTTCTTTTGGTTCCGAACATACTTATGACCAAAAGATAACCGTCACCTTCTTCGTGAGTTACGCTGACCCATGTTATTGGTGCGAAGTTTTCTGAACCGTCTTCATTGTTTGTTCCGATTATAAACGAAGGCTGAACGCACATCGAGTATACGGGATCGACTGATTTCCTTTTCATTTTATACCCCATTCTACATTAATGTAACCAATGTATATTCTTATATTCTTATATTCTTTTATTCTTATATTCTTTTATTCTTTTAATCTTTTACTCTTCTGTTATTCTGTTCCTTAATGCGATCTCAGATTAAAACTGCAGCAATTAATCTGTTTTTATTCTATCATACTTTGATGGGAAAAATGTCCATAAAAAAGGAGGATGCCCGGTAACTATTGTTACCGGGCATTAGATCTGAAAAACTGTGACATAAGTATTATTTAGTGTAATCTATGCATGATTATCTGCTTTCTACGATAATTATTATATTTAATTCAAATTAACAAATAATGATGAGTAAATTAACAATTTGTAATTAAAATATGAACAATTTATGAACGGGCATGCACATGCACTTCTTTTGTCCGCCTTTCAACCTTTTTCCTGCCTGTATTCGTTTTTTAATTACAGTTTGTCGGGTTCGGGATAATCAACTCCGAAAGTATCTACGGTAACCGTCTTCATAACCTGGGGTTTGAGAGGTCTGTCATTAAAAGGATTGGTGTCGCATTCGGCGATTGCATTAACAAAATCCATTCCCTCGAATACTTTGCCGAAAGCTGCATAAGACCCGTCAAGATGAGGAGAAGTCTTGTGCATAATGAAAAACTGACTTCCGCCTGAGTTGGGATCGTAAGCTCTTGCCATCGAAAGAACGCCTTCAGTGTGCTTAAGATTGTTTTCGAAACCGTTAATTTCGAATTCGCCCTTAATGCTGTATCCGGGGCCGCCCGTTCCGTTTCCGTCGGGATCTCCTCCCTGGATCATAAATCCGTTGATCACACGGTGGAAAATAAGTCCGTTGTAAAATCCCTTGTTAATAAGGGAAATGAAATTGTATACGGACTGAGGAGCGATTTCGGGATAAAGTTCAGCCTTTATCACATCTCCGTTTTCCATGGTGATCGTTACAATGGGGTTTTGTGCCATAATAATTTTTCCTTTCTTATCGCATATTTATGTCATCACAAACTTTGGTTAAATATTTAATGCAGTCTACTGATTCTGCTCAAGTCTGTCCTGATGATATTTAAGAACTTCAGCGTCCATGAATTCAAATGAAGTCATGCCGACGGGATCTCCGTTATCATCGAATCTGAACCAGATAAGATCAAGCGTATCGGGGTCGGATTCCTGGAAAGCAAACTTATTGTTCTTATCTGCTATTCCTTCAAGACACCATACTCCGTAATACGAATCATTTATTCCTTCATACAGATCCACAGGTCTTAAAACGCAGTAAACATACTCGCAGTCGTACTTTTCATCGCCGTCGGAGAAATGGAATTCCATTACAAAATCATCACTCACGCTGAAAGTGCATTCTCCGTCAAGTTCCTTTGCATATTGAATTTCCATGTCCTTGTCGGAACAATAATGAAGAAGTTCCCATTTTCTGTCGATTTTTTCGATCAGGACATTGTCGTCAAATTCTTCTTCCTTTGCAATTCCCGTCTCGGGATCCGCTACAATACATTTTGCATTATTGTAGAATGTATATCTGGCTTTTCCGTCTTCATAGTAAAGACCGCTTTTCCAGAAAAAGTTTTTTACTTCGTCTTTGTTTGTAAAACTGTCGTATCTTTGAAGTTCCTTACCGTCTTTATCGATCACGACAAGGTCGGGACATTCATAGCCGGCGATATAAATAGTGCCGTTTTCATCAAAATCGTATACGCATGAGCAACCGACTCCGTTTCCTTTTTCATCACCGTAAGACCAGAGTTCTTCTCCGTTATAAATATTCAGGCAATAAAGTATTCCGTTTACCGCAATGTAATATGCATCGTTTTTTAATCCGATTTCGGTATATGTATCGTACTGTCCGATATTAATATCCTCGAAGACTTTGCTCCAGAGAGTTTTTTCATCCTTATCGGTTGCGGTTACGGTAACATCCATTGCGGCATGGTCCTGACGGACTTCATGATCTGCATCTATTTTATCGGGTAAGATTTTCACTTCCGGCTGTTGTTCATTTTCCGTGTTCTCTTGGTTATCAGTCTCATTGTCCGCATCAGACGGCTTATTGGTTTCCGAAGTATCAGTTTCGTTTGTATCAGCCTCGGTAATTACCGGATCTGCTGCCCCTGAAGGATCGTCCAGTCCCTGATTGTTTCCTGATGTTGTAAAAGTGCATCCGGCAAGCATTGAGAAAGCAAGCATTACTGCCAGGCTTTTCATAACATTCTTTTTCATTATCTCCCCTTTAAATCCGATTTTCAGGTCGGATCATTCCTTTCTCCCGTTTAACCGGGCTTTAAATCCTTTTTAAAAAGAAACATTTTTATAATAAATAAAAGTGCCTGTAAAAACAAGCACTTTATATTATATCAGAATTTTCTGAATCGTGAATAACGTTCGCTGACTATTTCATCTTCACTCTTTTCGCTCATTTTCTTTAAGAATTCCTTCATGTGACCTTTAAGGTACTGTGAAATGGATGAAAGAGCCTGTTCATCGGCCATTCCGTATTCGGGGATGATCTCCTCGACAATTTTAAGTTCTTTCATGTCAGCCGCTGTTATTCTCATAACTTCCGCTGCTTCCATGGAACGGCTTGAATCTTTCCAGAGGATTGACGCAAAGCCTTCGGGTGAAAGGATTGAATACGTTGCATTTTCCTCCATCCAGACTTCGTTTCCGACAGCCAGCGCCAAAGCTCCGCCGCTTCCGCCTTCACCGATCATGATCGTTAAAATGGGAGTCTTAAGACCTGCCATTTCAAAAAGGTTTCTCGCGATTGCTTCACCCTGTCCGTTCTCTTCAGCCTCAAGTCCGGGATATGCACCCGATGTATTTACGAATGTGACTACTGGTCTCTTGAATTTCTCGGCCTGTTTCATGAGTCTTAACGCTTTTCTGTATCCTTCGGGTGAAGGCATACCATAATTATGCTTCTTGCAGTCTTCAAGACTCTTTCCTTTATTGACACCGATAACAGTTACGGGCTGTCCGTCAAGGTATCCGATTCCGCCCATGATGGCAGGATCGTCTCTGAAATATCTGTCGCCGTGAAGTTCGATGAAATCATCAAAAATGGTATTTATATAATCTTCAGACTGGAGTCTGAAAAGCTGTCTTGCCGCACATACTTTATCCCATACCTGTAAGGGTTTGCTTTTGACCGCTCTTTCTTTCATAAGTTCGGTAGCATCGTATCTTACATTGTCGAGTTCGGGATTGAAATTCGAATAACCGCCTTTGATATTATGCATCTTTACGAGTTTCGCAAGCGTGTCTCTTAATTTTGTTCTTTCCACGATCGCATCGACAAATCCGTGTTCAAGCTGGAATTCCGCACGCTGAAAACCTTCGGGAAGTTTCTCGCCGATCGTCTGCTCGATAACTCTGGGTCCCGCAAATCCGATCAATGCTTTGGGCTCTGCAAGGATAACGTCGCCAAGCATTGCAAAGGAAGCCGTTACACCGCCTGTTGTCGGATCCGTAAGAACAGAAATATAAAGAAGTCCGGCATCGGAATGTTTCTTTAATGCAGCGCTTGTCTTTGCCATCTGCATAAGAGATATAATACCTTCCTGCATACGTGCGCCGCCCGAACAGCAGAAAAGAATAACCGGAAGTTTTTCTTCTGTCGCTCTTTCAACTGCCGCGGTAATTCTCTCTCCTACAGCATGTCCCATGCTTCCCATGAGGAAACGGGAATCAATGACTCCGAGAACGATCTTCTCGCCTCTGATCGAAGCCTTTCCAACGGTAACACCTTCGGAAAGTTTTGTCTTTTCAACAGTATCCGCTATCTTTCCTTCGTAATCCGGAAAATTAAGGGGATTGCCGCTCGTAACGTCTTCGAACCATGATTCAAAAGAACCTTCATCCACAACCATACGAATTCTGTTATTGGCTCTGACCCTGAAGTAATAATTACATTCGGGGCAGACATACTTCATTCTTTTGGCTTCTTCCTTAAATATTTCCTTTTTACATACCGGGCATATTATGGATTCCGGAGAAACCGTTATATCGCCTGTTTTCTTGACTGTGGTTTTATTAAAGTTAAATAATCCCATACTATTCTCTCCTTATCACGGACAGATTTGAAATTAATTTGCCTGTGCCTCGATAAATTTGTTGAAATCTTCAAGCGTATCAATATTGACTGTCTTTAACGATCTGTCAATTTTCTTTACAAATCCCGTAAGTGTATGGCCCGGTCCGATTTCAATGAATTCGTCCACGCCGTCTTTTATCATTAATTCAAGTGACTGCTGCCATCTTACCGATGATGAAACCTGTTTCTTAAGCAGTTCCTTAATCTCGTTTTTGTCTGTTACATATTCGGCATTTACGTTTGCAATGTAAGGAACTTCGATGTCATTAAGCTCCACATCCTTTAAAGCCTCTGCAAGTTTTTCTCCCGCACCTTCAAGAAGTTTTGAATGGAAAGGACCGCTTACGTTAAGTTCAACAACTTTAAGCGCGCCCTTGTCTGCAAGGATCTGTCCTGCAGCACTTACCGCATCTTTTCTTCCGGTAATTACGGTCTGCTTGGGGTTATTGTAGTTTGCCACGGAAACCGTGAAAGGAAGTGAGCTGTCCCCTTTATCGTACATATCCTTATTCTTCATTACTTCATTGCATACTTCTTCGATAACCGAAGGATCAAGTCCGAGAACAGCGCTCATTCCGCCGCCTTCAGGTACCGCATTCTGCATGTAGATGCCTCTTTTTCTTACGATATCGAAAGCACTCTCCATGCTCATTGCACCGCTTGCGATCAAAGCAGCGTATTCACCGAGACTTAAGCCTGCCGTGATATCATATTTAATACCCTTCTCTTTCAAAACCGCGAACAAAGCAGCTTCTACTGTCAGCATACAGATCTGTGTATACTCGGTGATGTTAATTTTGTCATTTTCTTCAAAGCACATTTTCGCAACATCAAGTCCGGTTATTTCACCTGCCTTGTCAAATATCTTCTTTGCACAGTCGAAATTCTCATAGAATTCTTTGCCCATTCCGATATACTGCGATCCCTGTCCGGGAAACATGAATACACGCTTACCCATAAATATTCTCCTTATCTACCGCACAAAATGCGAGTTTTCCTTTAGCGCGGATTTCTCCGTCAACAAAGGCCTTGCAGTCGAATTTCACGAGTCCCGCTCCGCCTCCGTCTTTTGTGACTTCAATTGTTAATGTATCTCCGGGAAGTACCGGTTTAACGAATTTGAATTCGTCACATTTCAAAAGAACATAAATCTTGCCTTCGTCTGTACCGTCACTTTCAATGGTTACGGAACAAAGCTGTGCGCATGCTTCCACAATAAGCACGCCGGGCATAATGGGTGCATCGGGAAAATGCCCCATAAAATAAGGCTCGTTGATGGATACGTTTTTGATTCCCTTTGCGTATTCACCGCCTCTGATCTCTATTACCTTTTCTATCATCTGAAAAGGAGGACGCTGTTTGATCCTTTTCTGAACTTCATTAATATTCATCATATCGGTATTACCTTTTCTTTATTCTTAATCCTGTCTTATCTTTATAAAAGAATTAAAGACTTAAACCACCGTCGATCACAAGGACCTGACCTGTAATATATGCGCATTCATCGCTTGCAAGCATTGCAACGACATCGCCGACTTCTTCGGGTGTACCGAATCTCTTGAAAGGAATCGTATCAAGGTATTCCTGTTTCTTGTCTTCGGGAAGCTTGTCAACCATGTCCGTAGCGATAAATCCGGGTGCAACGGCATTCACTCTGATTCCGTAAGGAGCAAGTTCTTTTGCCATTGTTGCGGTCATTGAGTTAACCGCACCCTTGGTAGCCGAATATACGCTCTGTCCCGCAACAGCAAGTTTGGAACTAACCGATGAAACATTTATGATGCAGCCTTTTTTCTTTGAGAACATCTTAAGGGCTGCCTGCTGTGAGCAGTACATATAACCTTTAATGTTAAGGTCCAGGCATTTGTCAATCACATCGGGTGTCATCATAAGAACATATTCGTCCTTAACGATTCCCGCATTGTTTACCAAAACATCGATCTTTCCGAATTTCTTGCTTATCTCTCTGAACATGAGTTTAACTTCGTTAAGATCGGAAACATTTGCCTTGTAAATGTCTGCTTCTCCGCCTGCTTCTTCGATAATGCCTTTAACTTCCAAAGCGGCATCTTCATTTGAGTTGTAATTTATAACCACAAGATACCCTTTTTTGCCGAGTGCGATGGCACATGCACGGCCGATACCGCGGCTTGCGCCGGTTACAAGAGCTATCTTCTTTTCAGTATTTTCCATAATTCACCTCTTATACTTTTCCGAGGTGAAAACATATCATGCTTTCGTTATTCAGTCCTGCCGATGCATCATATGTTATTCACCTTACATATGTTACTGCATCAGTTGACTTTCTTAAGAATAACCGCACTGTATGAACCGCCCGTAGCGTATGATGTTACAAGTACGTATTCAAAACCTTCCGTATTAACCTTTCCTGTACGAACGTTTCCGTCCTTCATGAAGTATGCGTCCTGCTCTTTTGAAAGGTCTCCGGAAAGAGTAAGTGCCGCATGAGCTGCACCGAGTGTTGCTGCTGCCGCTCTGGCTTCGCCCACATAATCCTTAACGTTGATCACGGGCATTTCTTTGTCAAAAAGTTTGCCGTAAACATTCTTTTCAATGCTGTCAACTTCTTCAAGACCGTTACCGAAACCGAAGATCGCATCGATTTTGTCTGCGTCGATATCTGCTGCCTTTAAAGCTTCCTTTACGGCATTTTCAAGACCTGCATCGGAGCCCTTGATGTTACCGTATCCGACACCTTCGTGTGTCATTGCATATCCTGCAATCTTTGCGTATTTCTTTGCGTTGTGTGAAGCTGCGTTTGATGCGCTCTCAAGTGCAAGCGTTACGGAACCGTCCGAAAGAGCTATACCTTTTTCATTCTCGTAGATACCGCCCTTTGCATCGGCAACAAGACCGAGCTGTGTATAAAGCTTCTTCATTACATCGCTGTTTTCATCGCTTCCCGAAGCAAGCATTGCTTTTGCTCTGCTCTGTCTGATTTCGTTTGCGGCATAACATACCGAGCCGAGACCTGACTGATTGCCGTTTGTGATTGTAACATTGTAGCCTCTCATGCCTGTCTTGATCGAAAGATATCCGCCTGCCGCATTGTAAACGGTATTGGGGAAGTTAAATGCGGAGCCGTTCTGTGTTCCTTCTTTTGAAATATGCTCCTGGAATTCATAAACAGTGGTAATGGGGCCGTCACCGGTACCGATTATCATACCGAAGTCCTCGGCATTTTCATCATTGAATTCAAAACCTGCATCTTTGATAGCTTCGATACCCGATACAACCTGCATCGTGGAAAGTTTGTCGAGTTTACGGTAAAATGCAAGCTTGATATCGTATTTGTCAAAATCTTCTTTTCCGAGTTCGGAAACAAGATTTACTTCTTCGTTCTTAACAATGCCGTTAACCTTTGCAATGTAATTCTCAAGACCGTTTCCGACAGGCGAAACGATACCGATACCCGTTACATAGATATCTTCATCATTTTCCTTTTCGCCCATGTTTCCTTCGTTCTTTGCAAAGATGATACTTGCATTGCTTCCGCCGAATGCGAATGAATTGCTCATTACGTAATTCATTTCTTTTTCTTTCATTTCATTGGGCATGAAATCGATCTTTCCGGCTTTCTCTTTAAGTGTTTCAAGATCCTCAGCCGTATATCCTATTGTGGGCGGAACCTTGTTGTCCGTAAGCGCCTTGATTGCATATACCGCTTCGATGGCACCTGCGGCGCCGAGACAATGACCAACCATTGCCTTTGTGGAAGAAACGCTTAAATGGTCGTTAACGTCATCGAAAATCGTATGAAGTGAAAGGAATTCAGCTTCGTCATTCTTAGCCGTTCCCGTTCCGTGAGCGTTCACATAATCGAGTTCTTCATATTTGATTCCCGACTTTTCAACCGCTCTTCTTATCGCATACATCTGACCGATCCCGTCGGGACGGGGAGCGGTAATATGATGTGCGTCGGAGCTTATACCTGCGGATAAAACATCGCAGTAAATATGAGCGCCTCTTTTAACTGCATGCTCATAAGACTCAACGATGATAGCGCCTGCGCCTTCGCCGAGTGTGATACCGTTTGAATGGTTGAAAGGTGAGCAGGGATTTTCGGAAAGTGCATGAAGTGCGGTAAATCCCGCAAAAGGAACTGATGCAAATGCATCCGCACCGCCTGCGATAAACACATCGCCCACGCCTGCTCTGATAAGTTCACATGCATATGCAACACTCATTGTACTTGCAGCACATGCATTTCCTATATTCGTAACAACACCTTTTGCTCCTGCCATGTCAGCTACATGGTTTGCAATCGATGCGATCGACATCTTGTTGATGTCTTCTGTTTTCTCGCCTTTTTCGATGTAGTTTTCGATACTTACGACACCGCCGACGCAGCTTCCCATGATAACGCCCATTCTCGAAGCATCAATGCTTCCTTCTGTAATGCCTGCGTCTTTTAAAGCTTCCTTTGAAGCCTGAAGGCAGAGAACAGATACTCTGTCGACTTTATCGTTCTTTTCTATGTCGGAATCTTTTACTTCAGCACCGAGATGTGCGTAGCAGGCATCCGAATTTACACTCTTTACTCTGTCGATCCCGGGAGTTCCTTTAAGAGCATTCTCCCAGCATTCGTCAACATTCTTTCCTATTGCGTTTACCATTCCGAGTCCGGTAACAACGCATCTGGCGTTTATATTTCCCATTTCTCAAACTCCTTTGTTTCGTGAAAAATTTTTATGTTCATCGGCAGTGCCGAATTTTTCTCGTCTGACAAACGGTTTTTAAACGCTGCATCACCCATTATATAAGGGCATCGTGTCAAAACCGTTCCGAAATCGTGAATACAAAGTTTCATTTTCAAAATCTTTTCAAACTTCGTATTTCAATAATTCGCGGGAGAAAAATCCCCCGCGAAAAATTTTTTACATGTTCTCAACAACGTATTTTGTGAGACTTGTAATGTTGTAGAAATTCTCTTTTGCAACGCCTGTCATGGCAACACCGTATTCGCTGTCGATGCACGCAATAATTTCAAGTGAATCAACCGAATCGAGTCCGATTCCGTCTCCGAAAAGAGGGATTTCATAATCAAGTTCTTCTGCAGGAATTCTTAAATTCTCTGACAACATTTCTTTGATTCTGGCCGCAATTGCGAGTTCTTTCTCGTTCATTTTTTCTCTCCTTTAAAATAATTACACTTTACATTTATTTTTTCGAAAGCTAGTGACTTTCGTAAAAATCGTTTTTGTTTTACGCCTTAAGCGTTTGCAGCATCTGAGTTTTGGGCTGCTTTTCTTTCTCTGTAATCGGTTACGTCCTTTGTGACAAACTTCGGATTGCCGTATCTGTCCTTAAGATCTATGATCGAATCCCTGCATTCGTTTGCAAATTTTTTCAAAACGATCGAAGGTCTTCCGGGTTCTTTGGAAAAATCGATGTAGATCGGCTTGCCTATGATAACCCTTACCGGCTTGAAGAAATCGACTTTTCTGTCAAGGCAGATCGGAACCAGAGGTATGTTTCCCTGCTTTGCCAGCATCAGAAATCCGGGCTGAAACTCAAGAAGAAGTCCGTCCTTGCTGGTATGTCCTTCGGGGAAGAAGAAAATGCTGCATCCGTCATCAACGACTTTCTTGCCCTTCATAAGCCAGGAAGTATCCATCTGTTCCCTGTCCAGAGGTATGTATCTTCTGTGCATTAAGAGTCTGTGGAAAAAATAGTTTTTTTCGTACCAGTCTTTTCCTATGAAAGTGTACGGATTGTATTTTCTTAAAATATCAAATGTAAAAAGTCCGTCAGAATAGCCCGTATGATTCGAATATATTACGCAGGGCTGTTTCATGACTTTCTGAGATGCTTTTTTGTCTTCCCAGATAATTCTTCTCGGATACAGGATTCGAAGGACCGGCCAGGTACCTATATAAAGAAATGCTACTATTACGGCCTCGAATGCCCAGTTTAATTTTTTTAACATCACTTAACTACCTTTCCGTAAGGGCCTACGCCCGGTTCATCCCAGTTCATGTTGATTGCTCTCGAAAATGTATTGTGTCCGAGCATCGGAATCTGAAGCTTCGTTTCCGTTTCCTCGGAAAGCTTTCCGTTTCGAACAAATTCTTTTCCGGCTTCCTCAAATTTTACAAGGTATCTTGCAACTTTGTTTTCGAAAGTCTCTTCCGCAAGCATTCCTCCCTGAGGAACAAAGATCCTCGTATAATTATCGTGTCCGCAGATTTTGTCAAACTGGTTTATTACCGAATCGTAACAGTCCACGGTTTCCTCATATCCGCAGGCCGATACCAGAACAAGTTTCTTTTTTAAAAGTTCGGGATATCTCATGTCATGCAGGAATCTTCCCGTCGCCTCATCTCCGTTCACGGCTCTGTATTCCGAAACGAAATTGATCATCCTGTCCATGAACGCTTTCATTTTGGAAGGAAGCCCGAAGAAATAAAGAGGAAAACTTTCTATGATAACATCTGATTCGAGAACAAGTTTTCTTATCTCATCCATGTCATCGCGGATGATGCACTGTCCTTTGTTTATTTTCCAGCAGCAAAAGCAGCCGTAACAGTGCTCTATATTTTTGTCCCGAAGATTAACCTTGATCACTTCGGCATTTTTGTCTTCACTTACAATTCCCCGAACGAAAGCTTCGGCCACCTTAAGCGATGAACTCGAATTTCCTCTCATGCTTCCGTTCAAAAGCAAAATCTTCATAATAATACACCTGCCAATCGTGATTATTTTTCATCATAGATATTCCTTTTTCAATAAACATTTGGTATTATATGTATGAAATTCAGACAAATCACCCCTAAATGCCTAAATCGAATGTTAACTTAATGTTAACTTTTGTTAAAAACGGGGTTTTTATCCGAATTGTCCTATTATCAGTGCTCTTCACATTTTTTATCTGTTAAGAAAGGTGCGATAAATGTCTCAATTTACCAAAAAAGCCATCATGGACAGCTTTGTCGAACTTGCCCAACAAATGCCCATGGATAAAATAACCATAAAGAAAGTCTGCGATAACTGCGGCATCAACAGAAACACGTTCTATTATTACTATCAGGACCTGTATGCTCTGAAAGAAGAGATCATTTATGCAAAGGCAGGAAAGCTTTTCGTCAATCTCGATTTCTCCTCGAGCGAATCCTGGAAATCCAATCTTCGTATCATCGGAGCTTACGCAAGAAAAAACGAAATTTTCATAAGAAACCTTTTCAATTCAATGGGAAGGGATGCTTTCGGCGATTATATCGTGGATGTGGTTTCTTCAATGGCTTATCAGAATATCAATAACCTCTGCGAAGACAAAATAATACCCACGGGCAGAAAAGTCAGTGAAAAAGACAAAAAAAGACTCGCGTACTTTTTCTCGAAAATATTTGCGGAGACTACCGTCGAATGGCTCAGAGGAAAAAGCAGCGACGATCCCGTGGACACTCTCGAACACGGTATAGAAATGCTTGACGGTGTTGTGGACGTAATGCTTTCAAACCTTGCCAGGTAACGAAAAAAAGGTATTTTTGACAAGTATGTAAAAATATTGTGAATCGTTATGATTTTATCGGCATTTGTGCTATAATAAACCCGTAAAAAATCGGAAGGAAATATCATGAGCAGATTAATCAAATTCCCCAACTTAGAGAATTCAGATCATTCAATGTCGCCTGTCATGAAAGCAGTGAAAACAATACACTCCGTTTCATCCTCAGGCAATTCGATCCTGCTCGAAGATATCAAAAAACAGCGTGCCGGTCAGGATCTGTTCGGCGGTCTTTCTTCCCATTCCGCAAACATAGATACCGCTCCTCTTTCAGTCAAGGGAATTCCTTGCGAATGGGTTAGACCCGAATATAAACATGACAAGCGCCGTGCCATTCTTTACTGTCACGGCGGCGGATATACATGCGGCAGTCTTAAATATGCAAGAGTTGTCGCTTCAAAATTATGTTCTTTCACATCAATTCCGGTAATGTCTTTTGAATACAGACTCGCTCCGGAAAACCCCTATCCCGCTGCAATAGAAGATGCTCTCACGATATGGAATTATCTTATGCATATGGGATTCGGCGCCCGAGAGATCATCGTTGTCGGAGATTCGGCAGGCGGAAACCTTGCTCTCGAGCTCGTACTCAAACTTAAATCTCAGGGAAGACTTCTTCCGAAAGGAATCGTTCTTATGAGCCCCTGGACCGACATGACAATGTCCGGCGAATCATACAAAACATGCAAAGAATCCGACCCCATTCTCACTAAAGAATATATAGCTTCTGCCAGATATTCTTACGTCGGATTAAACACGCATTACAACGAATCCGAAAAGGACAATCCCATTATCGAGGATTTCGATTTCGATTATTCCGATGTAAAATACAGTCCGATCAATGCTGACTTTACGGATTTTCCTCCCTTTATGATACAGGTGGGTTCAAATGAAATTTTGAAATCCGATTCATACAATCTTTATGCCAGGCTTATAGAGCAGGGCGTCACGGTCACTCTCGAAGAATATGAGGATGCCTGGCATGTATTCCAGATGATGCCCTTTGCAAAAACTTTTAAAGCTATGGAATCGATTTCCAAATTTATTGAAGAATTATACTGATACATTCAAACTGAATTTTTAACGCAGGTTAAAGACATGGCACACGATACATGGTACAGAATGGATAATGTCGCAAAAGTTTTCCTGGCAAGCGCCAATGAACGCGACACAAGATCTTTTCGAATGAGTTGTACCTTAAAGGAAGAAATTGAAGAAAGTGTTTTAAAAGAAGCTGTTAATGCGGCCGCAAAAGAAAGACCGCAGTATCAGGTTACTATTTTGCGCGGACTCTTCTGGCATTACATGGAACAGACCGATGACACACCTGTTGTATGCGAAGAAAATGACCGTCCCTGCCCCATGCTTATCGATTATAAAACATTCGGCAAACTTCATTACCGCGTGACATATTATCACAACAGGATCAATCTGGATTTCTTCCATGCAATCGCCGACGGCAACGGCGCAATCGAATTTTTAAATCTGATCGTTTATCACTATCTTAAATTAAAACATCCCAAAAAGATCCCCGATCTTACCATGACAAGCGGTGCTTCCGAAGCCGATCTTTCGCAGGACAGCTTCAGGCATTATTACTCAAAGAAAAACGTTTCCGCAAAAAAGAAAAGAACAAGAAACGCATATCACTTGAAAGGTGCCAAACTTCCTTACAACCAGATCCAGTTCATGGAAGTACACATGAGTGTCAGCGACATATTGAACAAAGCTCATGAAGCAAATGTTTCATTAACTTCATATATCGCTTCGAGACTTATGATGAGCATATACAAGGACATGCCGGTATTAAAACGGATTAAACCCGTCACAATAAGCATGCCCGTCAATCTAAGAAACTACTATCCTTCAAATACATCGAGAAATTTCTTTAATTCGGTTAACGTCAGTCACAGTTTCAAAAACGGTGACACATTCGAAAATGTAGCAACCGAATTCAATGAGAATTTAAAGAAGGAACTTTTACCGGAAGCGGTCGAAGAAAGAATGTACAATTACGAAAAACTGGAAAATTTCTTCTTCATAAGACTGGTACCGCTTTTCATAAAGAATCCCGTAGTTAACATGGTTACCAAAAAAACAAACCGTAAGGTTACTGCCGTTCTTTCCAATCTGGGACGTCTGAAGGTACCTGACGAACTTACCGAATATATCGATTCCTACTGTGCTTTCTGCTCGACATCCGCATTGTTTGTTGTCTGCAGCACGTATAATGACAAACTTACACTCGGAATCAGCAGCGCATACAAAAGCACGCAGGTTTTAAGAGACTTTATAAAAGGTCTCGCCGATGAAGGCGTGGATATAACTCTTTATTCCACGGAACTTTATGATTAATTTTACTTCGGATATTTAATTTGTAAGAAGGTAGAAAATGAAATACTGTCCTCACTGCAAAATTAATATAGGCGGAAATCATGAAAAATGCCCTCTCTGCCAGAATCTTCTGACAGGCGAAGGCGAAAAGGAGCACTGGCCAAAGATCGAAGACAAATACCGCAAAAGACACATCGCATTTAAGATCGTGTCATTCAGCGTGATAGCGGTATGCATCATCAATCTTGCCGTGGATTATCTGTTTCTGAACATTCCGCATCCTACCTGGAGCCCCATCGTTGTCGGATGGCTTCTCGTTTCGGGCTGGCTTTTGGAATTCATTTTAAGGAAGCATTACAATCTCCTGAAAACTTTGTTTTTATCGTTTGTAACGGTCTCGCTTCTTTCGATTTTTACGGAAACATTTATTTACCTTGCGTGGGATGTCCCGTTCCTCGGTATTACTCCGATCTACATCATTCCGATCCTTTGCAGCGCAAACATGATCGCAAACTTTGTACTCTCTCTCGTAGACAAACATTTCACCGATCATTCGCTCATATACATGTTCCTAAACATGTTCGCAGGCGTTGTCCCGTGGCTGGTTATCCTTATCATCAATGACGGTGTTCCGCCCATCGCATGGTCGATATGTCTTGTTATAAACGGACTTGCATTTTTCGGTCTCGCAATATTCAGAGGACGTACCGTTATTTCGGAATTCAAAAAACGATTTCATATGTAACCGTGATATTTTCATTTAACGAAAAACAAAATATTGCAAAACTAAAAGCACAATACAGTTTTTCCACATAAAAAATCGACCCTGAGGTCGATTTTTTTGATGATCACTTTGATATAATGATCTTTCCGTCTTTAACTTCTACTCTGACCTTGTTCGAATCGATGCCAGCCATCTCAAGCGCTTCCTGCGAGAGCTGAACTCTTCTCGCTTTATCAAGGATCGAATATTCCTCGTGCGATTCAACTTCGGCAAGACTTTCCGTCGTAAGTTTGTCAAGCTGCTGACGATACTGTTCCTTCATGATCTTCTCGGTACTTATCTTTCCGTCGGCAATCATGATAACTCGGGAAACCTTGTTCGCAAGGCTTATATCATGCGTAACTATGATGATCGTGATCCCCGTTTCCTGATTTATCTTCCTGAAGATATCCTGGATCATGTTGGAAGTTTTCGAATCAACCGCACCGGTAGGCTCGTCCGCAAGCAGTATCTTCGGATCGTGCGCAAGCGCCACGGCTATGGCAACTCTCTGCTGTTCACCGCCGGACATCTGAGTCGGATAAGAATTTGCTTTATGATCTATTCCGATCATCTTCATAAGGCTTAAAGCTTTTTCTTTTCTCTTCTTCTGACTCATATTTTCAAAGTAGAGCGGCGCTTCAACATTCTGCAGTGCAGTCAGATACGGGAAGAGGTTCTGTCCGCTGTTCTGCCAGACAAAGCCGACAGTATGTCTTCTGTACTCAACGAGTCCTTTTTCAGGCATGGCAAACAGATCGTTTCCGTCAACGTAAAGCTTTCCGGTAGTGGGTTTTTCAAGTCCTCCGATCATGTTAAGAAGTGTGGATTTTCCGCTGCCGCTCTTTCCGATGATCGCAACAAGTTCTCCCCTTCCTATTTCAAGTTCGAGTCCCTGAAGAGCCATTACTTCAACATCTTTGGTTTTATACAGTTTAACCAGTCCGTCGCAGACAAGGATATTGTCTTTTTTAACTTCTTCGATATTCTCGTTTTCAACTGTGGTATTATTCTCCGGGTACATATCTTAATTCTCCGTCTTCCATTTCATAAACAGCGTCGCCGAAACTCATAAGGTTGGGGTCATGCGTGGTCATAACTATGGTAATGCCCTCTTTTTCGATAAGTTTCTTGAAAAGAGAGATGATCCCGAGACCTGTTGCGGTATCAAGAGCGCCGGTAGGTTCGTCGGCAAAAATGATCTTGGGCTTGTGCGCAACGGCTCTGGCAATTGCCACTCTCTGCTGCTCACCGCCGGACATCTGCGAAGGCATGTGGTTAATCCTTTTTTCAAGGCCGACTATGGACAGCACTTCCTTGATTCTTGCATCCCTGTCTCCCTTGTATTCCGCGAGTTTCAGTCCGAAATCCACGTTCTCGTACGCGCTCATGATGGGAACGAGTGCAACAGACTGAAAAATAAATCCCACGTTGTATCTTCTCATGAGTTCTCTTTTTCTAACACTCATGCTTCCCACATCGGTATTGTCTATAATGACTTTACCCGAAGTGGGATCGTCAAGCATGCTTAAGATATTTAAAAGCGTTGTTTTTCCGGAACCGGAACGGCCTTTTAAAATAGTAAGGCTCGCTGGCTGAACTTCAAAATCAACACCCTTTAAAACCTCAAGCATCTCGTGATTTCCGAGTGGGAAACTCTTATGAATATCGATTGTTTTGATTATACTTTCCATATTTTCACCGTCATCAGTCATCACCAAGTTTAATAGCCTTGGTAATATTCATGTTCTTAATAATTCTGTAAATTATCATAAAGCATACCAGGAATACAATTAATACAATTGCAACCATCTTGCCTGCATCCGCGGCTTTGAAGATAACTTCAAGAGGTATGTTGTGTTCTCTCGGAAGATAAACAATGGAAATAAGTTTCGTAAACAGGAACGTTGTAAGAATGCCGACTCCGAAACCGGCCGCACACGCAAACAGTGATGAAAACATCTGTTCAAGTGCAAGCATTCTGAACATTTCTCCCATTGTCATACCCATGGAACGGTAAATACCGTAAATGAGTTCTCTTTCTCTTATGGTAAGTATCCAGTAAATCAGGAATCCTACCGCACAAACGGTCAGCGAAATAACAAATCCTATAGAGAACATACCGTTTGTAATCTGAATAAGTGTCGAATCCCTCTGATCCTGAATAAGTTTCGCTCTGCTTGTGGTCGAATCGGTCTTTATGTCATTTTCGCGCAAGAACGCATCGATTTCCTTATAGTCCGCATTGGGAGTTAATTTCATCCATATTTCGTAAGGACGAAGCGAAAATGTCTCGACCTCGCTTGTATAATTTACAACAAGCAGATAATTGTCTTTTGTCTTATATGTTCCGTCATCCTGAAGAAGATATATCTTTGATTCGAATCCCGGGAAGGAATCGACTATTCCGACTATTTCAGGCTTTGCGGATGCATAAAGCTTATTCGATTCAACAGGCGAATATCTTCCGTACTCAATCTTGTCGCCGACGTTAAGTTCATATTTTTCGGCAAGGTTTCTGGAAATGATCACACCGTTGGGCTTTTGCGACAGATCGTTTAAGTAGTTATACCAGTGTTTGTCGTTAAGTCCGTCCTTAAGCGATGCCGTCTGACCGAATTCCCTGGTGTTGACCGCATAAAGAGTACATCCGAGTTCTTTTTGTCTTCCGACCGTCACTTCGGTATTTTTGTCTTTTACAACTCTTGTCATGCTTTCGACGCCAAGAGCTTTGAGCGGTTCAAATCTGTTTATGTCGGGTTCCTTGTAACGCCAGTAGGTAGGTCCGTTCGAGCCGAGTTTCTTTAATATGATCTCCCACTTTTCTTCCAGAATATAATCACATCCGACATTATAATCTATTCTTCTCTCCATATTCTCGTTAACGCTTCTGGCAAGATTGGAATTGAAAATTCCGAGCGCGATCGTCATTACAAGAAATACGGAAATGAATCCCTGTTTTTTGGTTGTTCTTATTATCTGCAAAAATGCAACGTATTCAGCGGGTTTCCATTTCTTCTTGCCGATCTTGTAAATAAGGTTGGTAAGAAGGTGGAGTATTCTTAATGCGAACAGACCGCATCCCAAAATAAAAAGCGAAGAATCCAAGAAAATGATTGGGTCAATCTGTCCTCCCGATACAATCGCCAGCGAGATTGCTTCTCTTTGTTTAAGATAGTTAAACAAAAGATAGATTGACAATCCGAGAAGAGGAATATCAAGGAAAAACTTTTCCCATAAAGGCTTGGCCTTGCCTTCATTTTTATGTGATTTTCTTTCAATGATCGTATATTTCGAAATGGGAATAACCGGAATGATCATAAAAAGCATTGACAGTCCGAATGCTATTCCCGCAAAAACAAGCATTGTAAGATTGGGAGAATAAATGCTTGTATCCTTAAGCGTAAATCCAAGGAATGAATCCGTTCCCGCTCCGAGTTTGCAGAAGAAATAACCCAGAGGAAGTCCGATGATCGAACCGACAAACGAAATGATCGCAGACTGTATGATATAAAGAATTATGATCTTTCCTCTGCTGACGCCGCGGCTCTTGAGCATTGCGATCTCATTTGTTTCCATCTCAAGGATTCTGCCCGAAATCATGAAAATGAATAAAAGAAGCATTGCCACAATGGGAATTTCAAAAGTAAAGAGGATTGCACTTATGGTTTTCTTGCTTTCCATGTACGAACTTATTATATTTTTGAAATTGCTTCCAAACTCGGGATCTATATTCTGAAACTGTACGAGATATGAGTAAAAGTCCTCGGCATTGTTGTAATTGATATATGTATAATCAAGCGTGACATATTCCTGATAATACATCGTTCCGATACTGTAACTCTTCATAAGAAGCGAGTAATCGTCTTTACTGAAAAACAGGCTTCTGTTGTATTTTTCAAGCCTTTTCTGCCAGAAGGGAACACCGTCGTCTTTTTCTTCGATAATTCCGACAATGACCATTACAAATTCGTTTTTGTCATTGGATTTATTAAGAGTTGCCCTGAAAGTCTGGCCGAGAGTAATGCTGTCTCTTTCATATGTGGCCGCTGAAACCACACAGGGAAGCGCACCTGCATTTAAAGCCTCTTTGACCATTTCGTTATCGGAAGATCCTGCCTCATCGGGCCAGACTCCGCAGACGATATCCGCATGATCTTTTAAATTATTGACATAATCAAGAGTTATCTGTCTGGATTTTCCGGTAAGACTTTCTTCTCCGTAACCTGCATTGATCTCGATTATCTGCTCCTTTTCCATCATCGGAATATCAAGATATCTGCCCCATGTGGCTGCAAGTTCGTCCATGAATGCAATAACGGAATCGACATCGGAATAACTCTCTCCCGTCACTTCGCCTCTTGTCCATACGGCAGCCGGAAATTCTTTGTTTTTCTCAATGTATTCATGGAAAAGACTCTGCATTTTCCTGTTTAAGCTTCCTTCTTTAAACATGGGATAAACACAAAGGAATCCGGAAAGAAGAATAACTCCGGTAAGAAGACATAAATTCAGCCATCTTTTATTCAGTATTTTATATTTGATAAATCTTATCATTTTTATGTATCCTCTACTTTACTAGTACATCTCCTACCGATAATCCGTTGATCACAACAGGGTTTGTTGAACTTCCGACTTCATGGTCGCTTCCGAGCGTAACATATTTTTTATATGCTTCATCTCCATTTTTAACCCAGACATAATTGTATTTCTGATTATCGAATGAAATTTCTTCGAAAACATAATCCAGAGGAATGCGGTAAACATTATCCACGATTATGCTTTCAAACTGATACTGAAGTTCGCCCATTGCACTCGATACATTAAAGAAACTGTCATCTTCCATTTCAAGATAAAATCCCGTGTCAGGTTGTGAGGGTTTTATGAGATAAACTCTCTCATTCTCAGTGAAGAGGATTGGAAACATGCTGTCATTTCCTTTGATAACATCCGCCTCAAACTCTGTTTCATCGGCTGTGATCGTCATTTTGAATCCGCGTCTTTCCTGAATTTTGGTTGAAAGTTTGATTATCTTTTCAAATCTGTCAGCGGTCTCAACAAGCGAATCGCCTGCATTAACTTTGTGTCCCACTTCTTTTTTGACCTGGGTAACCTCGCCGTCATATCTGGCATATATCGTTTTGTAACCTGTTCCGTCATTCTCTTTTCGCGCAACTTCAAGAGACTTGTTAAGCGAGTTTATCGTACTTTCATGCGATGCTTTTTTGAACTCTTTCTCGGCATCCATTTTTTCAAGTTCGATTTCCGCATATGCCTTTGTATAACTGTCTGCATTAATGGCCGCTTCAAGTTCCGCTTTTTCTCTTGAAAGCGTGATCATTTCTGCTTCGGAAATATCCGGAGAGCTTAACTGCTTCTTTAAACTGTTAAGAAGATCTGTTTTTATATCTATCGCATGTCCGCTGTCATACGCTTCTTTGTATTTGCTCTCGCGATTCTTGTCAAAATCTTTTAAATAAGTCTCATAATCGGTATTCTCGTTTTTAATCCTGTTCTGAATCTCAACAAGTCTTCCTTTCTGGGAATCAACTGCGATTTTCATAAGAGGATCGCCCTTCTGGATCTTCTGTGCCGAATGAACATATACTTCCACTACCTCGCCTTTGTCGGGAGAATAATAATTGTATGTCGCTCTGTCGGTCTTTTTGATTCCTTTTGCCGATTCGATATTCTTAAACTGATTCAAAACCACTTCATATTCACCGGTCATGGCAGGAAGTGCTGCAGACTGAGTATAAAGAACTTCTTCGCCTTCCTCAATTCCGCTTAAAACCTCTGCGTACCAGTCATCCAGATCGCCCATTTCAAAATATCTTTTTTCAAGGCTTCCGTCGTCTTTCTTTATATATACGAAATTTCCGCTTTCATCGGTGGAATATGAATCCTTTCCGACTACAAGAACATTGTTTTTATCCTTAAGAAAGAATTCAAGCACAACGTAATCGCCAAGTTTGAAATCTGTTTCCTCAGTAAAGCGGAATCTCTGTTCCGCATAAAAATTCTGTGCCTTTGCAAAAGCCATTTCGGCATCCGTATAAGGTATTTCCTCTATGGGAACCTTTTTGCCGCCGGAAAGAGCTACCTTGATCTTATAATTCTTGTATGCGTAAGATCTTGTATCCACTCCGCCGCCGATGTAGGTCTCGTTATCATCCGTAACGGTAACTATATTCTCACAGTCTCCGGTGTAAAGCCCGTTTCTTAAATCCTTTACGTATGTAACGTATCCGTCATGTTTTGCCTTAATATATCCTTCGTTGATAAGCTTTCCGGTTTCGGAAATACTCTCATTAAGTTTTCTTTTGTTGAATTCATAAAGATCATTATTATAGGAAAAAGATTCCTCTTCCACATCAATGGATTTCTGAACATCCGCCGCTTTCTGCATTACAAAAGCGCCCATGTTTTCAAGGTACTGTGCTTCTTCCTTCTGAATATTGAGTTTCTTAATCGCAAAATCATGATTCTTTACGTCAAATTCGTGCTGTCTGTTAAGCGATGTCAGGGAAGTCTGCAATTCGGAATACTCATTCTGAAGAGCTTCAAGGTCGGCCTCAACGAGGACGTCGCCTTCGTGTACATACTGACCAACTTCAACATTCACTTTGTCAATTTTAAGATTCTTTTCAAAAAAATGAGCATACTCTTTTCCCTGAATTCTGCCTATAAGCACCTTCGGTGCACCGATATCCGTCCTGAAAGCGGGGCGATATGTCGGCGCAGAACCAACCGGCTCCAGAAGTTCGGGAGCTTTTTGTGCGGGAGTACATGCCGTCAGTGCAAAAAGAACGGCAAGCCCGAGCGATAATTTTTTTAATACGGATTTTTTAACCATTTACGCACACCTCTTCTCCGCCTTCAAGTCCGCTTTTGATAATGATCATGTCTCCGACGATTTCTCCGACTTCCACATACTTGGGAATTCTGAAGCCGTTTTCATCCATGATGTAAACATAGGATTTATCTCTGCCCGCCGAATAAAAAACCGTTTCGCTGTTCACGTAAACAACGTCTTTAATCGGATCCTTTAAAATGAGGACTTCAAACCTGTCGTTGCCTACGGATACTACATCCTCGCTCGCTGGTTTTAAAGAAACCGTCCTGCTTCCCGATTCGTTTACCTTAACATCCGTTACCTCCACATCCATTTCCATGGAAGGCGACGTGGCTTTAAATACCTGACCGACCTCAAAATCATAGTCCTCCGTCACTTCCGCCCAGAAACCGATATCACCGGAAGCTTCCGTAATAAGGTCTGTTCCGGCAACAACAATTCCGTTTTTAAGAGCGGTATTGATAAAGGTAATCGTTCCGTCTTCCTTTGCGCGGATTATGCATTTATCCAGCGCTCTCTGTTTCTCCTGAACAAGAATTTCCTTCAACTTTATATCATCCTGAATCATTGCGATCTGTCTGTCGTAAGATTCTGCCAGTGCCTTATTGTTTTCATCATCCGGCTTATCGGGATCGACCATAATGTCCTTGATCCTTTTCGTATGTTCAATAAGAAGCCTGTCGCTCGCCAGATCGTCCTGAGCCTTTTCGAGTTCTTTTGAAATGGCTTCGGATTTGAACACAACAAGAACCTGGCCGGCTTTAACATAGTCGCCGACCGACACATTCAGTTCAGAAAACTCAAGTTTTTCCGCATCAACGGAATAATTATGATAAACCATCGCATTCTGAACCAGACTCATCTGTATTTCGGGCTGAACATCACCCTTCTGGACCTCTACCGTTTCAGATAAAGTTGTCTTTGTAAGTTCTTTGGGAATTTCTTCGAGCTCGTGAATGTCGGTTGTCTGACAACCGCCTAAGATTAATACAAAACCTGCTGCAAAAGATGCAGCCAAATAATATTTCGGTCGCATTTTATACTCCTGTTACTCTCAATGCCTTATGTCCAAAAAGGATTTTATCATATAGAAATTAAAGAATCTACATGATAAATTTTAGACAATTGCCCTATATTTTAGTGAATTATTTTGTAGTAAATTTCCAATCTTTATGCTATAATCTATAAAGACGCGCCCTTCAGACAGTGAGGGGAGCAATAAATTTCTTATTTCAGGAGGTTTTAAAATGGCTTTAGTTACCACAACAGAAATGTTTAAGAAAGCCTATAACGGCGGTTATGCTGTAGGTGCTTTCAACGTAAACAATATGGAAATCGTACAGGGAATCACAGAAGCTGCAGATGAATTAAAGAGCCCTGTAATCCTTCAGGTATCCAAGGGAGCACGTGCTTACGCTAACCACACTTTCCTTGTAAAGCTTGTTGAGGCTGCTGTTATCGAGCATCCCGACATTCCCATCGCACTTCACCTTGATCACGGCGATTCATTCGAACTTTGCAAATCATGTATCGACGGCGGATTCACATCAGTTATGATCGATGCTTCTTCAAAGTCTTTCGAAGATAACATCGCTCTTACAAAGCAGGTTGTTGAATATGCTCACGCTCACGGCGTAGTAGTAGAAGCAGAACTTGGTACTCTTGCAGGTATCGAAGACGAAGTAGTTGTAGAAGCAGGTAAGGAAAGCTACACTCGTCCCGAAGAAGTTGAAGAATTCGTTTCAAGAACAGGTTGTGACTCACTCGCAATCGCAATCGGAACATCACACGGTGCATACAAGTTCACAGCTGCACAGTGCACACGTAACGAAAAAGGTATCCTTGTTCCCCCGCCCCTTCGTTTCGACGTACTCGAAGAGTGCATGAAGAAACTTCCCGGATTCCCCATCGTTCTTCACGGTTCATCTTCAGTTCCTCAGGAATTCGTTGCAATGGTTAACCAGTACGGCGGAAATATGCCCGATGCAGTAGGTATTCCCGAAGAACAGCTTCGTAAAGCTGCTACTCTTGCCGTATGTAAGATCAATATCGACTCCGATATCCGTCTTGCAATGACAGGTAACATCAGAAAGTACTTCGCTGAGCATCCCGATCACTTCGATCCCCGCCAGTACTTAAAGCCCGCTCGTCAGGCTGTTAAGGATATGGTTGCTCATAAAATCGTTGACGTTCTCGGATCAAACGGACAGGCTTAATAAAGTTTTAAAACCATATAAGAAAAATAGGAAATGCAATCGCATTTCCTATTTTTTTGATTAATTTTTCATCGTTTTCGTTCATTTCTAATGTTAAATCCTGATTTAACTTTTATATCTTTTGCTTTAATTCAGCCTATTATGATAATCCTATTGTTCTGTCGACCGGCAAAGAGAATGCGATGCCGCCTCCGGCCGTTTCAAGTCCGGTTTCCTTGTTGACAGCCTCCAGAATTTTGTCTCTGATCGCATTTTTGACAATGATAAGTACGATTTCCTTGTCAGGCTGAATGACTATTCCGAACATTTTTTCGGCTTCCTTATTCGCAGTTCCTCTTCCGTGAATGACGGTTCCTCCTCCGGCACCCGCTTCTTTGGCTGCCTCCATAACCACCTGTGAGTAACCTTCATTAACTATGCATATTATCATCTGATAATCCGAATTCTTCATAACCGGTATCCTTCCATAAAATTTTGTCCCGACATATCATTAATTCATTCTTTCAGTTTCACTGCTGTTTTATCTCTTTTCAGGCGACATATCGGTATATCTTTTCTGCTTGTGTTTTTTATTCATCTTACATTATCTTTTATCTTCTTTATCTTTTATCTTTTTTATCTTTTATCTTTCTTTCTCTTCTTTGAGGTGTCAATTGGTATTTCTTCCGGGCATCTCATTTATCATAAACCCGTAAGAAGTTACTCCAAATACGCTGCTTAGCGGTATGGAGACCGCAACGCCCTTTCCGCCTTTAATTGTGTAAAATTTCTTTTCAAGCACCTCTTCTATCTCCTCAAGCCTGTCTTCCCTTACTATGCTGAAAATAACAGCCTTTTCGCTGTCCGACATGCCCAGAACTTCGAGCATCGTCGCTTCCGCCGTTCCTTCCGCCAATACACCTGTCTGGATGTTAACATCGAAAGACTGAAGCAGATCGAGATAATAATCTTCTTTTTTTCTAGGAATTATCGTGACAAGCATCTCAAGCCTTACCGGAGCCACGTTTTCGTTACTTTTTTCCATTTAAGTGCTTCTCCTTTCCTTTTATCATCCTATTCCTTTGTCTGACCAGTCAAAATTGACGACGATATTGTCATCCGAAGAGAATATTCTCTTCATGCTCATTGAATCTCTCGCTTTCTTGGCCACTATGGCTCTGAAACCGAGAAGCTGAATCGCTATAAGCGGCGTCATTGCCACCATTGCGACTATACCGAAGGCAAATTCAAGTATCTCATTTTCGCTTTTAAAAACGCTGCAGGCACCGATCACCATAGGAAGCACAAATCCCGAAGTAAGTGGACCGCTGGCCACACCGCCGGAATCAAACGCAATCGCAGTATAGAGTCTCGGAACAAAGAATGAGAGCCCGAGGGATAAAAGATATCCGGGAATCAGGTAATAAAGAAGCGAAAATCCGAAATACGCTCTTAATACCGAAAGTCCGACCGATATTCCGACACCAAACGACAAAGCCGTCATCATATGTATTTTCTTAACGTTTCCGTTTGTGACTTCTTCTACCTGGTTATTGAGGACGTGAATTGCCGGTTCAGCAAGCACCGTTACCATTCCGAGAACAAATGCGAATATGATAACGGCGGTTTTATCAGTTGAAGCAAGTTCAACTCCGATCTTGTAGCCGACGCTCATGTAGCCGACGCTTACGGCCGAAAGGAACATTACAAGTCCCGTAAATGTATAAATAATACCTGCGAAGATCCTGATAAGTCTCAGCCTGCTCATTTTAAGCACTGTAACCTGAAGGATAAGGAAAAAGATAACAATTAAGGCAAGTGCAAGAAAAACTTCCTTAACCGTGTGAATAATAATACCGGCAATAAAGCCCGGAATGCTGCCGCTTACCGAGAAATCCGGTATTGTATAAGAAATACTTCCTTGGGAAAATAAAGATAAGACAAGCATCGCGAGAATCGGTCCCACAGAGCAGAGCGCCACAAGGCCAAAGCTGTTTTCCTGTGCTTTCCTGCCGCCGACACTTCTTGAAATTCCGACTCCGAGCGCCATGATAAACGGAACGGTAACAGGTCCCGTTGTAACGCCTCCGGCATCAAAGCAAAGCGGAAGAAGCGTGTTTTTGCCTCTTTCGAAAACCAGCGCGGTAAAAGCAAAAACAAACATATAAAACAACATAAGAATCTGAGTGTGATCCAGATTGAATACAATTTTCGAAACGCCGAGGAGCAGAAAGCTTCCGACACCTATTCCGATCGTTACAGTCAAAACTCTCGGATTGATAACATTTCCGACCTGATTTGCCAGTACCGACAGATCAGGTTCTGCGATCGTAATAAAAAGTCCCATCAGAAAAGCCACGGGAAGAAGGATACCGAGTCTTCCGGATTTCATAAGACCGGTACCTATTCTTGAACCCATCGGTGTCATTGCAAGGTCGGCACCGTTATTAAATAAAGCTATTCCGAGTACAAGAAAAACCGTCGAAACAAGAAAGAGAACAAGTTCCTCTTTTTCAATCGACACAAATGGCGTAAAATATGCGATTAAAACAAGAATCGTCACAGGCATTACGGATGTGACGGATTCTTTTATCTTTGCTATTAATGCTGTTTTCATTCCGCGGATTGGTTTTGAGTATCTTCGTTAATAATTTCTTCAGAAGCCTCGGAGCTTATCACTTCCCCATTCAAAGTTTCTTTTTGGGAGGCTTCTCCTGCTGCTTCATTAGTTTCGGAATCAGCTGTTTCTTCCAAAGAAGCTTCAGTCTTCTTCATCACATGTACATATTCATCGCCCGGCATGGGCTTTGCATAAATATACCCCTGGATCATATCGCAGCCGTGCTTCGCAAGGAAATCAACCTGCTCGCGGTGTTCAACTCCTTCGGCAACAGTGATCATTTTAAGATTTCTGGCAAGCCTCAAAGCTTCGGAAACCACTATCTCGCCTCTCTCATCATCTTCGCTTCCGCTGAAGAATCCCGCATCAAGTTTAAGCACATCAAGCGGCATATCCTTGAGCGAATTGAGAGATGAATAGCCTGAGCCGAAATCGTCCATGGAAACCATGAAGCCGATCTCTTTTAATTTCTTTATCGTATCAAGCATTGCATTCTTGTCATCAAAGAATGCACTCTCGGTAAGTTCGATTTCAATAAGATGATACGGACATCCTTCTTTGTCTACCGCTTCTTTGATCTGCATTGCAAGATCGTTTTCGATAAAGTGTGCTCTCGAAACATTAACCGAAGCAGGTACGCAGTGATATCCCTCATCAAGCCATTTTTTCTGGTCCCTGGCCACATGAGTTATCATGTAATGGTCGATTTCGGGGATCGCTCCGTTTTGCTCAAGTATGGGAATAAACGAGCCGGGTGCTTTAAACCCAAACTCCGGAGAATCCCATCTTATAAGTGCTTCAACACCGCTTAATTCATCGTTCTTGGGATTAAATTTCGGCTGATAGTAAACGACAAATTCCTCATTTTCTATGGCTTTGTCGAAATTATCCATTACGGTATCGATCCACTTTTGTTCTTTAAGAAGATTCTCATCAAAGAAAGCTATTTCGGTATCATCCTCAATGATAGTCGATCTGGCAGTACATGCATTGTTGTAATATTCTTCGATATCAATATCTTCTTCGTTTTTCTTTATAAACTTTCCGTTTTTGTCTTTGATCGGCTCAATGGCATAAACACCCACATGATAAGAAATCCTGTGCTCGTTATCTATCTTTTGCAGCTGATCCATTATGAATTCAATTCTCTGCTTGAGTTCCGCATCGTCTTTGCATACAAGCATGGCACAGAAGTTGGCGGAACCATAGTGCGCGGTAACCTCGTTGAATCTCATGTTCTGTTTCAGTATCTTATCGATCTTGATCAGCATCTGCTCACCGTCTGCGATCGAATGGCATGAACAGTAATTTCTGTATTTTACAAAAACTATATCAATTACGGCGAATCTGATCTGCCTTGTCTTCCTCTTCTTAAGAATCGCCTCGGTTTCTTTCATAAACCACATCCAGTTATGACCGCGCGTAACATGATCATGGTAAAATATCTTTCTCATTTTACGCTGACTGATAAGCGTTGAAATCATATTCGCAAGCATAAGGATGAGCACGCAGAATACAAGCGCCGCTCCGGCAAGTGCAAAAGTAGCGATAAATGTAATGTCCGAAAGCGAAACCGTAAATGCGGCTTTGGAATAAAAGATCTGCGTTCCGTTTTTTACTTCGATCGCAAGCCATATCGGCATTTCAACCGAAGTTCTCTTTATGTCCACTTTAATATTTGAATCCTTCGGGACATTCTGGGCAAATGCAAGAATCTTGCCGAAATCGATTGAAATCTCTCCGTCTTCGTTCGGTTCAAGGAAACCTTCGGTTACTTTATCAACATATACCCTGATAGTCTCTTCTTTGGTAAAGAAACCATTGTTAAAAACACTGATTTCCATTTTGCCGCTTGTCGTTCCCATGGTATTTTCGCCGTTCTGATAAAGAATATTGCCATGTTTATCCATGATAAAAAATGTCTTATCGTCTTCTTTTAACAGTTCGACAGCACCTTCTTCATCATCGGAATTTTCATACAGTTTTGCCATATACGAAGCCGCTTCATACTGGTCGACTATTTTGGTATTCATCATATATGACGCAAACGAACTTGCGAAGAAAACAATAAATATATTCGCAATGATCGTAACGATCAGACAAAACAGCAACGTGATCCATATTCTGTGGCTGCCAAGTCTTTTTCTTTTGGACTTTTTGTTTTTACTCATTTTTTGCCCTCAAACGGTTTATCTTAAAACTTCAATCTGACACATATTCATGGTCGTAAGTGCGGCATCATGTCCCTGGGGAGTAACGCCGGCACAGCACTTTGCATCGACCGAGATTTTAATTTCCGGGAAAAGCGCTTTTAATACAAGTGCATTGGAAACCACGCAGATATCAGTGCAAAGACCGACAATTTCAATTTCATCAAAATCATAATCCTTCCAGCCCGTATATCCGAACGAAGGCTTGTTAACAATGTCACAGCCTTCCACATAAATCCCGTCAGCCAGTTCCCAGCCTTCGGTATTTTCAATGCAGTGAGGGATCGGAAGATGCTTTCCCTCATTTGTGGAAAGATAGTTTTCCTGATGTGTATCCCTGGTAAAGATGATACGATCTCCCCTGTCTTTATATTCTTTGATCTTCTTTTTGACATTATCTACGATCTCAACCGCCTCGGGTGTTCCGAGCATTCCTTCAATAAAATCGTTCTGCATGTCAACCACTATTAATGTTTTCATATTTTTTCTCCATATAACGCTTTAATCCAACATTTATATTATAACTTGAGTGTTTTTTAATGTAAACAAACGGAAACGATGAATACACGAAAACAAAGTATTTTTTTCAAAAAAAGGCACCTTTGGAGTTTCCTTCAAAAGTGCCGTAATATAAACATTAATTCCGTCAGATTTCTTTTCGGAAATTTTTAGAATTCAATGAGCATATTCTTGCTGTCCGTAAGATTGGCTTTAACGCTTCTTTCGCCTGCGGTTACCTCATATTCGCCCTTGAATGCTTCAACCTTTGCAAAGCCCATTTCATCGGTCTTAACGGAAGTATCAGTCCACCATTCATTTTTCACAAGATCTTTTAACATCTCAAACGATGGTTTCTTTGAATTGTCGAGTCTTAAATAGCCACTCGGAGCCTTAAGCCATGCACCGTCCTTGAAATCCCATGTGGTGATTGCCTGAACAAGAGGATTCTCAAAAAGGATCCTGTACATCTCTTCGATTTCCTTTGCCTGTCTTGCCTCTCCTTCGGGAGTGGAAGGCCACTCATCAACCTGCCAGTCGTTAAGATCCACGATATGCGCAGGCATTATATCGCCGGAAATAAGAGTATTCTCCGTGAAATGAATGGGGAGTCCGAACTGAGAGAATCTCTCAAGAACTTCGTAAACTTTCTCATTACCCCAGTATCCCTGATGCTGATGTGACTGAATACCTATCGCACTTATGGGAACACCCGCGTTTAAACATCCGTCGATAAGAATTTCGTAATTAATCGATGTGTTGAAATCGTTAAGCAGAAGAACCGCATCGGGATTGTTGGAATACGCTCTGTCGAATACCTCTTTAATGAGTCCGACTCTGCCCTTTTCCTTGCAGATCCTTGTAATCGCATTGTCATACTTATCGAATATGGGCATTATCACCACTTCGTTAATTACATCCCACATGTCGATCACGCCCTTAAATCCGCCTACTTCTCTGTCAATGCGTTCAAGCTGCTTTTGCAGGATCGTTGCATTGTCGTATTTCATGAGCCAGTCCGCACATACTGTATGCCAGCAAAGAGGATGACCTTTAACCTTAACATTTTTGGAGTTAAGGTACTGCGCCGTTTTCATCAATACTTCGGTATCCGGCTTTCCTTCTTCACGTTCGAAATTACCCCAGTAAAAAGGAAGAGTTGCATAGTTGAAAATTTCAAGCCAGCTTTCGGTTATCTGCTTAAAATTCTCCTCGCCTTTCATTACGTAGGGCATAAAATCAAAAGCGCCGCATCCGAAAAGAAATTCATGATTGGTCTGCTTTATTTTTATTTCCGTGTTTGCGAGAATGTTTCCCGCTGCATCTTTAAACTGAATATTTTTACTGACTTTTCTGTGAGATAAATCCATTTGAACCCTCCGATATAAGTTTCACCAATTTTCGGTACTCTTATATTCTATATTTATCTCATTTTAAAGTTCTTCTTATATTTCGACTTTGCAAAAGTTATATTTTGTTATCGGGATCCTGTTTGACATTACCCGCAAAAAGAGTTCTGTATTCACCGGGTGACATTCCTTTTTCTTCCCTGAACACCCTGTTAAAACTCGGTATGCTCTTAAATCCGGAAAGCATTGCCACTTCCGTAAGCGTCCTTCCGTCTTCCGACAAAAGTTCACAGGCTTTCTCGAGTCTTATGGTATTCATCCACTTGTTGTAATTAAGTCCCGTGACATTCTTGAAAATTCTCGAAAAATAATCCCTGCTAATACCTGCCATCTCAGCCATGGCAGCCTGTGAAAGATCATCTGACGTGAGATTGTTTTTAATATAATCCGTAACCATTACCATTCGTTTGGTAACATCCGCGTTGATATTGAGTTTTTCTTCCTCATCTATATCCGAAATAAGCTCGCCCTTGTATTCTTCAAGAGTAAGCATAAATTCCATAAGAAGCATGCAGCATTGTATTTCCCTGTTGGTCGGATCTTCGGCAAAAAAGGTTTCTTTCATTCTGTCCGTATACGCAAGAAGTTTTTCCGCAAGTTCGGGGTGTGCGCTTTTTTTGATGATATGCAGATTCCTGTAAAGGTTCATGATACGCCTCAGATCATGAAGCGAATTTATAAAATTGTTGCTGAACTGAATGACCAGTGCTTTCGCTCTGTCGGCATCGATGATCCCGTGCATTTTGGTCGGCCAAACAATCACTATATCGCCTTCGGACAGATCATAGATATTTCTCTCTATGGAATACTTGTTGGGTTTTCCCGGTCCCACTACAAGTATTTCGCCGTATGAGTGCCAGTGAGTCTTATAACTTCTTTCTTTCCATCCGGTAGACATGTTAAAAGCACTCAGGTTATCGAAATCGTAAATTTCATATCTGCTGTAATCCATATTTTTACCACCCTTTCACAGAATTCCCTCTTCTTTTTATTTTACTTCATTAAAGCCCTGAATTCAATCTTACCGTTAAAACCAAAGTCCTTCTTTTTCCTCCCGGAAAATACCGAATAAAACAAAAAAAAGACCCTCTCGCTTTTCTGTCCGCCTTAACACCGGGGACCTTAAAAGCAAAGAGGGTTACGAAATTCGTTATTTATCCCTGAAGGCCGTCTGCCTGTCTGATCATGTCTTCTACAACAATATCATAAATCTCTCCGACAGTGTTGCAGTATTCAAGTATCTTCCAGGGTTCGTTCGTATGAAAATGAATCTTTATAAGATCTTCATCTCCTGCGGCAATAAGCGAATTGCCTTCGAAATGGGTTGTAATGTAATCGGATATTTCATCCTCATCAAGATCCTTGTCTCTTCTGTCTATCAGAAGTTGGGTATCGTAACGATATGCGAACTGATCGTCTTCCGCATCAATGCTTTGTATGGGTTCCATGGGATTCTCCTTTCAAATCAAGCACCCTGAGCGCTTGTCTTTCTTTTCCCATTATACATGATTTTTATTCTTTTGCCATAAGATTTTGAATTGACAACATTTGGAATAATACCCTAAACGCTTCTCTTTTCAAAC